>JAKAAZ010000268.1 GCA_021802085.1 Acidobacteriota bacterium
ACGATTTCCGTGATGGAAGATGCGAAGAAGTGGATTCTGGAGAAAACCATGGTCGACCGCACGTATGGCGCGCGGCCTCTGCGGAGGGCGTTGCAGCGGTATGTGGAAGATCCACTGTCGGAGGCGTTGATTGCCGGCAATATTCAGGATCGGCCCGCATTCCTGGAGGTCTATCTGGACAACAATCAACTGTTCTATCGGCCCATCGGGAAAGAGGGCGAAGAACGCGCGTCGGAAGGCATTCTGCTCTTCAGCAATTAGAGCATTTCCACCGATGCTGTAATGCGGGCTTTCTAGCCATCCCACCCTAGCTTCGCTAGGATGGATGGGGCACCCACAGCATTCCATCATTTGTGAAAATGCAATTAGGACCACAGCAAGAGGCAGCGAAAAAGGGAAGCTCCGCCGTGGCGGAACTTCCCTTTTTCTTCAGCCAATCCCTGGGTTCCGATCGTGCCTAAAACCCCGACGGCTGTCTGTGGGCTCGCGGCCCGCACTCGATCAGCGAAGCGTCGTTTGCCGATGAACTCCGACGCCGCGCTTTAAATAAATCCCGACACCTTGCTCGCCACGGAGCTGGCTTTGGATAGAGTGTCATCGACAACTTCTCGTCCGCGACGAATCGCGCGCTCGGCCTGCTTGCCGTACTGCTCCGCTTTTTCGCTGAATTCGTCCGCAGTGCTTTTGATCTGTTCGGTTGCATCTTCAATTCCGCGCTTAATCTGCTTGCGGGTTCGATCCCCGGGTTGAGGAGCATAGAGCAGCGCCACCGCAGCGCCCGCTGCGACTCCCACGCCAAATGCCATCCAAAATTTCCATGTATCCATAATGTGCTCCCGACTCGCATGCCAAGTCGCGGCCTGCGTACCGATTTAGGTTGCTAACTGAGTATATTAGAGCACCAAATTGCCGGAACGGTTGCCATCTTAAATTGCGTGACGCGACGCAGCATGCGGAATTCCAATAAGATAGCTTGGACTCCACTAAAACAGAGAAATTGCTTTCTCTATGCGGCAACGATTGGAATTCGCGCTGGTTTGGCTTTTGCTGGAATTGCTGGGACTGCTGCCGCGTCGGGCGGCGCGGGCAGTGGGGGCAGGCATTGGCTGGATCGCGTATGCCGCTACGCCAAGACTGCGCCGGGCGGGATGGAAAAACCTGGAGCTGGCGTTTCCTGAGATGCCTGCCGCGGAGCGCGAGAAAATTCTTCGCGCCATGTACAAGCAACTGGGCTGGCAACTGGCGGAGTTCTGCCACATGTCCGGGTACACGCTGGAGCGGGCGAACCAATTGATCCGGTATGAAGGGTTGGAGAACTATCTGGCGGCGCAGCGGCGCGGCCAGGGCGTGCTGATATTGACCGGACACCTGGGCGCGTGGGAACTGTCGAGCTTCTACCACTCGCTGGCGGGCCACCCCATGAGCATGATCATTCGCCGGCTCGACAACCCCTGGATCGACCGGCTGGTCAACGACATTCGCACGCAGCATGGCAACCGCGTGTTGCCCAAGGACGATTTTGCCCGCGGCCTGATCGCGGCCATGCGCGCCGGAGACACGGTCGGGGTCCTGATGGACACGAACATGACGCCGCCGCAGGGCGTGTTCGTGGATTTCTTTGGGCGCGCCGCGTGTACCGCATCCGGCGTGGCGCGGGTCGCGCTGCGCACCGGGGCGGCGGTGCTGCCAGGCTTTCTGGTCTGGGAGCCGGCGGAAAAACGCTATGTTCTGCATTTTCTGCCGGAGCTTCAACTGATCGATACGGGCGACAGCGAGGCCGATGCCATTGCCAATACGCAGCTATTCACCACGGCGCTGGAGAATGTAATTCGGCGGTATCCGGAGCAATGGCTGTGGGTGCATCGGAGATGGAAGACGCGACCGGCGGGCGAGAAGGCGATTTACTGAGAGCGGATCCCCTTCGGTCCCATCTTCACTGAGCCGGATTGCTTGCGCTCGGCTACCATAACGCTATGCTCTCGTTGCTCGAACTCGCCGAGGCCCTCCAGGCCGAATGCAGGCCGCAGGATTCTGCGCGCAACACGCGGATGACTTGTGTGTCCAGCGTGCGGAATGCCAGCGCGGCCTCGCTGGTCTTTGCCGAGAGCCAATCCACGCTCGAAGAAGCGCTGGCCTCGGGCGCGGCGGCCGTGCTGGTCACGCCGGAGCTGGCTGCATCCGTTGGGTCGTCCACGAAGCCGTTGCTGGTGCTGGCGCAGCCTCGACTGGCCTTCGCGCAGGCGTGGCGGCTGCTGGGGGCTGCCAGCGAGACGAGGGGCGTGCATCCCACGGCAATTGTTGGCGAAGCTGCGGAAATCGCCAAGGATGTTTCGATTGGACCGTATGCGGTGGTGGGCGAACGGGTGCGAATTGGCGAGCGGACGAAGATCGACGCGGGATGCGTGCTGGCCGATGGAGTCAAAATCGGCGCGGATTGCAGACTGTTTCCGCGCGTGGTGATTTACGGCGGAGTGGAATTGCAGGACCGCGTGGTGGTCCATGCAGGCTGCGTGCTGGGGTCGGACGGTTTCGGTTATGTGTGCGACGCGGAGACGGGCGCGTACACGCAATTTCCACAGCAGGGCACGTTGGTGCTGGAAGATGACGTGGAGATTGGCGCCAACACGACGATTGATCGTGGCGCGCTGGAGGAGACTCGAATCGGCTGCGGAACGAAGCTGGATAATCTGGTGCACATTGGCCACAATGTTCGCGTGGGGCGCAACGTGGTGATGGCGGCGCAGACCGGGATCTCCGGCAGCAGCGCTGTGGGGGATGGAGCGATTCTGGGCGGCCAGGTGGGCATTGGCGAACATGCCGAGGTGGGCGAAGGCGTGATTCTAGGCGGGGGCGCGGGAGTGCTGAGCAAAAAGAAATTGCGCGGCGCGGGAATGGTCTTCTGGGGACGGCCGGCGCAGCCTTTGCGCGACTACCTGAAGGGCCTGGCGATGGTGGCGCGGCTGACACGCTCGCCGCAGCGAGCGAAGGACTAGAAGTTTTCGTGTGGCTGTGGTGCGAGCTTCTTTCTATCCCATCCTTCGCTGCGCGAAGGATGGGGCCCCGGCTTCGACCGAATGAGGGGACGAATCCGGAGATGTGGAGATCATAGGCGCTGCCATCCCGCTCTGGATTCTGAGGTCGCCGCAGCGACCTCAGAATGACCTCAGAATGACTTAACTCAGGTTTGGTGCAGTCTCTGTAAATCCGCTCGAAGAAAGAAGGACTGACGCCATGGCGACTGTCGTGGTCGGCGGACATACGCGGAACATCGGTAAGACATCGGTGGTGGCGGGGCTGATCGCGGCGCTGCCGGAGCTGGAGTGGACCGCGTTCAAGGTGACGCAATTCGGGCACGGAATCTGCTCGGCGAACGGCGAGGCGTGCGATTGCGAAACGGACGCGCATACCGTGGCTGTCACCGAGGAACGTTCCGCGGAAAGCGGAACGGACAGCGCTCGATTTCTGGCGGCGGGCGCGGTGCGGTCGTTCTGGGTGCGGACGCGGCAGGGTCAACTGGCGGAAGCGATGCCGCGAGTGCGAAAGGAGCTGGCGCTGGCCCGGAATGCCATTCTTGAGTCGAACAGCATTGTGCGATTTTTGAAGCCGGATCTATACCTGACCGTACTGGACCCGGCGATTCGGGACTTCAAGCCGTCGGCGCAGTATTTTCTGGACCGCGCGGACGCGGTGTTGTGGAGCGGCGGAGGAACGGCAGCGTGGTGTGAAGCAATTCAATCCCACCCTTCGCTACGCGAAGGATGGGGCACCCGGCAGTCCGGTACAGCGGAAACAGCGTGGCCAGCGGCGTTGCTGCAGCTGGCGCGGAGCAAACCGCAATTCGTCGTGCAGGCGCCTGCCTGTACCAGCGATGCGTTGACTCGGTTTGTGGCCGAAAGAATTGCACGAGATGCGGAAACGGCCGCCCGTACACTGTTCCGGCAATAACATCCAAGAATGACGAAGAGACGTTCAATCCAGGGTCTCAAAATCGAGGCCTGGGGCACCCGACGACCGAAGTGAAGAATCCAAACGATGATGAACAGGGTCAACTCTGCGATGACCCTCTGGATTCTTCGCTGTACTCAGAATGACTCTTCTTTTTTTGAATACAGTGCCTGTAGATTCGCTTTAGTAGATGTGGAAATCGACTTCGATATCCATGCGAACGGCGACGGGTTTCCCATTCAGCATGGCCGGTTTGAAGCGATATCGCTTGACGGCATCCAGAGCTTTCTGATCCAGGC
>JAKAAZ010000269.1 GCA_021802085.1 Acidobacteriota bacterium
CTACCTAACCCAGTTCGGCAAACAGGTCATCACCACCGGACTCAAGCTCCGCGAACTGGTAGTCATCCCGCAACTGGCCTTCGCACAGATCGCATAGCTTCACGATTTCCTGCCAGTTTTGCGCAGATTTTCAATGGACAGGTACTAACGTTGACCCAGCGACGCCAGCAAAGCGGACAGGAAAAAGCATGTCACGCAGAACTGGTCAATCAGGCCGCCTTGAGAAGAGTGGCAAGTGGTGGGTTGTACGGTGGTGGATGGACGTAGCAGGGCAAGAGAAGCGGACCCACAAACGGGAGAGGATTTGTCCCATTTCAGCGCCCGGAGTCTTGTCGAGATCTGCGCGAGAGCGACGGGCTCGCGAAATCATCGATAAAAGCGGCGCAGATACGGAGGAGTACTTCAATAAGACTGTCAAGCCGAAGTCTGTGGTCACCTTCCAAGAACAAGCGTCATCTGGATGAAGTCGGTGCAAAAGCGAAAGAGGAAACCCGTGGCAATCTAGACGATCGAAAATTGGAATGGGTGTTTGAAGAACTGGCTGAATCCGAACATCGGAAGCATACCGGTTTCTGAGGTTAACAACGCCGCCCTCAGGACCCTGGTTTCGATCATGTCGGAAGGTGGCTTGTCGCCCAAAACGATCGAAAACTATGCGCAGGTGGTCAAGACGGTCGTGGCGTCCGTGGTCAACGAGGAAGGAGAGGAGATCTACCCACGAAAGTGGAACTACGAATTCATCGATATGCCCATCGTTGAGAAGGCGAAGCAGAACACGCCGTCCTTTTCTACCGAGGTCATGTCGGGTTTGGCTACCTGGAAGAAAGAGCGGGAACGGTTGGTGTTCATTCTGTGCGGTGCTGCTGGCCTGAGGATCGGGGAAGCGCTTGGTCTTGAAATTGACAAGCACATCTCCGCGGATTTCCTGACCATCAGGATTGAGCAGAAGGTGCGTCATTGCAAAATCGAAAAGAGGCTCAAGACAGCGAGCGCTTCTCGCCAAATCGACCTTCATCCAGCGATCGCCGACATGCTGAAGGAGTTTGCTGGGGAACGCAAAAATGGGTTCCTGTTCTGCACCCGCAATGGGAAGCCGCTGGCATCGTCCTGCATCCTTCGCCGGCACCTTCTCCCAGAGCGCTGAAGCAATTGGGGTACATCAACCCGTTCACCGGCACCCACAAGGCTGGCCATCATGCCTTCCGGCGTTTCAGGAACACGCACCTGCGCAATAGAAGCGGATGTCCAGAGGGTCTTCGGAAATTTTGGATGGGACACGCGGATGAGAGCATGTCCGATCTCTACGACAAGATCAAAGAGGATGTGGCGTTCCGTAGATAGTGGGCAGAAAAGTGTGGTTTTGGTTTCAAACTTCCTTCAGTTGTACCGAGTGTACCGAAAACAGAGGAACAAGACGAAGCGAGGAAAGTCGCGTAAGTATCTTTAAATCGTGCGAGAAAGAATGGTCGGGGAGAGAGGATTTGAACCTCCGACCCCCTGGTCCCGAACCAGGTGCTCTACCAGGCTGAGCCACTCCCCGAAATACGCTATGATGCAGTGCGGAGGGCGAAAGCGGATGACATCCTGGCCGCTAACGCTCTCCAAAGTGTAACAGAACCTGACCCTCTCGCTGTCGACGCGCGGTCTCTTCCATCCATTGAGCCGGGAGTCTCACGAACCAGGTGAGGCATGTAACAATAAAAGTGTCCCTCTACCCGGAAAACAATGAAACCAGCGTCCTCTTCCGCGATCCCTCTACCGGCACAGATCACGCCGGAATTACTCGCGCAGCATGGCATCACCGCCGACGAATATCAGCGCATTCTGGGCGCGCTCGGACGCACTCCCAGCCTGACGGAACTGGGCATCTACAGCGTCATGTGGAGCGAACACTGCTCCTATAAATCCTCGCGCGTCCATTTGAAGCGTCTGCCTACTCAGAGCGACCGGGTGGTGCAGGGCCCGGGAGAAAATGCCGGCATCATTGACGTCGGGGATGGCTGGGCCTGCGCCTTCAAAATCGAATCGCACAATCACCCATCGTACATTGAGCCTTACCAGGGCGCGGCTACAGGAGTTGGCGGCATTCTGCGCGACATTTTTACCATGGGCGCGAGGCCGCTGGCGGTCATGGATTCTCTCCGATTTGGACCGATCGTTTCTGAGGAATCACCGAACGGCGCAGAGAAAGATGCCTCTTCGACTGCGGTCCTGAATAAAAATCACCAGATTCTCGAGGGCGTTGTCAGCGGCATCGCCGGCTACGGGAATTGTTTCGGCGTTCCGAACCTGGGCGGAGAAACGCGCTTCGAGCCATGCTATTCCGGCAATCCGCTGGTGAATGCTTTCGCGCTGGGTATGGTGCGCAAGGATGAGATTTTTTATGGCAAGGCCACCGGGGTCGGCAACCCGGTTCTCTATGTTGGGGCGAAGACGGGCCGCGACGGAATCCACGGCGCAACCATGGCCAGCGAAGAGTTCCACGAAGGCTCGGAGCAGAAGCGCCCCAATGTCCAGATGGGCGATCCATTCATGGAGAAGCTATTATTGGAGGCTTGTCTGGAGGCCATGCAGACAGGCGCCATCGTTGGAATTCAGGACATGGGCGCTGCGGGACTGACGTCTTCTTCCTGCGAGATGGGCGGCCGCGGCGGGGTTGGAATTGAGATGGAACTCGACCGCGTTCCGCAACGCGAAGCCGGCATGACGGCCTATGAGATGATGCTTTCGGAGTCGCAGGAGCGCATGCTGCTTGTGGCCGACAAGGGGCGTGAGCAGGAGGTACTGCGTGTCTTCGCCAAATGGGGGCTGGATGCAGTAACCGTCGGCACGGTGATTGCCGAATCGCGGTTGCGCATTCTGCACCATGGCGAGCTGGTGGCCGATATCCCGAATGCATCGCTTACCGATGAAGCGCCGCGCTACCACCGTCCTATCGGCACATGGAAAGCGCCGGTACCGAGCGAGCCCTCGCCGGAAATTCTGCAGCAGTTGCATGCGAAACGCGACTTTGCTGCTGACCTGAAGAAGTTGCTGGCGTCGTCCAACATTTGCTCCAAGCGGTGGGTCTTCGAACAGTACGACACCATGGTGCAGACCAATACGGCGCAAGGGCCGGGCGGGGAAGCGGGCGTGATGCGGCTGAAAGGCACGCAACGCGGGCTGGCCATGGCGCTCGACGGCAACAGTCGCTGGTGCTACCTTGACCCAAAATTAGGCGCGGCCCACGCAGTAGCGGAAGCTGCCCGCAAAGTGGCTTGCACTGGGGCAACGCCGATTGCGGCAACGAATTGCCTGAACTTCGGCAATCCCGAGAAGCCGGAAATCATGGCGCAGCTTTCGAGTGCCATCGACGGCATTGCGGAAGCCTGCACCGCGCTTGGAACGCCCATTACTGGCGGAAATGTTTCTCTGTACAACGAGACCAAAGGCGAAGCGATCTATCCGACGCCGGTAGTTGGCATCGTCGGCATTCTGGAAGATGTGTCGAAGACGGTCCCCGCAGATTTTCAGCGAGTGTGCGATGCGGTATTGTTATTGCGGCCCAGAATGCTCGCTGCTCGAGAACCAAACCTGGATGAATTCGGATCTTCGGAGTATGCGAAGAATTTGCTGAAAACGCTATGGGGAGTACCGCCAGCACTTCTACTGCGGGAGGAAGCCTTTTTACAGAACGCTCTGCAGGAGCTTTCTAAGGTCGGAGCGTTGTGTTCCGCATGTGACGTGTCCGATGGCGGTCTGGCGGTGGCCTTGGCCGAAGCGACTTTTGCACACAGCATAGGAGTGCAGGCCGACATTTTTACTCTGGCAATTGCGAATGCACCCAATCAGACGGTCGCGCTTGCGCTCTTTGCGGAACATGCTACTCAGGTGATTGTGAGTTGCAAGATGGACGCAGTGGACATCGTGAAGAGAAAGGCGAATCAAGGATTTCTGGAAGTGGTTCCACTGGGTAAAACCATCGCTGACCGCGTCGAAATTAGCGTGAACGGCCAGCCGATCATTTCTGAATCGATTGCGAATCTGTCTGAACCATGGCGTCGCGGACTGCCGGATGCTCTCGAGTCTACATTTCATCGCGAATCTTCCGCAGTCAATCAGGCATAATGAACGCATATAGCGCAGCGATGGACCCAATGCCCATGGCCGATCAGAATTTTCTCCCCTTCGACAAGCTACGCGAAGAGTGTGGTGTGGTGGCCATTCATA
>JAKAAZ010000025.1 GCA_021802085.1 Acidobacteriota bacterium
CAATGTCCTGCACCCGGCGCTTTTCAATGTCCACGTTCATTCCGTAGATCATGATGCCCACCATCTCCTGCAGCGTCGCCGGACTGTCTTGAAAGCCCCTCAGTTGATCGTAAAAGTATTGTGTCAGAATGAAACCCTGGACCATGTCGTGCTGGACTGTTTGCCGCCGCACTTCCGCAACGGCATGTTCATACGCATTGTCCGCCTTGTTCACAGCGGCCAGCTGGTTGCGATCGATGTGGGCGGGAATCTTGTAGACAGGAACGCCGGTGTCCATCGTTTGCGCTTCCATGGCACGGATCATGCACTCCGTGACCAGCGTAAGAATGTCGCTCTTGTAGATGTAGGGCAACGGAGAGGGCTGCACCAATTCCAATATCGGCATCAGTCGATCGATCGACTGAGAGCGCGCGTAGATCAGCGGCTCCAGCACAAAGCGCAGGTAGGTGTGCTTCACCGGGTCCAAATCGATCTTTCCGTTCACCGGGGAAGACACCACGATATAGTCGCCGCCGTACACGCGGGCATTCCGCTCGCCGGGCGCAATCAACGGCTCCAGCAGCACCAGAAACCGGCGAGTGCCATATGTGGCCGGGGGTTGCTTCAGATATAAATCCATCTGCACCAGCATCTGCCCGACGGCCACATGGGCCTTCACCACCTCTGCTTCATACTCGGCGTGGTTCAATGCCCAGATCAGATGCAGGTTCACGGACTGAGAAAAGTCCCTCAGCAGCGGAAGAAAACCGACCAGGGTCGCCGCATCGGGAGGCAGATCGGAGGCGGCGACATTCGTCGTCAACTCCGGCGGCGGTGTTAGAAATAACGCCAGCGAGATGTACGCCGCCACGTTCAGGTTGACGTTGCTCATGGAATGGCTACGGATAAAGGCGCAGAGCCGGTCGCGACTGTTGCGTGCCTCCGCCGACTGTTGCAGCGCCTGGTCCATGTCATCCCGCACTTTCTGACGAACCGGATCGGAGACCGCCAGGCCCTGGTCGTATCCGCAGGCATTCAGCGCCGCCATCACATCGAAGAGGGATTCAGACGTTTCCAGCGACGTGGCGGGACCGGTTGGATCGATGGCTGCGGGAATCGCCTGTGCATACCCCGTGCTGGGATGCGGAACGTCTGAAGAATTGCCGGATTGTGGCGGCGGAGCACTCCAGGACGAACCCGCGGGCCCTTGATCGGTTGGAGGTTGCAAGCCTTGCGATGAGGAACTCGACGACGGACTGGATGGCAATGATTGAGACGATGAGGTCTGCGCCCATCCGGTGATCGCCAACGCGGAAAGGCCGATGCCTAGCCCGATCATCCGACAGCTAAACCGTACTGCGCGCATATACAGCATGGGCACTTTCTTTGGAGAATTTCTACGGATATTCTCCAAGGGGACCAACTTCAGTCTATGCATCCGCCCGAGCCACGGTCAAACATTTCACGCCCGTCAAAGAAATAGGAACCACGGAAATAGGAACCACGTCGAGTTGACCTGCGAATTTCCGCGAGATTCCGCTCAGCCTTCTCTTAGATCGCGATCCAGCGCAATTTTTTCCGCCATCAACTCCTGCACGGTAATCGCATCGTTGCGCAGTTCCGCTTCCGCCAACGAGCGGCGCAACTCGCGCTGCCGCCGTTCCAGCCTGCTATGCCGCAGGGACTGGCAAGCGTTCTCCACTTGCTCAAGTTGAATTTCCTGCGATCCCTTCATCAACACCGTTGCCAGCAAATGACGGCTGGCCTCATCCGGCGCCAGGGCGAACGGATTGGAAATTGCCTCTTCCGCAGCCGCAAACGCGGCAAGAAGCGATGCCGCCGCTAACCCTTCGTAGAGCGCAGGCTCCTCGGTCAACCGCTGCCGGGCCGCGTCTCGCGCCGGATCGCCGATTGGCAGAGTGAGGGCGCGCAACAGCAGTTTTTCCGCCTCGCTCCATCCCGGCGCCGCCGACGACTGGGAACGTACATCCGTCCGCCGCGCAAACGCCGCCTGCTTCAGCTCCTGCCGCAGCAACGCGGAGTCGATGGCAAGTTTCTGCGCGGCATCGGCGGCGAACTCATCGCGGGCGATGCGGCTGGGAATATGCTGCATGTGCGGCAGCAGAAAATTCAGCGCCTTCACCTTGGCGTCCGGCGTGACCGGCGGAAACAGCGTTCGCGCCCGCTCAATCAAATAGTCGCTATGCCGCCTCGCCCCGCGCAAAGCTGCAATATACGCTTGCGTCCCACGCTCGCGGACGTAGCGGTCCGGGTCCAGACCACCCTCCAGCGTCACGACCTTGACGCTGAACCCTTCCTCAATCAGCAGAGCAATGGACTTTTCCGCCGCGTTTGCTCCCGCCGTGTCAGGGTCGAAGTTCACCACCACCTGCCGCGTATGACGCCCCAGCAAGCGCACCTGCGCCTCGGTGAAGGCGGTACCGCTGGTGGCCAGCACATTCGTGATTCCCGCCATATACACCGAAATGCAATCCATCTGCCCTTCCACCAGCAGTGCAAATTCAAATTGCCGGATCGCCTGCTTCGCTTTGTCCAAATTGAACAGCACGTGGCCCTTCGTATAAAGCGGCGTTTCCGGGGAGTTCAGATATTTCGGGCCCGCTTTTTCATCGTTATCGAGCGCCCGCGCCGTAAAGGCGATCACGCGGCCCGCTTCATTGCGAATGGGGAACGTGATCCGCTTGCGGAAGCGCGCATACATCGGGCCGGCCGCGCCATCCCCCTGGTCCCTGGAGGAAAAAAGCCCGCTGCCGCGCAAAACTTCTTCGTCGAACGCAGACTGAAAACGGTCGCGCATCGTGGAATAGGAATCTGGCGCATAGCCGATGCGAAACTCCCTAATCGCCTCTGCTGTGACGCCGCGGCCGGTGAGATATTCGCGGGCGCGGGCCGCTTCCGGGCTCTGCAACTGCTCCTCAAAATAGAGGCACGCCTGTTCGTGGATCTCCATCAGCTTCGATCGCAGCCGCGAGGCCTGCGCTTCTTCCGGCGAGGAAAATTCGCGCTTCGGCAATGGAATGCCGCACTTCTGGGCGACGCTTCGCACCGCCTCCGGAAAGCTGATGTTCTCCATCTTCTGCACGAAGGTAAAAACATCGCCGGACTGCCCGCAGCCGAAGCAATGGAAGAACTGCTGCGCCGCCTGCACGTTGAACGATGGCGTCTTCTCTTTATGGAATGGACATAGCCCCTTGAAGCTTTGGCCGCCGCTCCTGTTCAAGCGAATATATTCGCCGATGATGCGGACGATGTCGGCCTGCTGCTTGACGGATTGGGCGAAACCATCGGCCATGACAGAAAAGAGGCGCTCCAATGACGAGTGTAGTGCAAGCGAATTCCCTTCGCAGGAAAAGCCGGTCACGCAGCGGCAGGAAGATTGTGGGCGCCGTTCTCGGGCTGCGATGCTCTAAGATAAGCGCGTGCAGTCTCTTCTCCGCGTCGACCATCTTTCGATCGCATTTTCCTCCGATGCGGGGCGGCACACGGCTGTCGACGACCTGAGTTTTTCAATTGCTCCCGGCGACACGCTGGCCCTGGTGGGCGAGTCGGGATCTGGGAAATCCGTCACAGCGCTGGCGATCCTGCGCTTGCTCGATCCGCGGGCAAGCGTGAACGGCAGCATCTGGTTTCGCGAGGAGGACTGGCTGCAACTGCCGGAGCGAGACATGACCGCGCGCCGCGGCCGCGATGCCGCCATGGTGTTTCAGGAGCCGATGACAGCGCTGAATCCTGTGATGTCGATTGGCAAACAGATCGCCGAAGCCATTCGCATCCACCAGCGCGGTCTTTCCAGGGCCGCCGTACGCCAGCGCGCAATCGAGGCCCTGGAGTCGGTTTCCATCCCGGAGCCTCGCCTGCGATTCGACGACTATCCCCACCAATTCTCTGGAGGCCAGCGGCAACGCATCATGATCGCGATGGCACTGGTCAACCAGCCCAGTCTGTTGATTGCGGATGAGCCGACGACGGCGCTCGACGTGACCGTCCAAGCCCAGATTCTCGACCTGTTGCGGAAGTTGAAAGAGCGCTCCAATGCGGCGCTGCTTTTCATTTCGCACGACCTCTCCGTGGTTGCACAGATCGCGCAGCGGGTCGCCGTCATGCGCAAGGGCAAGATCGTCGAAATGGCGACATGCGCGCAGTTGTTTCGCAACCCACAGCATCCGTATACGCGCAGCTTGCTGGCCGCTGTCCCGACCATGCACAGCGATCGCAATGCTCCACTGGCCGCGACGGAGATCCCCACTACATTGCTCGAAGGCCCGCTGGTCGAGATCGCCACCGGGCACTGGGCCCGCGCCGCGGAATAGCTCCAGGCACAACGCAACTGCGCCGTACTGCTCCGCTCGACGCTCATGCTCGCAGCAGGCTTGCTTCCGCCTCAAACGAGGGAACTTTTCTATACTCCTGCCGAGGCAGTTCGTCTTCGCCATCCTCCGGCGCCTCCCAGAAAAGCATTATTGGAGAATCCCCATCTTTCGCTTCCGGATCGCCCCGTCTTCTCAGATCGGACGCACGATACGCGCCGCGGCGGGCGCGTCCGGCAGAGTTTCATTCGAAATCCGAAGGATCGAGCCTCAGTATCGCTCGGAACGAACGACGAAGTTGACCCCGTGTTCGCGATTGATCGCGATGGTCTTTTTCAGGTCCAAGCGGTCAATGGGGAAAGTGTAGGCATGGCCGTTTGCGGCAACATAGACGACTCGCGCCCCACCCTCAAACCAGTAATGGTCCGTCCACCGTATATAGCCGTCCCGGGTCACGAGCGCGGTCGGCGGCGTCAATTCGCCTGCCTGCGTTGCGGGAGACGCTGAAGCGTAGCTGATGGGGCGTTGCTTCAGGGCCGGTGCGGCAACTGGAGGCGAATATGACATGGGAGCGCGACGAGCAAAGCCCTCGGAATCGAGCGGGGCCTGCTGCGGCGGCGAAACTCTCACATCCTCCATGATTTTGAGGGTGAGACGCGTTTCCGCCTTCAGCACGGGACGCGGCCCGCGCCGTGGAAGGTTTAGCAGATCGATGGGCCACAGAACGGGAATCGACCACGCGACAGTGTCCCGCACGGGATGGCCTTTTCCGTCGATTTTTCCCGTTTTATCCACAGAATATCCGGGCACATATACGACCTTGGCTTTAATCGGTACTTCCTGGTCGGGCGGCATGGCCACCCGGTCAAATTCCAGATCCATCCAGCCTTTCCCGACGAAATGTCCGGGGTCTTTGTAGTCTTGAAACTGGCCGACCAGATAGCTGCCATAGGGAAATACGGAACGGCCGTAGATCTGAAAATGGCTAATCTGACAGAGAACAGGGTCGCCCACTTCGACGTTCTTTGAAGACAGCTTTGGCCCTGAAACGGTGCATTGGATGAGAGAGCCAGCCGGAATTAGCTGTTCGGCAGCATATCCGGTGATCGGCGCGGCGAATACCAACAAAGAGAGTGCGTACCAAACGCCCTTCATGCTAGGCCTCCTAGCGGATGGGCTCGAAGAGCCCCGTTGGCGTGCATTTCGGTCGTCAGATTGTGGCGTCTGACTAACAGATGGACGGTCACCCGGTGGAATAGTGAGTTTTTGCCCCACGTTTCCACTGATTTATGATGCGAGCATCGGCTGGTGGTTGCTCTGGAAAGAAAAATAGGGCCTGGAGCGATTCAACTGATCCACGATCAGTTGCCCCAATTTGTAAGGGAGATGACGACGGGCGTATTCTGAGGTTCGTTACGGGCGGTATCCCGCACATCGCCGGAACCTCGGCAACCTGGGAACTGCACTGGAGAATTCCATGAGCATGACCGAACCGCGCAGCACCGATGCTGCCGCGCATTCTGCACCTTCCTCGACGTCTCTGAAAGTCACCCTCCCAACCTTGCAGGAAAAGAAGCGCTGTCATGTGCCCATTTCGGCGCTGACTGCGTACGACTTTGCCATGGCGCGATTGGTGGACGAAGCCAGCGTCGATCTCGTTCTGGTGGGCGACTCCCTGGGCATGGTGATGCTGGGCTACGAAAGCACCCTGCCGGTCACCATGGAGGAAATGCTCCTCTGCACGCGCGCGGTGCGTCGCGGAGTTCGCAGGGCACTTCTTGCCGCGGACATGCCGTATGCCTCGTATCACGAGGATGCGAGTCAGGGTGTGCGCAACGCCTTGCGATTTGTGAAGGAAGCGGGCGCGGAAGCGGTAAAGGTGGAAGGCGGGCGCAATCGTGTCGAGTTGGTGGCGCGGTTGACGGATGCGGAAATTCCCGTGATCGGGCATCTAGGGCTGACGCCGCAATCGCTGCATCGCATGGGCGGATACCGTGTCCAAGGAAAGACAGTGCCCGCTGCCGAGCAGTTAGTAGAAGATGCGTTGGCACTGGAAGCCGCAGGCACGGCCCTCCTGGTGCTGGAAGGCGTGCCGCGCGAAGTCGCCGCGCGCATTACGGAGGAGTTGAGCATTCCTACGATTGGCATTGGCGCCGGGCCGGAGTGCGATGGGCAAATCCTCGTGCTGCACGATCTGCTGAACCTGAGCTTTGCTCCCGCGGCGAAGTTTGTGCGCCGCTATGGGGACGCGGCTTCGCTGATTCGCAATGCGGTGGAAGCGTATCGCAAGGACGTGGAGACGCGCAGCTTTCCCAGCGATGCGGAAAGCTATCATCTGTCCGCGGAGGCGCGCGGCAACTTCGTTCGAGGCGGCGCCGCTCGCGCCGCGGTCGCTCCAGCTACGATCCGGCAACCTCGCAAGGCGTAGGCGTTTTCCTTCATGCAAATTATTTCCGACCCCTTAGAGCTTCGAGCCGCGCTGCGCATGTTGCGGGCCTCCGGTGGACCGCCTCTTCCACGTAGCGTCGGTTTCGTCCCCACCATGGGCGCGCTCCATGCCGGGCATCGTTCGCTGGTGCAGGCGGCGCGCCAACGTTGTGACGTGGTCGTTGCGTCCATCTTCGTGAACCCGACCCAGTTCGGCCCCAATGAGGATTTCAGCCGCTATCCGCGCACGCTGGAACAGGATTGCCAGATGCTCGAAGATGAGCGCGTGGATGTGGTCTTCACTCCTGCGGCGGAGGTTATGTATCCGCCGGGCGCTTCGACCTTTGTGGACGTGGAAGGAGTGGGCGAGCGGCTCGATGGAGCTTCCCGTCCCGGACATTTTCGAGGCGTGGCCACCGTGGTTGCCAAGCTGTTTCATATTGTGCAGCCGGATTTTGCCTTCTTCGGACAGAAAGATGCCGCCCAGGTGGCCGTGTTGCGGAAGATGGCGCGCGAGCTGGATTTTCCTGTCGACATGGTGATTTGTTCCACCGTACGCGAGCCGGACGGTCTCGCGATGAGCTCGCGCAATCGCTATCTGTCAGCGGAAGAGCGGCGGCAGGCGTTGTCGCTCTCCCGCGCTCTGCTGGCGGCGCAAACCCAAGCCGACCACGGCGAGCAGAGTGCATCCGCTCTGTTAGAAACTATGCGCGCGACTCTGCAAGACGAGCCCGCCGTGCGCGTGGATTATCTGGCGGTGGTCGATCCTGACACGCTCTTGCCGCTGGAAAATGTTGCAGCGGGCGCTCTGCTTGCCGTTGCCGCGTACGTTGGCAGCACGCGGCTCATCGACAACGTTCTACTTCCGCCCCGCGGCGGAAACGCAGGCGTGTCCGGCAAGAAAAAATCGTAGCGGCAGATCGGTCGCCTTGCGAATCCCGATGCGCGGAGTCACGCGAATGTCTCCGCCCTGAAAGCCGTCTTCAACAAAACCCAATGAGCTGTCGGCGCCGGTCAGGTCGAGGTCATTGTCTGCCGCGCGGGTAATGCCGAAGGCCTGGCACAACTTGCCGGGTCCGGACGCCAGTTGACGGATGGCCGCCGAGGCGCTAAACCCGCGATTGCGCCGCATTGCATCCATGCCTTCCAGCGGCTCCAGCGCGCGCAGCAAAACGCAGCCTGGAATCCCCTCGGGCAGACAGCTCACGTTGATGCAATAGTGCAAGCCGTAAATGCTGTACACGTAGGCATGGCCCGGCGGTCCATAGAGAACCGCATTGCGCGCGGTGCGTCCGCTGGCGGCGTGAGCGGCCGGATCATGTTCGCCAAGATACGCTTCCGTTTCCACGATGCGTCCGGCGAGTCGTTCGCCTCCGTTGCGGCGCACCAGAATTTTCCCCAGCAATGCGCGCGCTACCTGCTCCGGTGGAGCATCGAAAAAGCTGCGTGCCAACTGCCGCCAGTCGACCCGGCCTCCGAGCAAGCCATCCTCCGCGGATTCAAGCCCCAGCGGATTTGGCATGTTCGCGAATCGCTTCGAGGACTTCTTCCGCATGACCCTCGGGCTTGACCTTGGGGAAAATTTTCAGCAGACGCTGGTTCGGGCCGATGAGAAAGGTGGTGCGCTCGATGCCAAAGACCTTTTTGCCGTACATGTTCTTTTCGCGCATCACATCAAATTGATTGCAGACCTTCTCGTCGACATCGGCCAGCAGAGGGTATGGAAGATTGTATTTCTCCTGAAATTTTTTCTGCGCCTTCGGCGTATCGCGAGAAATGCCAAGCACAATGGCTCCTGCCTTCTGCAGCCTGGTAAACGCGTCGCGAAAGCCGCAGGCCTCAATCGTGCAGCCCGGAGTGTCTGCCCTGGGATAAAAAAACAGAACCACGGGCTTGCCGGAAAAGTCGGTCAAATGGACCGTTTCGTCATCCTGGTTCTTCAGGCTGAAATTCGCTACCTTGTCATTCACATTCATCGGATCGTCCTTATCTTCATGCCGTCCACATCAGCTTTTCAGCGGAGACAGTCCTTGCAACCACGCTCGGAATTCGTCTCCCAGGTCCTCTCGCTTCAACGCAAATTCCACCGTCGCTTTCAGGAAGCCGAGCTTGTCTCCAGCATCGTAGCGCGTGCCTTCAAAGCTATACCCATAGACCTTTTCATGCTCCAGCAACCCGCGAATTCCATCCGTGAGTTGCAGTTCGCCGCCCGCGCCCAGCGGAGTTGTTTCCAGCAGCTCAAAAATGCGCGGCGTCAGGATATAGCGTCCGATAATGGCATTCTTCGAAGGCGCGTCTTTCAGCTTGGGCTTTTCCACCAGAGCTTTGACTTCCATGATGCGCGGGTTTCTTGCCGTCGGTTTGGCATCGATGACTCCATAGGCCGAAATGGCTGGCCCTTCGACGATCTGGGTCGCGAGAATGCTGGACTGGACTTCATCGAAAACAGAAACCATTTGCTGCAAACACGGCGGAGTGGCATCAATCACGTCGTCGGGAAGAATCACGGCGAAAGGCTCGTCGCCCACCAGATCGCGCGCCATCAACACAGCGTGGCCCAGCCCCATCGCTTCCTTTTGTCGAATATAGGCGACTCGGCCAAGATTGGAAATCTGCCTGGCCATGGCCAGCAGGTCGAGCTTGCCGCGCGATTCCAATTGGCGCTCCAGCTCCACGCTGATGTCGAAATGATCTTCAATCACGGTCTTGCCCCTGCCCGTGACAATAATGATCTGGTCGCAGCCCGCCGCGATGGCTTCTTCCACTCCGTACTGAATAATCGGCTTATCGACGACCGGGAGCATCTCTTTCGGAATAGCTTTGGTGGCGGGCAAAAAACGTGTGCCCAATCCCGCAGCGGGAAAAACTGCTTTGCGAATTTTGGTTTTGGCCATATTGAATCGCTTTCTCCCAATGCCTTCTACAGGCAGTGAACATCCTCTACAAACACACAAACTCTTCCCGTATCGCAGTATAAGCATTGCGGCTTTTAGGAACGAGTTTTTCTTGTCAACCCATGAGATGACATCCGCCATTCCCTTGTTGTATCGGCGGAAATCCTACAACACCGGCGAGGAATTTCCCAACATGGCACGGCGGACGATCGGTAAAGGGACCCCGCCCTGGAGAAGAAAATCGTCGTGGAATTTCTCCAGAGAGAAGGCCGCACCTTCCTTTTCCTGCACATCGGCGCGAAGCTTCAGGATCATCAACTTTCCGAGCGTGTAATAGAGGTAAGTCGGGTCGCTGGCGCCCCGCTTCGTCTCCACCAGGCCGGTCGCGCGAGTCTGATAGCCCTCTTTCTGGAAGAAATCGACAGCCTGATCGATGGTCATTCCCTGGGTGTGCATCTGAATGCCAACGATAAACCTCGCATCCCGCAGCAACGCATCATCCAACTGACCCAGGCGAATCAGTTTCGCTTCTCGCGCGTCTTTCGCTCCCCAGCCGGGCCCGCCGTAGCCTTGGTCCAGCATCATCTGCTCGCAATAGTGCGCCCAGCCTTCCACGTTGCTGCTGGAATAGAGTATTTTCCGCACGCGCGAGTGAATCTGCGGCATAAATAAAAACTGCACGTAATGGCCCGGATACGCTTCATGCACGGACGTGCTGATAATGGTCCCAATGTTGAAGGCTCGCATGCTTTCCTCGCGCTGCTGCGGGGTTTCGTCCGAGCCCGGCACGGTGACATTGAAATATGCCTTGTGGGAGCCAGTCTCATACGCGCCCGGTGAATCCATCGACGCGAAGGTGGTCGCGCGCATGAACGGCGGCGTGTTTTCCAGCGTCGGCTGCACGCCGGAAGGGATGGTGACGATTTGCTTCTCCCGGATGAACTGGATCAGATTGTTGAACGTGTTCTGAAATTTTCCGAGCAGTTGATCTGGGGCGGGATGGTCGGCCTGGAGTTCCGCAAGCACCTGCATCGGCGTTTTTCTGGAATCGAGTTCGGCTGCGACTTGACGGAACTGCTCCTGGTTCTTGTGCAGGTCGGCGTACGCAATTTCCAGCAGGCGATCCAGTGGAATGTCGACCATCTCATCATCCCGCAGCTTGGCGCTGAATGTCGCCGCGCCGATGCGAAAATCTCCATTGGATTTTGGCAGCATGTCGCTCTTGAGCCATTCCTGATAGCTGCTGAGTGCCTGAATGACTGCGGCATTGGAAGCATGGAACTCGTCCAACAGCTTGCGATCTTTGACGGTGGTGAACGCGACGGGAATATCACTCTGAAAAAATCCGATAATGCCCGGCAACTGCTCGATCGCAATCTCCGTATAAATCCTGGGCGGATTCACCAGATTGGCGCGCGCAGCCTCCAGCGCGGCCGGCATCTGTTTCTCGCGCGCAATCAGCGACGCCAGCCTGACTTCCGCGGGCAAGTAATCGCGCTCGATGATCGTAAATGCGCTGTTGGTGATGCCACTCGAATAGTAGTCGGGATCTTTCTGCCAGAGTCGGATCGTTTCCAGAGATAGTAATTGGCTCCGGATGGTGCCCAGTAGAAACTCGCGGTCTCCCTCGTCCCATTGGTTCAGATTTGCGGCCGGAAAGGCAGCAACTTTTTTCTCATACGTGTGCAGCGCTGCGGTTTCCCGATCGACACCAGCGCGGGAATAGTCTTCCAATTTGCTGTCGTACTGATGCAGTCCGGCGCTCGTGCCCTCCGTGGGGTTGAACGGTAGATACACGGTGTCAAAGTACGTGTCCACCAGATGCATCCACTGGGGATTGTGTCGCTCGCTGGTCGGAGTCATAGTGGAGTTGGCCCCTGAAAACGTTGTGCTGACCATCAGCATAATTGCGGCCGCGATGAGGCGCGAAAAACGCAAATTCATGGCAGCTACCTCAATCAATGGTGCGAAAACGCAGTATAGCCGATGCCCGCGGCGAAGCAGGTCGAAGAAAGTGTTTTGACAGAACGGCTCTGCGGTCGGAGACTGGTCCAAGCACGCGCTGTTCGGGAGAAACTCCAATGAAATTTCTTGCAAGCGTTGTAACAATCGCAGCCAGCGCGGCACTGATGCCCGTCGGCTTGGCGCAGATGTCCAACAGCAGCGCGAAGAGGCCCATGCTCAGCCCACCGGCCAAGGCAACGGTGCAATTGAATGGGAAACAAGTCACTATCGATTACAACTCGCCCTCCATGCGTGGGCGCAGGATTTTCGCCGGCCTGGTTCCGTACAACAGCGTCTGGCGCACGGGTGCGAATTCCGCTACAACATTGAAAACCGAAACGGACTTGAAGATCGGGACGACAACGGTTCCCGCCGGCACGTACACGCTGTTCACCATTCCGTCAGAAAGCACTTGGAAGTTGATTATCAACAAACAGACTGGACAATGGGGTCTGCATTACGAGCAGGCGCAGGACCTTGCGCGCGTCGACATGCGCAAGAACACACTGCCGCAGCAGCAAGAGAAGATGAGTATCAACTTCGAGAATACGCGCGGCAACACTACGCAGCTGCATGTCCGCTGGGACACAACCGATGTCTGGGTTCCTGTCGTTGCGCAATAGCTAGCGAACCGCTTGCCTGCTGACTTCCGTCGACGGCTTCGAAGTTGGCGGAGCTGCGAGGGCTTCAATAAGCCGCCGCAGCTCGCTAAGAACATCTGCGGGGATCGTAGCTTTGACGGGGAAGCGCAGCACGCCTTGCGGCGTAAACTGCGCGCCGCGCTTTGCGTTGCGAGCAACCAGTTGCATCAGCTTCTCCGGATCGATGCTGGCGGTTTCGGTGAAATGCACGCTGACCATCTGACCTTTGCGATCCATTTGCGCAACGCCGGTTTGCTCGCATAGCAAACGCAGACGACCGGCGGCGACAAGAAGCTGAACCGGGTCGGGCATGGGTCCATAGCGGTCTTGCATTTCCGCGGCGATGTCCTCAATGGCCGTCTCGCTTTCCGCCCCGGCAATGCGTTTATACATGCGCAGCCGCTGGTTTTCTTCCTCAATGTAGCTGGAGTCGATGCGCAGCGAAATGCCGAGATTGAGCTGTACCGACGGCCGCTCGGCTTGGTTCTCGCCTTTCAATTCGCGTACCGCTTGCTCCAGCATCGTGGTGTACAGCTCAAAGCCGACGGCCTCAATATGCCCGCTCTGTTCGCCGCCGAGCATGTTTCCCGCGCCGCGCAACTCCAGATCGAGCGCCGCGATCTTGAAGCCTGCGCCCAGGTCGGAAAATTCCTTCAACGCCGCCAGTCTCCGCCGCGCAATGTCAGTCAGTTCCTTATCCGGCGGAATCAGCAGATAGGAATACGCCCGGCGATTGGATCGCCCGACCCGCCCCCGCAACTGATACAGCTCTGACAGCCCGTGGCGATCGGCGCGGTTGATCAGGATGGTGTTCGCGAGCGGAATATCGAGCCCGTTTTCAATGATGGTGGTCGCGACCAGCACATCGTATTCGTGATGCATGAAGGCCAGCATCACACGCTCCAGTTCCGCTTCCCCCATCTGTCCGTGGCCCACGCCGATACGTGCCTGTGGAGCCAGTTCCTGCAACCTCGCGGCGATCTCGTAAATATTTTCGACGCGATTGTGGACGAAATAAATCTGGCCTCCACGTTCCAGCTCGACCTCAATCGCGGAGCGAATCAGCTTCTCGTCATACTTCGCCACCACGGTTTGAATCGCCATGCGATCCTTGGGCGGCGTCTCGATCACGCTCATATCGCGCAGTCCCACCAGCGACATGTGCAGCGTGCGCGGAATCGGCGTGGCCGACATGGCCAGCACATCAATCTCTCTCCGCATCTGTTTCAGCCGCTCTTTGTGGCGCACTCCAAAACGCTGTTCCTCATCGACGACGAGCAGTCCGAGATCCTGAAATTTCAGGTCTTTTGAAAGCAGGCGATGCGTGCCGATCAGGATGTCGACTCTGCCCTGCTCCACCTTTTCCAGAATCGATTTCTGCTCTTTCGGCGAGCGAAAACGGGAGATCATTTCGATATGCACCGGGAACGCCGCGAAGCGACGCTTGAATGTTTCGAAATGCTGGAAGCAGAGCACCGTCGTGGGCGTCAGGACCGCAACCTGTTTGCTGTCCTGCACCGCCTTGAAGGCCGCGCGCATCGCCACTTCGGTTTTGCCATAGCCAACATCCCCGACCAGCAGGCGATCCATCGGCATGGTGGATTCCATGTCGCGTTTGATGTCGGCAATGGAAGTGATCTGGTCGTCCGTCTCATTGAAGTCGAAGGCATCTTCAAATTCGCGCTGAAACTGATTGTCGGCGGAGAACGCATTGCCTTGCGCGGCCTTGCGGACGGCATACAGCTTGAGGAGTTCATCGGCCATGTCCGCCATGGCTTTTTTCACTCGAGCCTTGGTGCGCGTCCACTGCGCGCTGCCCAGGCGATGCAGTATGGGAGCGGGTCCCGTATCGGTCGAGCGATATTTCTGGATCAGATCGAGCCGCGTCAGCGGAACATACAATCGCGCCGCTTCCGCAAATTCCAGGATCATGAACTCGACATGCATGCCGTCCTGCGAAATTTCTTTCAAGCCAAGATAGCGAGCAATGCCGTGGTCGACGTGGACCACGTAATCGCCAATAGCAAGATCGCGGAAGTCGGAAATAAATGCTGCCGCATTCGATTTCGATTTGCGCTGGACCGGCTTTGCCGTAACGTCCGCCTCGTCGGAAAGATCGTTCGCGCCGAAAATAACCAGCCGCGCTTCTTCCAAAACAACGCCGTTTGAAATCTCCGTTCGCACAATGACGGGGGCGCGCATGTCCCCGCGCAAATAACTGGTCTCGTCATACATCGTCTCGCTGCCGCTGTGGGCACTGCGGCTGCCAATGCGATAGGAAATGCCGTACTCCTGCAGAATGCTGGCCAGCCGCTCGACTTCGCCCTGGTTGGCGGCTGCCAGAATCGTGCGCGTCTCCTGCGTAGCGAGCGAGCGCAACTGCTCGACCAGTGCTGGGATCGATCCGTGGAGTCGAAGCGTGGGCCGCGTTGGGATCTCGATCTCGCCGAGCGAAGTGGTATCCGTATCGAGCACATCGACGGTGCCTAGCTGATCGAGATCTAGGCCCGGAGCTTCCGCCACGCGAGCTCGCCATTCCGGCGGCGTCAGATACAAGTCGGCGGGTGGGAACAGGGTATCGATGCCGCTGCGTTCATGGCGCTGCGTCACCTTGTTCCACCAGCGATCCAGCTGATTCTCGACCATGCCGGGCTCTTCCACAAAAATGCGGCACTTTGGGATCAGATCGAACACGGTTTGGTGCTGGCCGGAAGCAGCCACCGCAAAAAATTCCCATCCCGGAAAAACATTGGCGCCCTCGGCCTCGATCGCTTCGCCGACCGCTTCGCTCTCGCCTTCCAGACGCTGGCCGCTGAGGCGCGTGTGGACCCGCGCCAGCAAGGCATTTGTCATGGGAGTTTCCGTCAATGGCAGCAGGATCGCTTCATCCACAGGCGCCGATGAGCGCTGCGTCTCCGGGTCGAACTTTCGCATCGACTCGATCTCGTCGCCAAGAAATTCAATGCGCAGCGGCCCGTCCATCTCCGGCGGATAGATGTCGAGGATGCCTCCGCGCAGCGCATATTGGCCGCGCATTTCCACCATGTCGACGGGCTGGTAACCGACACTGGCGAGATGGGCGACCAGGGTTTCCGGATCAGCCTCTTCTCCGCGACGCAGCGTACACGCCAGGTTGGCGTAGTGTTCCGCGGAGAAGACGCGATAGCAGGCGGACTCGATCGGCAGGATGATCAACCGCGCCGCGCCGCGGGCAATCTTCCACAGTGTGACGGCGCGCTGTTCCTGGATGTCCGGATGAGGAGAAAGGTTTTCAAACGGCAGCACATCGTGGGCAGGCAGGCGCACCACCGCAGATCGATCCAACTCGCTCGTGAGATCGCAAGCAGCCTGCACCGTCAGCTGCAAGGCTTCCGCGGCGCGATTGTCGGAAACAACCACGAAGACAGGAACCTTCGCGAGCCGCGTCAGCAGCGGCAGATAGAGGGCGCGAGCCGTAGCCGTCAATCCGGAAATACGGCGTCGCCCCACGCCGCCGGCCAAGGACGGGCGCACGCGATCCATCGAGGGAGACTTGTCGAGGTCCGCAAAAAATTCCCTGACAAAGGGAAGAATCATGAGCGATGCCTGGAGAGGGACGCGGCTACGATTCCCTGCCGGTTTGATTCAGATACGGATTTTCGTAGCGGAAAGCCGCACGACGATTGACTGCCTCGATTGCATCTCAAGGAAATCCTCGCTAGCGAATTTCCAGAATGTTTGTTTCTTTCGATGCATGTTCCTGGGCGCGTTCGGCCAACAGGCGCGCAATTTTATAGAACGGCGCAGCCTGTTCAGACAGCTCGCCAGCCAGCGAAATCGGCAGGCCGCGATCGCCTCCATAGCGAATCTCCGGATCGAGCGCGACGGAACCGAGAAATGCGATCTGATACTCCCGGGCGGTGCGTTCCACGCCGCCTTTGGAAAAAATATCGATCTCGTGATGGCAATGTGGACAGGTGAAAAAGCTCATGTTTTCGACGATGCCCAGCACATCCACATTCACCTGACGAAACATTTCAATCGCCTTGCGACCATCTTGCAGCGCGACGTCCGAGGGCGTCGAAACAATGACAGCGCCCGTCAACGGCACCGTCTGCACCAGGGAAATGACCACATCGCCTGTCCCCGGCGGCAGATCGACAATCAAATAATCGAGCTCGCCCCATTCCACCTGCTGCAAAAACTGACGGATGATCTGGTGCAGCATGGGGCCGCGCATCACCATGGGCTTATCGCCGGGAGAAATCGAGCCCACCGAGATCAGCTTCACGCCATGCGCTTCGAGCGGTCCAATTTGATTGCCTTCCAGCACGCGCGGCTGCTCTCGGCTACCCATCATCAGCGGCACGTTCGGCCCATAGACATCGGCGTCCAACAGCCCCACGCGGTTGCCTAGACGAGCCAGCGCAATTGACAGATTCACAGCGACAGTGGTTTTGCCGACGCCTCCCTTTCCTGAGCCCACAGCAATGATGTGATGAATCCCCGGCAGCGGCTGCGGCCCCTGCGGCCCTTGTCCCGACATATGTCCCATATGCTCCAAACCCCTTCCATGAACTCCTGCGGCGATCATTTCATCCGGTCGTAATGGCCGCCGATGTGTGTGTGACGCGTTCCCATAAATAGCCGCGCGATATTAGGTGGCGCCTTTGACAGCCGTTTCGTACGCGGCGCGGTTCTGCCGCTTCCGCTCCTTCTCCTGCTCCCGTCGCTGGCGGCGGAATCCAGCATCTTCATACCGTCTCGCCTCCTCGCCGCCCTCGGTCACCACCGGCGGAACCGGTACCCGGCGCCCGTTTGCATCGATCGCGACAAATGTCAGATACGCGGACGCGATGTGGTGACGCGTGCCCGCGATGGCGTTTTCCACCCATGCCTTGACCCCAACCTCCATCGAGGTGCGAAATGCGCGATTGACAGAAGCTTTCAGGATGACCAGGTCGCCGACATGCACCGGCGCTATAAAATCAATATGTTCCATTGAAGCGGTCACCACATGCGCGCGCGCATGACGATAGGCCGCCATGGCGGCCACCAGATCGATGAACTGCATCAGGCGTCCGCCCAGCAGGTGGCTCAACGGATTGGTGTCGTTTGGCAACACCAGTTCCGTCATCTCCGACTGGGACTCGGTCACGAAGCGCGCCTGAAGCGAGGATGTCGTGCTTTCTTTCATCGCGTGATGCTCCTTGTCCACGGTCATTCTGTAAGTCTTTGATTTTGGATTGCGCCCGGATCGTGTGGATGGCGCCACCGCAATTGGAACCTTTATTTTACGCTGCGAAAGTCTTCATGGGTCAGGAGCTTGAGATGTGCCCCGTGACGCCGTAAGGTGGAAAATGGCAACTGCGGCGGGAATCGGAACGAGGCATTTTTCCGGGAGATTATGAGCGTAGACAAAGTGGCGGCATTTACTGAAATTCTGGCGCAGGATCCGAACCACGCGTTTGCCCGGTATGGATTGGCGGTCGAATATGTCCAGCGCGGCGAAAACGATTTGGCCTTGGCGCAGTTCGACGAATTGGAGAGGCGCCATCCCGACTACACGGCCAGCTACCAGATGGCCGCGCAAACCTTGATTGCCAGCGCCCAACCCCGGCAAGCTGTAGAGCGGCTGCGGGCCGGCATCGCATCCGCCCGCCGCACTGGAAACCAGCAGGCATTGGCGGAGATGGAAGCGATGCTGGACGAACTGACGGAGCAAAGCGCGTAACGCAGGAATGTTATCGTGCTGGAGAAAGAATGAAGATTCCATTGTTCCCTCTCGATCTGGTGCTGTTTCCCGGCGCGCCGCTGCAACTGCATATTTTTGAAGAACGTTACAAAGAGATGATTGGGGAATGTATCCAGCATCATGGCGAATTCGGCATGGTCCGGACCCGCCGCGATGGCATGGCCATTGTCGGATGCACGGCTTCCGTTGTGACGGTGATGCACCGCTATCCCGATGGCCGTCTGGACATTCTGTGCAGCGGCGAACGTCGCTTCGAAATTGAATCGCTGCTCGATGGACGAAGTTTTCTCGAGGCGGAGGTCGATTTTCTGCATGACCGGGAGCCGGCTTCCACGCGACGCGATCGTGAGCAGTGTGCCGCTCTGCACATGGAAATGCTTGAACTGTCTGGCGGTGATGGGGCGGCATTTCCCCAGTTGGATCTGAACCAGCCGGTGGCGTTTTTACTGGCAGCTTCGATTCCGGCCGATCTGGAGTTCAAACAGGAGTTGTTGCATCTCCACTCCGACGGCGAACGCACCGCTCGGCTGGTAGAGTTTTACCAATCGATCCTGCCCAAGCTGCAACGCGGCTCCATCGGCTGCAAGACCGCCATACGCAACGGTCATGTGATGTAAGCTCGTAAAAACGGAGGGGCTTGCGGCATGGCAGGCCGGTTTCCCGCCCACGATACGTTTCTTGTGTCACCTTAGGGCTTCCACGCATCGAAAGAACCGCATCGTAAAAACATACAGCTTTTTTTGCGGCAACCGTCTAAACCCAAGGGGGACCTCGATGTCGAATCCACCACCACATCTTCCTCTCACGCTGGGCGAGTTGAGACGCAGCACTCGTTATACTGAAGCGCGGCTTGCCCGGCGCACCGTGAAAGACGAGATGCGCGAGTACCTCATCGAGCGCCTGCGCGCGAAAGACGTGCTGTTCCCCGGCATCGTCGGCTACGACGACACCGTAGTTCCGCAGATTGTGAATGCGGTTCTTTCGCGGCACAACTTCATCCTGCTGGGTCTGCGCGGCCAGGCGAAGAGCCGCATCCTGCGGGCGCTGACGTCGTTGCTCGATGAAACGATTCCCTACATCGCGGGTTGCGAGATTCGCGACAATCCCTACGCGCCTCTATGCCGGGCCTGCAGGGATCGCATTGCGGAACATGGGGATTCGACCGCAATTGCCTGGCTGCCGCGTGACCAGCGCTACGTGGAAAAACTGGCTACTCCGGATGTGACCGTGGCGGACCTGATCGGCGATCTCGATCCCATCAAAGCGGCCCGCAGCGGCCAGCAGCTTTCGAGCGAAATGAATATTTACTACGGGCTGTTGCCGCGCGCCAATCGCGGCATCTTCGCGCTCAATGAACTGCCCGATCTGGCCGGCAAGATTCAAGTCGCGCTGTTCAACATCATGCAGGAAGGCGATGTGCAGATCAAAGGCCATCCCGTGCGCCTGGCGCTCGACGTCGCCTTGATCTTCAGCGCCAACCCGGAGGATTATACAGCTCGCGGCAAAATTGTCACGCCGTTGAAGGACCGCATCGGCTCGGAAATCCGCACCCATTATCCCCTGACTCTGGTGGAAGGCATCGCCATCACCGGCCAGGAAGCCTGGACCGAGCGCGGACTCATGAAGACAGAGATTCCCGGCTACATCCGCTCGATCGTGGAGCAGATTGCTTTTACAGCTCGGGAAGACAAGAAGGTCGATCGCCGCAGCGGCGTCAGTCAGCGACTGCCCATCAGCACCATGGAGCTAGTGGTTTCGAATGCGGAGCGTCGCGCCATCCAGCACGGAGAATCGCTGGCCGTGCCACGGGCTGGCGATTTGTACAGTGCGCTGCCCGGCATCACCGGAAAAATTGAGCTGGAATACGAGGGCGAGATGCGCGGCCCCGAGATCGTAGTCCGGGAAATTGTCCGCCAATCCATCGCCCAGGTCTTCGATCACTATTTTGCCGGGACCAACACCCAGCAGATCGAGCAGTGGTTCAATCTGGGCGGCTCCATCAACATGCAGGATGATCAGTCCGCCGCGGACATGCTGGCGGAACTCGGACAGGTGCAGGGGCTGATGGAAACCCTGGCGCCGCTCGGCATCCGCGTCCAGGATACGCCCGAGCGCATCGTGTCCGCAGCCGAATTTCTTCTGGAAGGCATGGTCGCCCAT
The DNA here is from genome assembly GCA_021802085.1 of Acidobacteriota bacterium. Taxonomy (GTDB): domain Bacteria; phylum Acidobacteriota; class Terriglobia; order Terriglobales; family Acidobacteriaceae; genus JAKAAZ01. The sequence goes on from JAKAAZ010000025.1 coordinate 20,168, forward strand.
CGCCGCCTCAGCCGCAATGAAGAGCGTGGCTTCGCGGCCGCTGAGAAACATGCGCATCGCGGCGAACGCATGGAACGGGGCGGAGAACGCTCCGGTGACGAACGCGATCCCGACGATATGACGGGTCGACGTGGCCGCAAGGTCTACAACTAGTATCTCGACGACGACGTTTTCTTCAGGGCGAGCATGAAGCGCATTCGATACAGCAAATACACGGGCAATCTGGTCGACGAGTTGGAGATGGAGTCGTTGCTGGAAGCGCTGTCGGATTTTCTGCTGGATTCCGGCTTCCGTTCCCCATTCAGCCGGTTTCAGGAGATGGGCGGCGATCAGACCCTCGACAACTTGCGGGAAGCTATGCGTCAGACGCTGGAGTATGGAGATTTGTTCGATGAAGCGATGCAGCAACGAATTGACCAGATGGCTGGAGATGGCGAGATTGAAGACCTGATCGAGCAGTTGATCGAGCGCATGGAACAGGAAAACTTTGTCACATTCGATCGCAGCCAGCCCGCCGCGGCGGGCGACCAGCAATCCGGCCAGATTTCTAGTGGGCGTGGACAGGCGAGTGAAGAGACGCGGGCGCGCTTCCAGGTGACAGACAAGGGGCTGGACTTTCTCGGCTACAAAACTTTGCGGGATTTACTGGGATCGCTCGGCAAGGCTTCCTTCGGTCGCCATGATACCCGCGAACTCGCCACCGGTGTGGAGCTCAGCGGCGGGTCGCGTTTGTACGAGTTTGGCGACACGCTGAATCTCGACGCAACCGCGACGCTGGGCTCAGCGCTGGCCCGCGAAGGTCTTTCTCTTCCTTTGAATTTGGAATATGCCGACCTGCACGTGCATCAGTCCGAATATCAAAGCTCCTGCGCCACTGTGGTGATGCTCGACTGTTCGCACTCCATGATCCTGTACGGAGAAGATCGGTTTACGCCCGCCAAACGTGTGGCCATGGCTCTGTCGCATCTGGTGCGCACGCAGTATCCCGGCGACACGCTCTCGCTGGTGCTGTTTCACGACTCTGCCGAAGAGTTGCCGCTCTCGCAACTGGCGCGCGCCCAGGTCGGCCCCTACTACACCAACACCCGGGAAGGCCTGCGCCTGTCGCAGCGGATTCTGGCCCGCCAGCGCAAGGACATGAAGCAGATTGTGATGATCACCGATGGCAAGCCGTCGGCGCTGACGCTCCCCGATGGCCGCATTTATAAGAGTGCCTTCGGACTGGACCCGCTGGTGGTCCACGAAACCCTGGAAGAGGTCGCCCGTTGCAAGCGGTCCGGCATTATGATCAACACCTTCATGCTTGCCTCCGATCCCGGCCTGGTGCAGTTTGTGCAGCGGGTCACGGCCATGTGCAAGGGGAAGGCCTACTTCACCACACCGGAAACCCTGGGACAATATCTGCTCATGGATTTTCTCTCCCGCAAGATAAAGACAATTCACTAGGAGTCTGTCGGGCATAAGGGTTTGAGATTTTGTAACCAACATAGAATCAACAACATACCAAACATGGTAGATTTTGTAGGTTGTTGATTTTAA
>JAKAAZ010000026.1 GCA_021802085.1 Acidobacteriota bacterium
CAATGACCAGGCGCATATCGTCTGGATTCTTCACTCCGCTGCGCGGAGCCTGCCCTGAGCGTAGCCGAAAGGTTCAGAATGACTCCCTTTCACAAGTAACTACACCTACTGTCAATCCGCTCTAATCGCCGTCCGGATCGGCATGGTGAGGATGCTGCTGCAATAATTGCCGCGGTACTGGCCGGTTTCCCATTGCGTCGCGCCACAGAATGATATTCAGCTTCTGGGTATCTGCCATGTCCGCGTGGGTAAAATTCATCTTCGCGGACTGTTTCGCGCCGTAACTCCTGGCCGTATTCGCTTCATAAATCCGGCCATTATCTCGATTTACGTAGTCGGCGCTGAATGCAGGCTGCGTACCTGTGCCGGAAAATTCCGCCGCCATCAACGGCGCGAAGGCGTCGTTATTATTCATCGGCGGCAGACCGAGCAGAGTTTCCAAGGTATGAACCGCGCTGACGGTTGTATAAAAATGATCGTCCACGAAAGGTTGGCCGTCGGGTGTGGGGCGTGGCGCGTATTTGCTGACCACCAGCATCAGGCTGCGATGCGCATCCACATGATCGGCGCCGCTCTGTGCATCATCCTCCAGAATGAAAAACGCGGTATCGTTCCAGAACGCGCTATGAGAAACGGCGTCGACAGCCCGGCCTACCGCCAAATCGTTATCCGCAATCGACGCTTCCGGGCGCGGCATCCCAGGGGTGGTGCCGGCCGTATGATCGTCCGGCAACCGCAGCATCACAAATGCGGGCATCGTGTCTTTGCCATGAGCGCGATCGGCCGCCCACTGGCGAAAGTGCGCAAGAAACTCCGCAACCCGAAATTGGTCGGGCACGCTGAGTTCGAAGTCCTGATAAAGCGGATCGAAGTGGCCAACCAGCTCCGGCTTGGTCGCAACATCGCGTGCGATCAAAGGAATCCTCCACGGATATTGACTGATTCCGCCGCCATAGTTCGTCGGTATCGGCTCTCCCTTGCTAATCGAGCTATGTACGCAAGCTAAAGGATTCGGCTCTGGAGTCCCCTGAAGCGGCGTACCCGCTTTCGGCGCTTTGAGTGTGTCCTGGCAAAACTCCGTGGCAACAAATTCGCCAAAGTGGTAATAGGTCTTGCCATGCCGTGCCAGATTCGTCCATAGGTAACCACTGGCCGGTTCGTCGACATCGGAAATCTTTTCCTGGAGCGGATACCCGTTGGCAACTACGCCTTCGTAGTCATAGCTTCGTTGGTCGCTGCGGTAGCTTTGTTGCCAGGTCTTTTCTGTGTAATCGCTGGTAATCGCAGCCGTGGACCAGACATGGCCGTCGCCGGAGACTTCTCCCGAGTCATAAAAGTTATCGAGAACTCCGAACTGCTCCGCGAGTCGATGTTCATTTGGCGTGATCGCCCACCCGTACATTGTCAGACTCGGATCTTTGTTACCCGTCTTCAAATCACCAAAGATCTGATCGTACGAACGATTTTCTTTGATGATGTAAATCACGTGGCGGATGGGGTTCCCGCCGGCGCGAAAAAGTATCTGCTGCTGCGCCGCGCGCATCCGATTGCTCCGCATCACCTCGTCGCTCAATTGTTCCAGATGTCGATCGACGCCATCTCGGTCCACGGCGGCCATGGAACCATACAGCAGTGTGGCAATATAGGTAGTCGGCGGCCGTTTGGGCGGCTCTATCCCGTTGACCATCCCTTCGCTAGACGCGGAATGTCCAGGTGGCCAGAAGTTATTGGGGCCGGTTCCCTGCCCTTTATCGGTCGCTACATACAGATGACCGGCAGTGGCAATCAATGCCGTGGGATACCACTCCGTCGGAATGAATCCGAATGCATGGATAGCAGCGTCGCTTTTCTTGGTAAGCGCGTGCGGATTGAAGACGGCAATCGCATTCAAGCTGGCATCGGCTACATACAGGCGATTGCCGTCCGGGGAAAGCGCCAACGCATTCGGGACCGCTCCAAAGTACGTCTGACCGGGCAGCCTCGTATCGAAAAATCCCGTGGTATTCATGGCGTCTTGGTGTCGCTTGCCGAGTGCCACAGCCGCAACCGAATCCCGGTTCGCCAACGCAACGTACAGAATGGATTCGTCTGCATTCAGAGCCAATGCCGTCGGATGGGAGCTGGGATCGATGGAGTCGCGTGGCGGCAACAGAGGCAGCATCTGCAATACGCGTCCGCGCACCAGATCCAGCTCGGCAATCTCCGAAGCATTCCAGAGCGCGACAAATCCACGCTTTCCATCGCGGGTAGCAACCGTGGCGATGGGGTAGGAAGCGGGTACCGTACGGCTGGTGGAGAGATCGAATCGATACACGACCTTGCCATCGGAAGCATCTATCAGCAATGCATCATCGGAAAGATTGTCGGCAATCAGCAGTCGATCGCCATCCTTGCCAGGAACCACGGTCAACCCGGAGGGAAAGGGATTCGCCATGCCGGGAGGCAGTTGCGTGTGCTCCATTTCATTCTGCTGTTTCTTATCCGCCAATCGTTGTAGCGGAATCGGCATAACACGCTGCTCTGTCACCTGACCGGCATCGAATCCGTAGACGAGGATACCGTTCCCGACAGTGTCTTTGCCATCCGGCAAGGGATGAGTCAGCGAAGCGATGCTGACATAGAGATGCTTCCCATCGCTACTGAAGGCCAGCCCGGAGTACAGGGTCTGCGGCGCACGGCGCGACGTGGAAGCATTGGGAAAATCGAGCAACTTGCCCGACTCCGTATCCAGGACAGCGATGGACTGCTCTCCCTTGGATTCCGCTGTCCCATACCCAGCATTCACGATGGCGACATAGCGTCCGTCCGGAGAAATAGCCATCGCCATGGGCAAGCTATTGGTCTTTTGTGGAGCGCCTGGCACCGGCTCCAGCAGCATTTTGCTGCTCGGCAGCGGAATTGTTCGTGCCGGAGCCGTTGGGTTTTGCGCGACTGTCGAACTGGACAGCAGCAGACAAGCCGTCAGAACAGAGGAGCAGGAGCAGATGTTAGGAAATGTATATGTCACGACCCATCCACCATATCAAATCATGCAGCCTCTGTACGGAATGGGCGACTGGATTCAACAGATTTTCAACCTGGGAACGGAGCAAAACAGTCGCTTCCACCAGTGCTCTCACAGGCAAGAATCTTCAAACTGACTGCAATTACAAAAGTCTTACATTCAGCACTAAATGTCGCTGCTAGCCTTGAATCAGCAGACGATCTTGATTCTTCTTCTGAGGTATTTCGTGGCATCCATACTGAACGATGTGGTCGAGGTGAACACCATCGCGACTTCTCCCCTTCCATCTTCGACCATACAGACCACCGAAGCCTCTTTCATTGGCACCCCGGTTGCAGTCCCCACGCACATGCCACCGGCAGCCACTGGGCGCGCCAAATCCTCTCTCCCGGTGCTTGGAAGAGCGACGCAGGATAACGGCGTTACATGGACGACGGCCATTTTTCTGGCTATCTTCCACGTGGGAGCGATTGCATCACTATTCTTCTTTAGCTGGAGCGCACTGGCTGTCTTTGTCATTACCTATGTCCTGGCCATCAATGTCGGGATTGGGATGTGTTACCACCGCCTGCTGACGCACCGCGGCTACAAAGTTCCCAAATGGCTCGAATATTGCATGGCCATCTTTGCATCCACAGCGTTGGAAGGCGGCCCGATGTTCTGGGTGGCCACGCATCGCGTACATCACCAGTACAGCGACCACGTAGGCGATCCGCACACGCCCACGGAAGGAACCTGGTGGGCCCATGCCGGCTGGATTCTGAAAGGCAAGGCCCTGCACACCGAGACTGCGATGCTTGCCCGTTATGCTCCGGATCTCGCCAAGGATCGCTTCTATGTCTTGTTAAGCAAATACCACTGGGTCCCGTTGACTGTCGAAGGTCTGGTCCTGCTCGCGTTGGGCGGATGGCAGTGGGTTCTCTGGGGCATATTTCTTCGTGTCACCATTGGACTCCATGCCACGTGGCTGGTGAATTCCGCGACCCACTTATGGGGCTCGCGCCGCTTCCAGACCCGTGACGATTCCCGCAACAGCTGGTGGGTTGCGCTGCTGACTGGAGGCGAGGGATGGCACAACAACCACCATGCACATCCCGTATCCGCGCGGCACGGGCTGACGTGGTACGAATTCGACCCCAACTATTACGGCATATGGTTGCTGAAAAAGCTTGGTCTGGCGCGCCAGATCAAAGTAGCTCAATTCGATCCCAATGATCCTCGTCCAGCCGGTGTACAGTCCGCGTAACGGGATTCATACCCCTCTCCTGCCCTGAAGCCTGACGGCTGGAGCGATTTCTAATAAGAATTTCGCTCTATACTGCCGTCAGGCTTTTCTGTTGCCTGGAAGCTCTTCGACTACCATGCAGATCACGCGTCGCCGCGGAACCATCGCCTTCTTCATCACCTTGGGTTCCTGCCTGGTTGCGCTCGCCATTGCGCTGAATGTCCGCTGGGTAATACTCAATTGGCACGAAATCGTTCCGTTGGTTCTGGGCGTAGTTTTCTTTGGGATCCTCATCGCCGGAGTGGTGCTAAACACAATTTTCCTGGTGCGGGAAATTCGCCGCAATGAACGCCACGATAGCTTCCTCAACGCCGTCACGCACGAACTCAAGACTCCGATCGCATCGATCCGCCTGTATCTGGAAACCTTGCAGCGGCGCGACCTTACCGAGGAGAAAAGGCAGGATTTTTATCGCATCATGCTCAACGACAGCGAGAGGTTGTTGGCGACCGTCGAGCAGGTCCTCAAAGCCGGTGAAGTCGGCCAGAGGGGGCCGGACGACATCAGTATTCGCGTGGATATTAAAGCGATGGTCGAAGAATCCTGCGTGGTAGTGGCGCTCCGGAACCACTTGCCGCCGGACGCACTTCAGTTCCTCAACAATACCGGTGGCATGTCTACGGTCGTCCTGGGCAATCCAGAAGATCTGCGCACAGCCATTACCAACGTGCTCGACAATGCCGTGAAATACTCTCCAAAAAGTCCGCGGATACGGGTCCATCTTTCCGTGGAGCACGACGCGTGGGTGGTGCTGCGAGTGAGCGACAATGGGATTGGCATTTCGAACGTCCATCTCAAGCGCATATTCAAGCGCTTTTACCGCGTGCCCAGCATGACAGTATTGCGCACCAAAGGCACAGGTCTGGGACTGTTTTTGGTGCGCACCATCGCTCGCCAGCACGGAGGCGATGCAACCGCCACCAGCGAAGGCGAAGGCCGGGGAGCCACCATTACGGTGCAATTGCCGCGTCTATTGCAACCGTAGAACCGGAGAGATTTCTGAGCAACAATAGCGCCAATTCGCGCGACACTGGAACCACTCGCGATCCAGACGATAGGGTCGCCAGCCGCGTCCTGATCGTTGAAGATGAAGCCCATCTCGCCCAGGGATTGCTCTTTAATCTCCAGGCCGAGGGACATGAGGCCGTGGTTGCTGCGGACGGAGAATCCGCCGTCGATTGGCTGCTGAAAAAACATGCCCCGTTTGACGCCGTCGTTCTGGATGTGATGCTGCCGGGCATGGACGGATTTGCAGTGGCCCGCGCGATGCGAGAGGTCCAAAATTACACGCCCGTACTGATGCTGACCGCGCGCGGACGACCGGAAGATGTGCTGGAAGGTTTCGCCGCTGGGGCGGACGATTATCTGCCGAAACCGTTTGAACTTTCCATTCTGCTGGCTCGCCTGAACGGTCTGCTGCGCCGCACCCAGTGGCTTCGCGCTCAAGCCCCGGAACAGCCCACGCAGATTGCGGAAGAGTATACCTTCGCGGGCAAAACCATCGATTTTTCCTTGTTGGAGCTGCGTGCTGCCGACAAACAGGTCCGCTTGACGTTGATGGAGGTCGAACTGCTTCGGTATCTGGTGCACAACCCGGGCCGCGCCATTTCTCGCAGTGAAATTCTGGAAAAGGTCTGGCACCTGCATGAAGATACTGACACCCGCGCCATCGATAACTTCGTTGTCCGACTGCGCCGTTATCTGGAGGACGATCCGGTTCATCCATTGCACTTGCAAACCGTGCGGGGTGTCGGCTATCGCTTCGTACCCGGCGTGAAGGAAGACACTCGATCCGTTCCACTGTAAGGGGTACAGCAGCCGTCGGAGCCACTACCGTAATGACGCTGCGTATGTACGCGAACAGTCTTATTGCGGCTTGGGTGGTCCGCCCGGCGGCGGCATCCCGCCCGGCATGCCATGTTCATGTTCCGGCGGCGGAACGAACACGACCGGTATGTCGTGGCCGCGATGACAGGTACCGCAGGTCACATTCTTTTGCTCAGGTTTGGCGTCCGCAACGTTCACCTCCGACAGGTATTTCTTGTTGATCTCCCGAGTCATCCGGATCATCGTCCGCGCGATCCGCTTTTCCGGCTTCGCATCTGAGGCAAAGTCCAGATGGCGCGGTTGTGTACCCGGCGCATGGCAGTAGTTGCATTTCACGCCCAGCGATCCCGTAAATCCATGCATTACCTTCATCAGGTCATCGTGCGAAATATTCTTCGGCAGCACGTGAAGATTCGTCGGCTTCGGCCATGGACCGTGCGGTCCATTCATGCCAGCAGGTGGCTCTGGTGGCGTCTGTGCGCGAACCGGCTGCACGGTCAAAACCAGTGCTACCGAAAAAACTCCAGCGAGGAAAAACCTTATTTGCATGCAAACACGTCCTGAAGACTCGGATGAGGGTATCTCGTGGAGTAGCGTGAGCCTTGCAGGCCATCTTAACTGGGAAACGTTGGCTCGATCAACTACGAAAGCCCATCCGATTAGAGTCTCCTCCGTTTCTCATAGCGGAGATATTCGCGGGATTTCAAGTAGCTGCGGAATCGCTTTAACAGAAATACGGATTAACTGAAATACAGAGCAACGATTTCAAGCAACAAACTGCGAGCAATTGCGATCCATCCGTTTTCGAGCCTTACCTGGCGACCTTACTTCACTTCTCCAGCAGTTTCCGAATCGACAGCAATTCCGTGTGCCGCATAGCGGTCGTTTTTGGATAACTCAACTTGAGTTCAGATAGCGCATCCAGCACAATCCTGGAAACGATCAAGCGGGCATTCTCTTTGTCGTCCGCAGGCACGACGTACCAGGGGGCATGATGGGTGCTGGTCTGATGCAGGCAATCTTCATATGCCTCCGTATAATCTTTCCAGTATTTTCTCTCTTGAATGTCCGCTAGACTCAGCTTCCAATTTTTCTCCGTATCATCAATGCGCGCGAGAAATCGTTTACGCTGCTCCTCTTTGGAAAGATGAAGAAAAAATTTCACGGTTCGCGTTCCGTTCCGGTACAGATGATCCTCCGAGTCCACGATGGAGCGATACCGCTCTTTCCAGATGGTTTTCTCACCGCGCAATTCTTCCGAAAGCCCTTCGTTGCGCAGAATCTCCGGATGGACTCGTACGACCAGCACCTCCTCATAATAAGAGCGGTTGAAAATACCGATCATTCCGCGTTCTGGAAGCCTGCACGTTGTACGCCAAAGAAAATCATGCTTTTGTTCCTCGGCACTTGGCTGTTTGAAACTGAAGACCTGGCAACCCTCCGGATTGATCCCCGACATGACATGGCGAATGGCGCCATCCTTTCCAGCGGAGTCCATCCCCTGAAAAATCAGCAACAAAGCATAGCGACCGGAAGCGTAGAGCAGCTCCTGCAACGAGCTCATCTTCTGGATATGGTCTTCCAGTATCTCCTTATACTGCTCTTTCGTCGCATACGCTGGCTTCACATGCGTCGGCCAATCTTTCAGTTTTACCTTCTTGCCAGGTGGCACGCGGAAATCGCTTGGGTCGATTCGCTTGTTTGATTTGTCCGTCATAATTAAGCCTCGTGGTTCCCATCTTCCAGCTATAGCTTCATTTCCCGCAGCTTTAGTTTCCTGATTCCCGCATCCGATTCAGCAGCTCAATCAGCGCTTCGGGCTCATGGACGGGCGGCTGACAGCTAGTCCCGCGGCATACCACCACGAAACTGCGGCCAGTTTTCAGTTCCGGCAAATGCGGCAGTGTCTCCGCCAATGCGGGCGGCAGCGCGCCCTGCTCCACAATTGCGCGCGAAAGGCTCAGCACTGTTTTATTCACGGCGTAGCGCGCGGTTGCGACCAGCGCCAGCCGGCGAGCTTCTTCGTCATCGCCAATCACGCAAACCTGCACCGGCGGCAGGAGAAAGCGCTGCAACGCCAGCCCATAGGCGCCCGCGTATAGACCGAATTGCTCCGCAACACCGGCAAACGCTTCAAGCGCATCTTCACCTTTTTCGCGCAAATCGTTGTTTCCGCTAAGCTCTGACAGCCGAACAAGCAGCATCGCCGCCAGAGAATTTCCTGCCGGTGTCGGCGAATCCTGCAGCGGTTTGCGGCGGGCAGCGAGCACTCCCAGCGGCTCCGCCGCAAAGGCATTCTGCGCAGTGTCAAAAAATCCTCCGCCCGTGGCGTCATAGAAACGCGCAATCATTGCGTCAGCGACGGTTTCCGCGTACTGGTAATAGCGCAGATCGGCAGTCGCTTCCCATGCATCCAGACAAGCCAGCCCGAGTGCAGCATAATCGTCCAACATGCCGGCCACCGGCTTCGAAGGGCTCTTCCCATCCGCATAGGCTATGACGCGAGCAAGGCTGCCATCCGCATTCCACGACTCTCGCAGGATCCTTTCGAGCGAGAACAACGCAAATCTGCGCGCGCTCTCAATTCCCAATACACGCGCGGCATCCAGATAAGCGGAAATTGCAAGACTGTTCCAGTTCACGTACACCGTTTTGTCCACATACGGTGTCGGTCGCTGCAACCGCGCGGCATACATTTTTTCTTTGGCGGACTGCAATAGAGTTCTCGCCTGATCCACGCTCACCGCTGCCCGTCGCGCCACTTCCGCCAAAGAATGCTCGATATGCAGCGTGTTCTTCTGCGGGTTGTGGTGCATGTCGCCCAACTCACCGATGTCATAATATGCGCCTGCAACGTCCATTTCTTCCGCTGTCAGCACTGTGGCGGCTTCTTCGCGCGTCCAGGTGAAGTAGTCGCCGTCGTCGTCAAGAGATTCATCCGCATCTTGCGAAGCATAAAATCCGCCCCGCTCGCGATCGCTCAAAACCGTATCCATCCATCGAATCACTTCGTGCGCTACCCGCGCATACTCTGGTTCCACGAAACTCTGAAAGCTGTGCACATAATTTTTCAGCAGTTCGGAATTGTCATACGACATCTTTTCGAAGTGTGGAACAATCCAGCGCTCGTCGACGGAATAGCGATGAAAACCGCCCGCAAGATGGTCATACATCCCGCCGCTGGCCATCCGGTCCAGCGTCATCCGCACAGCATGGCGCGCTGCTTCATCGCCGGTGCGGTTCGCATGGTCGAGCAACAGATCGAGGATGGATGGATGAGGAAATTTCGGCTGGGTTCCAAATCCCCCTTCATGCTTGTCGAATTGCTGCAATGCGGACTGCACCAGCTTCTCGACGATGCCCGTCCGCAAATCCCCAGACCGGCCTGAGAATGATTCGTTGTATTCAATGGCCGAAACGACGCTGTCGGCAGACTCAAGGACCTCATCCTTCCGTTCGTGATACGCATGCGCCATTGTCAGTAAGACATGGCCGAAGCCAGGACGTCCGTAGCGTTCCTCCTTCGGGAAATATGTCCCGCCAAAGAACGGCTTGCCTTCGGGTGTCAGAATCACAGTCAGGGGCCAGCCGCCCTGGCCGCTCATCGCTTGCACCGCCGACTGGTATCGGGTGTCCACGTCGAGACGTTCGTCGCGATCCACCTTCACCGCAACAAAGTGTCCATTGATGATGTCCGCAATCTCCGCGTCTTCATAGGATTCGCGATCCATCACGTGACACCAGTGACACCACACGGCCCCAATGTCGAGCAAGATCGGCTTGTTTTCTTTGCTTGCGCGCGCAAACGCGTCCTCGCCCCATTCCTGCCATCGGACCGGCTGATGCATGGCCGAGCGCAGATAGGAAGAAGACGCGCTCGCTAAAGCATTCGTGTGTTGTTCCCCGGTTAGGTCGCCGGGATGTCCCAGGCTGGGTTCTACTTGATTTTCCATGTCGCGTGTCCTTCTATCCCGGAACCTGCAGCTTTCTATACTGTGTCAGATGCCATTTGCATTGCCGACGAGCCGATGCGCAACCTGGATATACAAATCGATGGCATCCATCAGTTCCTGCTTGGCCAGCCGCTCATCGGGCGTATGCGCTACGTGGATTGAACCCGGCCCCAACAGCAGCGGCTCCCCCCAGTTCGAGAGCGAGGGAATGTCGGTTGTAAAAGCCGCGACCATCGTCGGCAGGCCTTCGATGCGCTTTAGCTTATGAAAGGGAATTTCCAGTGTGACATCCACTTCCGCCTCACCGCCCATGGCCTCCTGTAACGAGGCGTGAATTTTTTCTGATGGTCCGACCAGACGCACCAGAATAGTGGCCGAAGCCTCATCGGCAATCACGTTCGGAGCGTGGCCTCCTTGCAGCAAACCGATGTTCAACGTGGACGCGCCTACCTCCGGATCGACAGGCAGATGCATGTGAAGAACGCGATCGAGCACCGAAACCAGTTTGTGGATGGCCGACTCTCCGCGCTCCGGATAGGCCGAATGTCCCATTTTTCCGTGAGAGCGAATGACGGCGTTCAAGGCTCCTTTGGATGCCAACGCCAGCCGGTTGTCCGTCGGCTCTCCGTTGATCAGAAATCGGCTGCCTTTCGACTGCATGTTCGCCACGCGCGCGCCATGACTGCCCCGCTCTTCGCCCACCAGAAACAACAGGCCCACGCGCACGCCCATGCTGCGCAGCCGCTCCGCAGCCGTAATCTGTGCGGCAAGGATGCCTTTGGCATCGCAACTGCCCCGCCCGTAAATGTATTGGTTATCTTCGCTGCTTGGAAAAAACGGAGGCACCGTATCCATGTGCGTCGACAGGACCACGTCGGGAGTCTCACTCGACGTGCCTGCATAGACATTAAAGCGTTCCCGGCCGGCGCTCTGCGGAACCGGCATGGTCTCCACCCGAAAACCGTGCTCGGCGAGATATCTCGACAGGAAATGGCCTACGGCGGCCTCATTTTCACTGATCGATTCGATGTCCACCAACTGACGTGTGAGTGCAACGGGGTCTGTAGGCATGCAGTTCCAGCATACCGCGCCTTGGGCGGTTCCACGGTACCCGCCACCCAGTCAGCTAATAAAATGATGATCTGCTTTTCTCCATGGTAAAGCTGCTTGCGCGCTAGTCCCGATCAATACCTCCGCCACAGAATCGCTTTCGTGCACGTAAAATAACCCCTGTTGTGTCACGATGAAAACTACGCCCATCCCTCCCTCCATTCGCACGTTTGATTTGCCCGGACCTGTGGGTAAGCTGGAAGCCTTGTTGAACCAGGGCCGCGAGGACGCGCCCTACTGTGCATTGGTCTGCCATCCCCACCCGATGGGCGGAGGCACGATGCACAACAAAGTTGTGTATCGCACGATGAAGGCTCTACACGGCCTGGGTCTGCCGGTTCTGCGCTTTAACTTCCGCGGCACTGGGCGCAATCAGGGACTCCATGACAGCGGCCGCGGCGAGCAGGAAGATGTGCGGGCTGCGCTCAAGTGGCTCGATCGGGAATTTCATCGTCCCATCTTGTTCGCCGGATTTTCTTTTGGCGCGAACGTCGGCATGCGCGCCTGTTGCGGCGACTCGCGTGTTCATGGCCTAATCGCGCTCGGCCTTCCAATTGTCGCGGAAGGCCGCAGGTACGACTATGGATATCTTCCTGCGTGCAGCCAACCGAAGCTTTTCGTCAGCGGCGATCGCGACCCATACGGCCACTTGGCAGATGTCGAGGCTGTGGTCGCAACGGCACCAGATCCGAAGAAACTGGTGTGGATACAGGATGCAGACCATTTTTTTGTTGGCAAACTCGATCAGGTCCAGGCTGCTATCGTCAGCTGGGCGAAGCACTATTTTGACATTGGCAACCTGTAGCGGCGCGTACTCGTCGGTGGAATGGGAGCTAGATGGAAAACCTGCGTGAAGTCGCACGAACGATCTTTGACAAGGCGCTCGCGGACTGCAGCGTCGAGAATGCCGTCGCACGCCATGTGTCCGTGCGCGAGGGGACCTTGTACGTCGGCGAAGAAGCCATTGATCTTCGAGCAATTCATCGGGTCAGGATCGTCGCTGCGGGAAAAGCTTCCAGTACAACGTTGTTTTCTCTGCTGCGGCAATTGGCATTCCCGGCAGGCTTCGACCTCGGCGGAGTCCTGATTGCGCCGGAAGCTTCCCACCGGTTCCAGTCCAACCTTCCAGACGGTTTTCAGTATTTTGCCGGCGGCCATCCTTCGCCAAATCAGGCCTCGTTTGCTGGCGCGCGCGCAGGGCTGGCGATGCTGAGGAATCTGCCGCAAGACTCACCTGAGGAAACACTCTGTTTCTTCCTGATCAGCGGCGGGGCCTCCGCCATGATGGAGCTGCCGCTCGATCCGACCATCTCTCTCGCCGATACAGCGGATTTCCACCGGGCACTGGTCGCTAGCGGCGCCTCCATCACGGAAATGAATTGTGTCCGAAAGCATTTTTCCGCAGTAAAAGGTGGACGTCTCGCCTTGGCGGCGGGCAATGCGATCTGCCGTTCTCTCTTGATCTCGGACGTTCCCATTGGACGCGAAGACGCCCTGGGGTCCGGCCCCACCCTGCCGGACACGTCCACGGTGACTGAATGCAGAGAGATTCTGGAGCGATTTGTCTTGCTCCCGCGCTTCCCTGCCGCAGTACGTCATTTTTTTGAATCTTCCGCTTTGACCGAAACTCCGAAGCCTGCGGAATTCCACGCGCAAGCCACAGTTCTACTCAACGCACAATCTCTCGCCGAGTCTGCGGCGCGATATGCCCAGGCGCTGGGCTTGACCCCGATCATTGACAATACATGCGACGAATGGGAGTACAAGGCCGCCGCACATTATCTGCTCGACAGGTTGCGGACTTTGCGCAATCGACAATCCAACCTGTGCCTGATATCAACGGGCGAGCTGAGCGTTGGCCTGCCAGCGGAGAGCGGCAGCCATGGCGCGATAGGAGTCGGCGGAAGGAACCAGCAATTCGCCCTGTATGCCGCCACCTTGCTCACTTCTGAAGATGCCCCGATCGCCATTCTCTCCGCCGGGTCGGACGGAATCGATGGAAATAGCCCTGCGGCAGGCGCAGTCCTGGATCGAGGGGTTCTCCCGCGCGGGGATATAGGCACAGCCTGCCAGGTTCTTAAAAGCTTCAACGCGTATCCGTTTCTGCTGGATCGAAATGCGGCGATTGTGATCGGGCCTTCGGGAAACAATCTACGCGATCTGCGCATACTGCTCACCCGGTAGACCCCGCAAGGTCCTGAAGATGCAATAGTTGTCTCCAGAATTCCATAAATCATATATTTCGATTTAGAATTGTGGATACAGATTCAGCAACGCAGTAACGGGTTCTCGGAGCAACCGCTGAGGAGTGCACCCACCCGAAGCATCGGAAAGGACTGCTGCACGCTGCGATTCCACAGAAACGCCTGCACGCAACAGCACATGGCAGTCTAGAGTTCGAATCGCAAATATTCCCAATTCACCCGAATGGCTGGTATTCGCACGAGATGGATTCCGTTGGAATGTATCCGCGATCTGGCACGCAAGTTGCACCAGGAATTAAGACCGCATCAGAACAACGCATAATTGGACCCGGCGCTCTGAGACGGAAAGATAGGCTCCGAAATGCCCCGGAACATCCCATTTCGCATCGCAGCCGTTGTGCTGGCAGTGCTGACAGTCGCCGCTGTCATCCTGGCGTCCATCAATTACAGCCACGAGTCCGACTTTCAGACTCCGACTGATCTTGTTTGGTGGGCTGAGGCCCCCGGCGGACTCATCGCGCAGAAAGTATTGCCTCTTGGACCGGGCGAGCGCGCTGGCATTGAAGCGGGGGATTTATTGACTGGGGTCAACAACCATCCAACCCCGAGCATCGCATCGCTGGAACGCCAACTTTCCGCTACAGGAATTTATAGCAAGGCCACCTACTCCGTAACCCGGCTCGGGATTCGACTGGAAATTCCGGTGATCTTGGTTCCGAAGGACCGCAACATCAATTACGGTCTGCGCTTGATCGCGCTGGTATACCTGTTGATCGGCCTGTACATCCTGTTTCGCCGCTGGACGGCGCCACGCTCCGTCCATTTTTATATCTTCTGCCTGACATCCTTCGTTCTCTATGCCTTTCATTACACCGGAAAGCTAAATCTGTTCGATTGGGTCATTTTCTGGGGTAATATAGCGGCAAGCGCCGCCCAGCCCGCACTTTTCCTGCACTTTGCTTTCACATTTCCAGAACATAACCCGACCATGCGTCGCCGTCGCATGGCTTGGCTGCTCTATCTGCCGGGAATTGCCCTAGTTGGCCTGTTCGTCACGGCCATTCGGCTCTGGTCTGCCACGGATCTGCTGTATCACCGGCTGAACCAGGTTGCAATCGGCTACATAACGGTGTACTACGTAGCCGCCGCGTTGGTGTTCTTCCTCAACTATCGCAGGGCGGACAATCCACTCACGCGCCAGCAACTGAAATGGCTGAACCGCGGCACTTTACTTGCGGTCACGCCGTTCACGCTGTTGTATGCAATTCCCTATCTCCTTGCCGGACCATCCGCGCCGACGTTGCTTGGCCAGATCGGCGTGATGTGCCTGGTTTTCCTTCCCCTGACATTCAGTTATGCGATTGTGCGCTATCGCTTGATGGATGTGGACCTGATCTTCAAGCGCGGTGTGACGTATACGCTGGCAACCGGCACGCTGGTCGCCATCTATTTTGGCGCGGTCGCATTCGCTGGCGAGGTGGTTCACACCCGCCTCCCGGCTGCGGGCGGATGGGGACTGGCCACAGCGATCATCATCGCCGCGCTGGTTTTCGATCCCATTAAGCGCGCCATCCAGGACCGCGTGGACCGCGTCTTCGATCGCAAACGACTCGATTCTCGCGCCACTCTGGTCGAATTTGCCCGTAGCCTCAACACGCAAACCGATCTGCGCGCGTTGCTGAACGCCCTGGTAGACCGGCTGCCCCGCATTCTGCAAGTAGCCAGGATCGGCGTATTTCTCGACGAGGAACAAGACGCCCGCCATTCACGCTTCCGGCTGGCGGCCAGCCATGGCATTCCGGCTCCGGCGCTGAACCATGCCGAAAGTCTTGATACCGGGTTTCTCCGCTTCGATGGCCGGGAGGACGGGTCGCACATCTTCCTGGAAAGCACGCAGAATGCGCCCCACCTGACCGAAAGCCAGCAACGTGCTGTCCAACTGCTCGATCTGAACTATTACCTGCCCTGCCGAGTGCAGCAGCGCACCATTGCCGTGTTGGGACTGGGCCGCACTACCAATGGGGACTTCCTTTCGAGCGAGGATGTGGAACTGCTGGAAACGCTCGCCAGCTATGTCGGCATTGCCATCCAGAACGCGCGCTTATACGCGAAGCTCGAAGAAAAAATCGCGGAGTATGAGCAGCTCAAAGAATTCAATGAAAACATCGTCGAATCCATCAACATCGGGATTCTGGCTGTCGATCTCGCCGACCGTATCGATAGCTGGAACGCCCAGATGGAATCTATGTACGCGGTGCCGCGTGCGAATGCACTGAATCAGCCGCTGGCAAATCTGTTTCCGCCGGATTTCATGAACGAATATGACCGCGTGAAACATGAAACCGGCGTACACAATCTCTATAAATTTCAACTCGCAACACGCGCCGGAGAAATTCGAAACGCCAACATCGCCATTGCCCCGCTGGTGGATAAGGATTTCAATACGGTGGGCCGTATCATCCTGGTCGACGACATCACCGAACGCGTCCAGCTGGAAAGCCAATTGATGCAGGCCGATAAACTATCTTCCATCGGCTTGCTGGCGGCCGGCATCGCCCACGAAGTGAACACCCCGCTGGCGGTGATCTCTTCCTACACCCAGATGATGGCCAAGCAGATTCGTGGCGATGAGCGTACCGGTCCGCTGCTGGACAAGATTACCCAGCAAACCTTTCGGGCCTCGGAAATTGTCAACAGTCTGCTCAATTTTTCGCGCACCAGCACCATCGAGTTCAAAGCCATCAGTGTGAATCACGTTCTGGAGGAGACACTGGCATTGCTGCGGCACCAGTTCACGACTGCCAATATCAGCATCGAACTGGCCCTGCAGCCGGAACTGCCGGACATTCTTGGCAATATGGGGAAGCTCCAACAGGTGTTCCTCAATTTGTTTTTGAATGCGAAAGACGCCATGGCCAATGGCGGGGTACTGCGAGTGGAGACCGTCGCCAACGGACAGATCGAAGTCATCATTGGGGACACAGGCTCTGGCATCGCGGCGGAAAATCTTCGTCGAATCTACGATCCTTTTTTCACTACGAAGTCCGCGGGGGTCGAAGGCCAGCCGCGCGGTACCGGCTTGGGACTCTCGGTCAGCTACGGCATTATTCAAGAGCATGCCGGAAAAATTCACGTGGAAAGTAGAGTTGGCCATGGCACCACGTTTCATCTGCAATTCCCTATCTTAAGGAAGCCCGTTCATGTCTGACGCTACCCAACCCGACCTTCAAGACGCGGACAGCCCTCTGCCGCTTCGCCTGCTCATCATCGACGACGAAGCAGCGATCCGAGAGTCGCTGCAACTTCTATTGGAGATCGAGGGTTTTGTCGTTGGCACCGCGCCCGATGGTGCCGCCGGCCTGCGAACTCTCGAGGAGTCCGTCTACGATTTGGTACTACTCGATTTGGCCTTGCCGGGTCAGAGCGGTTTTGAGGTCCTTCAGGCGATACGCGAGCGGCACGCAAATCTTCCTGTAATCATGATCACGGCGTATGGGACGGTGCAGAATGTGGTCGAAGCCATGCACTTCGGCGCCAACAATTTCATTCAAAAACCCTGGGACAACGAAAAACTTCTCGCCGATATTCGCGGCGCCATTGCGCAGCATCGCGCCGAAACGGAAAATATCCACCTGAAGCGCGCCCTGAAACAGCGATACAGCTTCGAAAACATCATCGGAAAAAGTGAGCCGATGCAGGCAGTGCTGGACCTGGTCGGCCAGGTGGCTCCCAGCCGCTCCACAATTCTGGTTCAGGGGGAGAGTGGAACCGGCAAGGAATTGATTGCGAAAGCAATCCATTCGCATTCCCCGCGTCGTGACAAACCCTTCGTTCCGGTCCATACCGGAGCCGTGCCCTCGGACTTGCTGGAAAGCACTCTCTTCGGCCACGTCAAGGGCGCGTTCACTTCAGCCATTGCATCCAAGAAGGGCCTGTTTGAAATCGCCAACGGCGGCACCTTGTTCCTGGATGAAATCGGCACCATGGCGCTGGACACCCAGGCGAAATTGTTACGCGTCCTGCAGGATCGAAAATTTATGCTGGTGGGCGGCGTGCAGGAGATTCAGGTCGACGTGCGAATCGTCGCTGCCACCAACGCGGACCTTCGCCTGGCTGTGCGTGAGGGGCGGTTTCGCGAAGATCTCTATTATCGACTGAACGTCATCACCATTGATCTGCCCCCCTTGCGGAATCGAAAGGAAGACATACCACTCTTGGTCGCGCACTGCCTGAAGCGTTTTTGTGAAGAAAATCAACTTCCTCTGCGCACAATTTCCGCGGAAACCATGCGCGCCTTGATCGATTACTCATGGCCCGGCAACGTGCGAGAACTCGAAAATGTTATCGAGCGCTGCGTTGTGCTCTCGACAGAACAGACAATTCCCAAAGACCTGCTGCCGGACCACCTGACCGGCCGCACCTATGAAGCCAGCCTGCTCGAACAGGACCCGGCCGCGTCGTTATTCGAAATTCTGGAAAACATAGAGAAGCGCATCATCACCGACCGCTTGGAGCAATGCAACTGGAACCAGACGGACGCTGCGGAAGCCTTCCACATCCCGCTTTCCACGTTGAATCAGAAGATCAAGCGGCTGAATGTCGAGATACGAAAGAAGCTGAAGGATTCACCGGGGTCGCTGATCGATATGTAAAAAACCGATCCCGCGTTGACGCGCCTGCGACCGGCTTAAGCTGCCGTCAGCGCTTGATCGAGGTCTGCAAGAATGTCTTCCACATCTTCAATCCCTACCGAGATGCGAACCAGCCCATCCGTAATGCCGAGCTTGCGCCGGCCTTCCTCGCCGATCGCAGCATGGGTCATGGAAGCCGGATGCGAGATCAGCGTCTCCACTCCGCCCAACGATTCCGCTAGCGAGCAGATATGCAGTTTCTTCAACATGCGATTGGCCGCTTCCAGCGAGCCCAGATCGAAACTCAGCATTGAACCGAAGCCGGACATCTGCCGCTTGGCCAATGCATGCTGCGGATGATCTGGCAGACCCGGATAAAAAACCTTCCGCACCTTGGGGTGTTTGCGCAGCCAGTCGGCAACTTTGCGTCCATTGGCGTCATGTTGACGCATCCGGACGGCCAGAGTCTTCACTCCACGCAGTAGCAGCCAGCATTCAAAAGGCGACAAAATACCGCCGGTGCATTTCTGCACAAAGGCAAACGTTTCGGCGTGCTCGGGCTTGGTGCCAATCAACACTCCGCCTAACCCATCGGAATGCCCGTTCAAGAATTTTGTCGTGGAGTGCATGACAATGTCAGCCCCCAGCTCGATGGGCCGCTGAAAATATGGCGACATGAATGTGTTATCCACGCTTAATTCGACACCGTGACGATGACAAATATCCGCAACTGCCGCAATGTCGGTCAGCGCCATCATTGGATTGGTCGGCGTTTCAATATGCACGAGTTTGGTAGTCGAGCGAATGGCGCGATCGACACTCTCCGCATGAGAGGTGTCGACATACGTGAACTCCAGACCATACCGCACCAACACCTGGTCGAAGAGACGCGTGGTCCCTCCATACATATTGTCGCTGCATACAACGTGGTCACCGCTCTTCATCATGGTGCAAAGCGCCGTGATGGCCGCCATCCCGCTTGCAAACACATGGGCGGAAATTCCGCTTTCCAGCGACGCGAAATTTTCTTCCAGCGCCGTCCGCGTCGGGTTCGAGACACGAGAATATTCATATCCTTTATTCTTGCCAATCTCCTCCTGCACGTAGGTGGAACTCGCGTAGATGGGAACATTGACCGCGCCAGTTACCGAGTCAGCGGACTGCCCATCATGGATCGCGCGAGTTGAAAAACCTTTTTTTTCTTCAGCCATGTCACGGGTCCTTGCGAGTTGCGTGCATTTGGTGTCGCCAAAATTCAAGACGGAAATTCAAATGCCGCCGTCGAAAATGTTCTTCGAAAGATATCGCTCGGCGGAGTCCGGAATGATGGTCACCACGCGCTGCTCTGGCCGCATGGTGCCTGCCAGTTCGAGTGCCGCGAATACATTGGCGCCGGCGCTGGAGCCGCCCAGAACGCCTTCCTCCAACGCGAGCCGCCGCACCATGGCAAAAGCATCGCGGTCCGTCACGCGCACGATGGCATCGCAGACGGATGCATCGAATGTTTTCGGAACGAAGCTGACGCCAATTCCTTCCACCTTATGTTTGCCCGGGCTGCCGCCCTGCAATACGGAGCCCTCGGTTTCCACGGCCACCGTCCAGACACGGCCCAGCTCTTGGCGCAATCGGCGAGCGATCCCGGTAAAAGTTCCACCGGTCCCAATCCCTGTGACAAATGCGTCGATGCGGCCTTCCATCTGTTCCAGAATCTCCTGCGCCGTGGTTCGAAAGTGGAAATCCGGATTTGCCGGGTTGTCGAATTGTCGCGCCATCCATGCGCCCGGAATGGAACGCACGCGATCAAGCGCCCGTTGAATCGCACCCTGCATGCCTTCGTCCTCCGGCGTGCGTTCCACTGTCGCGCCAAAGCCGCGCATCAGGATGCATTTTTCCTCAGCAAAGCCCTCCGGAACAAACAAGACGACGTTGTATCCCCGACGAACGCCAATGAAGGCCAGACCGACGCCGGTATTTCCAGCCGTCGCTTCCACGACCGTGCCGCCGGCTTGCAGCACGCCTCGTCGTTCAGCGTCCAGAATTAGTCCCAGCGCCGCACGATCTTTGATACTGCCGCCGGGATTCAGGAATTCCAGCTTGGCATAGATCGCCGCGCCATCTGGAGGCGAAATCCGGCCCAGATGCACAATCGGTGTATTTCCCACCAACTCCATGGTGTCCGCAGCCGTATGCCGAAAGGCTTCTGTATTTGGGCTTGTCTTCAGATTTGTCATCAGATGGTTGCACTCATGCCAGCATTCCTGGCAGACTTTTCAGTTTATCAGGGCAGGTACAGTGCGCTGCAGCGCGGCCGTAAACGGACCATGCCACGTCGTAGGAGCAGACGCCTCTCTGTGATAATTTGGATCAAGGTGAGAGCGCGTAGCTCAGGTGGTAGAGCAACGCACTTTTAATGCGTGGGTCCTGGGTTCGAGTCCCAGCGCGCTCACCAAACTCAATAAGTAGAATCATATACATACATGTCAAGTTAAGCATAAGCAATGCTTTATTCCGTGCTTATGCTTTATTCCAAGTTCCGCCAACATATGCTTTATTAGCCGCGTCGAGGATAAAGTGGAACGGCATAGCGCAGATGATTGCATTGAAAGCGCACACATGCGACTGTAGCGGGCGTGGATCCGTTGTGGATGCGCTTCTTTTTGACCATCGTTAGACTGGTCGTTGCGAGGATGGCTACCTGGAAACCGCGCGTAATCTTTCTCTGGACGTCTCGCCTAGAGAAAGCAGTTGCGCGCTCATTGCATGTTGCGGCACCCTATTGAGTAACTCGGCTCCGAGTTCCGACCGCAGAATGCCAAACAGGATCGAGCGCAATTCCCCAGAAAACAATGGTGCGCCTGTTCGGATACCTGCATTGCGTAAAGTAAGGGTTTCACCCGCAGAATTTAAGGCCAGCAAAGTTTCTGTTACTTGAGCGACGATGTCACTCTCGCGGGCACTGGCCCGAAGCAAACGGACAATCTTAACTTTACGTCCGATTTCGCGACATAGGTCAGGATGCAACGTACGTAAAAATCGCTGAGAGCTGTCCAAGTCTTTTGCAATGCGAGTCAAGGCCACCGGTTTATCGAGGGCTTCCTCAAGTCTCCGCTGAATCGCGCCTCTGTCTATGTGTCGTCGCTTTCTTCGGCATCTCTGTATCTCCATCTCCACACGTAGAGGCGATTCCCGATTCGACAGGTCTCCTGTCACCTGAATTATGCACACGAGCGAGTTGAGCGAGGAACGCCGAGGAGACAAGCCTTTTGGGGGCCCTGGAAATCCTGTTGTAAAACAGAGAAGCCGCGAAGTGAGCGCTTCGCGAGCCGATTTCCAGGGGTAGTGTCCAGAATTTTTCGCACTTTCAATTTCAGCTTCAGCACTGGAAGGTTGTTGGTTGAGGTTGATTCGGCAGTGTCCCCCATTTGGTGGCGGCCACATGCCTCAGCCACGCGGCGACCAGCATCAGCGCCGAGTTGCCGTCGGGGAAGGCGCCCACCACTCGCGTTCGTCGCCGTATCTCGCGCATCAGCCGTTCCAGCGGGTTGTTGGTCCTGAGGCCGCGCCAGCGGCCCAGGGGAAAAAACTGCAGCAGCGATCCGCCAGGAAGTGGCGCGCGAAGTAGATCGATTCCTGTGCATCGTTTTCAGTGGTCGGC
>JAKAAZ010000027.1 GCA_021802085.1 Acidobacteriota bacterium
CCGCTTTAGATGGAGCATTGGCACAGATCGAAGACGCAGTGAAGCACGGAGGAAAAATTCTGACGGGCGGCAAGCGCAAGAGCGGGACCCATGGATTTTTTCTGGAGCCGTCTGTAATCGATGGGGCCCAGGACCACGCCGTCTGCATGCAGGAAGAAACCTTTGCCCCGGTTGCCCCAATCACCACCTTTGATACGGAAGAGGAAGCCATTAGGCGCGCCAACCAATCCCCGTACGGGCTCAGCGCCTATGCGATGACCAGCGACATTGGGCGCATGTTCCGCCTGTCCGAGCAGATTGAAGCCGGGACCCTGGGAATCAATGATGGCGCACCCACCACCAGCCAGGCTCCGTTTGGAGGAGTCAAGCAGAGCGGCTGGGGACGCGAGCTCGGCACCGAAGGTCTCGAAGCGTTTTTAGAAACCAAGCACGTCTCCATCGGCGGTGTCTAAACATTTCCACGTAGTTGAAATACTCAGAAAGAAGGTCAAATCGTATGATTCAGTTTCTAGTGCATGATGCGGCGGACGACGTTGGGGTCGCGGTCGTGGATATCGAAGCCGGCTCCGATTGTTCCGGCCGCAATTTAACAACCAATGAATCCCTGAAAGCCAAGTCGACAGAAAAAATTCCTCTCGGCCACAAACTTGCCCTAAGAAATTTTGCCGTTGGAGATTCCGTTACGAAGTATGGCTGTGTCATTGGACGAGTGGTTCAGCCCATCAAGGCGGGCCAGCATGTTCACGTTCATAACGTTAAAACGAAAAGGTGGGCATAGACATGGCCAAGCATAAAATCTTTGCATTTCGCCGCGAGAATGGTCGCGTCGGCGTCCGCAATCACGTCATTATTCTGCCGGTGGATGACATCTCCAATGCAGCATGTGAAGCGGTCGCAAACAATATCAAAGGAACGCTCGCGCTTCCCCATGCCTATGGCAGGTTGCAGTTCGGTGAAGACCTCGACCTGTTCTTCCGCACTATGATTGGGACTGGAAGTAACCCCAATGTCGCAGCCGTCGTTGTCATCGGAATCGAGGCAGGCTGGACCCAGCGCATCGTGGATGGCATCGCCAAGACCAAAAAACCGGTGGCTGGCTTCTCCATTGAAGGCAAAGGGGACATTCGCACCATCGCTGAAGCCTCCTACAAAGCCAAGGAATTCGTACAGTGGGCTACCGAACTGCAACGAACTGAGTGTGATCTCAGCGAGTTGTACATCAGCGTGAAATGTGGAGAGTCCGACACGACGACGGGACTTGCCAGTTGCCCCACGGTGGGCAATGTCATCGACAAGCACTGCGAATCTGGCGGCGTGGCCTCCTTCGGAGAAACCACCGAACTCACGGGTGCCGAGCACATCGTTGCTGGAAAAGCTGCGAATGAAGCTGTCCGAAAAGACTTTATGGCTGCGTTTGAAGACTATACCAACCTTGTCTTCAGTCAGAAAGTAGATGACCTGTCGGAGTCTCAACCTACCAAGGGAAATATCGCGGGCGGTCTCACAACGATTGAAGAAAAAGCTCTGGGCAATGTCGAGAAGCTGGGCAAGCGGACGAAATTC
Source organism: Acidobacteriota bacterium (assembly GCA_021802085.1). Taxonomy (GTDB): domain Bacteria; phylum Acidobacteriota; class Terriglobia; order Terriglobales; family Acidobacteriaceae; genus JAKAAZ01. The sequence continues at coordinate 1,564 of JAKAAZ010000027.1, forward strand.
GTTGGTTGCCTCAAGCCTGCAGTCGCTCCTACGACTCCGGGATTGTGGTTCATGGACACATCGAGTGCCGCGGCTGAAGCGGTGACTCTATGGGCAGCTTCCGGCGCAGTCATTCATCTATTCCCGACCGGCCAGGGCAATGTCATTGGGAACCCGATCGAGCCTGTGATCAAACTCTCCGGCAATCCCAAGACGGTCGCCACCATGAAGGAGCACATCGATCTCGATGTTTCACCCATCCTGCAGGGCGAAATGACTCTGGATCAGGCTGGGGATGCGTTGATCGATGTCATCGTTCGAACTGCCAACGGTCGATTCACAGCGGCTGAGGCCCTTGGACATCGCGAATATGTTCTCACCAAACTGTACAGAAGCGCGTAATCGCAACTTCTGACGAAATTCGCCAGGCTGCATTTGAGGAATTTAGGTCATGCATGCATATTCCAGACTTGAACTAGAGAACTTGGCTGCTAGCTTGGCGAACGGCGTCGGTGTGCCCGAAAAGGACGCGAAGATTTTCGCTGAAACGCTCATCGACGCGGACATGCAGGGCACCGCGACCCACGGAATCTCCAGACTGAATATTTACCTGCAACGAATTGAAAAGGGCCTGATCGATCCCAGGGCGGAACTGAAAATCGATCGCCAGATTGGAAGTATTCTGACGATCGACGCGTCCAACGGCCTCGGGCAGGTCCAGGCAAGAAAGACCCTCGACTTACTGATGCCTCTTGCCCGGACTAATGGAATTGCGGCCGCCACGATCCGCAATTCACAACACTTTGGCGCTCTGTCCTACTACTGCAATTTGGCGGCGGACCAGGGTTTTGTCCTGCTAGCCATGACCAACTGCGAACCTGCCATGTCGCCGGAGGGCGGCTGTCAGGCTTTCTTCGGCACCAACCCCATCGCCGCCTCCTTCCCCACTGGAAAAGGATTCAACGTCAAGATTGACCTGTCCACATCGACGATTGCCCGTGGCAACATTATTGCAGCGCAAAAAAAGAAAGCCCCCATTCCTCTGGGATGGGCCCTCGATCGCCAGGGCCAGCCGACGACCGATGCTCAGGAAGCCCTGCTCGGCACTGTTCTCACAATGGCCGGACACAAGGGCTACGCGCTTGCGCTCATGGTGGAAGTCTTCAGCAGCGTCTTATCCGGTGCAGCCATTGGTCCTGCCATCGGGTCGATGTACAAAGATCTCGATCGCAAACAGGATGTGGGTCATTTTTTCTGTTTGCTCCACATCCCTGCCTTCATGGATCTGGATGAATTCACGCAGCGCATGGACCATACAATCGACGGCATCAAAGCTTGCAGAAAGCGTCCCGGAGTCGAGGAAATCCTCGTTCCCGGCGAACGCTCGGCGAGAAATGCACAAACCAACAGCGCGCGGGGAATCACTCTCTCCAAAGAAATTCTCGCGGAGCTCGAGCAATGGTGTACCCGGTTGAATGTTCCTTTCCATTATCAAGAGGCGGCCATTTAAGTCATGCGAGACATCCTGATTTCTGAGAACATCCGCGGAGCTGCTGTCGACGCGCTCAGCACACGATTCGACGTTTCCTGTCTGCCAGACTTATGGAAAGATCCCAATGCGCTCGCGACGCAGATCGCCGAATTTCGCGCCCTGATTGTTCGCAATCAGACGCGAGTCACATCCGCGCTCTTGGCTGCGGCTCCAAATCTGAAGGTCATTGGGCGTGCTGGCGTCGGCCTCGATAATGTCGATGTCGACTATGCGACCAAGGCCGGCATTCTGATCACCTACACTCCGGACCAGAACGCCATCAGCGTCGCGGAAATTGCAATCGGACAGATGCTGTCGCTGGCGCACTCCATTCCCAACGCGAACTACGACACCAAGGGCGGCAACTGGAACCGTCAGCAATTCATCGGAATTGAACTGTACGGAAAGACTCTCGGCATTATCGGCGCGGGCAAGATCGGCTATCTGACTGCCAGGCGAGCGCAAGCGTTTGGGATGAAGATCCTCGCATATGATCCGTTCCTCACGCAGGACAATGTGTACTTAAGCGAACTGAATGCCAAGCTCGTAGAACTCGATGAGCTGCTTGCACACGCCGACATCGTCTCCTGCCACCTTCCAGCAACTCCGCAAACCATCGGACTTATGGATGGAACTCGCTTTCGGAAGATGAAGCCCACGGCCTATTTCATCAATACCGCGCGCGGAGAGGTAGTGCGTGAAGCGGATTTGCTCGCAGCACTCAAAGCTAAACAGATTGCCGGAGCAGCCCTGGATGTTCGCGCCAAGGAGCCTCCCGAACCGGGGGAGTTGGAACTTCTGCCGAATGTAATCCTCACGCCCCACATTGCGGCCTTTACCCGCGAGGCGCAGCAGCGTGTCACCAAGGCCATCTGCGAAGATGTTGCACGCGTGCTCGACGGCAAGCCTGCCCAAAACATTGTCAATGGGCATCTGTCCCGTTAGGAAGCGGGCATGAAGCTCCTCCATCCCTGACGGCAAAAACCTGTCGCCCTCTCTTCTACCTTCCCCAAAAAAGCAGCGAATCGCGCTCACGATTCGCTGCTTTCAGCTCAGCATTCTATGGCCGATTTACAGATGTATAGTTGAAAAAGGGATGAGTCATTCCGAGCGGAGCGAAGAATCCAGAAGGCGACGGCGGCAATGCCAAGCGCATATTCTCTGGATTCTTCACTCCGCTACGCTCCGTTCAGAATGACTCCCTTTCACAAATAACTACACCAACTGTCAATTCGCTTTATAAATTCACATTTTCACTACAACACTTCCACCCCTCAAAACGTCACCTTGAGAGCAAATTGGAAGACGCGTGGAGAGCCTGCCCCGGTGATTTGCCCATATGTACCTGCCGAGATAGACGAGACTGGGTTGTTGAAGTTCGTATGGTTCAGCCCATTGAATACCTCCGCCTGGAACTGGGTTTGTATCCGGTTGAAGCGGAATATATATTTGAAGACTGAAGCATCCACGTCGGCATACCCTGGACCGCGTAGGCCATTGCGACCTATGTCGCCAAAGGTTCCGATCGCGGCTGGCACGAACGCGGCTGTATTGAAATATTCTTTCACTTTGCTCACGCCGGCGGGACGCGCAGGATTGCCCACCTGATCGGCAAAGTCAAAGCCCACGCCAGACAAGGATCGATCAGTGCCGCTAAGTACGGTGTAAGGGAAACCACTATCAAGGGAGACAATTCCATTCACCTGCCAGTTGTTGATGACCGCGCTTTCCCATCCTCGAACGTTCACTCGTGGAGTTAGGTAATTTGCCGACAGGACAAAGCGTATCGTCTGGTCGAAATCGGCGGGGCCACGGCCGCTTTTCAGGTTGAAAGGATTCGGTGGCCCGGGATTTCCTTCAGTCGCACTTGAAGTATCGTCGATCGTTTTCGACCATACGATGTTGGTGAGGAGCGTGAGCCCGTTTGTTTGACGTCGAGTCAGGTTGACTTGTAGCGAGTTGAATTCCTCGTACTCATACGATTGAGCAATTTCAAGTGCGCTCATTCCAGGATACAGGCGGCGGGAGTTTTCATTGCCGACTGTGGAACATGCTGTTTTCCCGCATTGGCCGGGAATATAAACTGCGGGATTGGTTTGCCGAGACCCCATGATGTGTTCGCTATGGTCGCCAACATAGGCGATCGAGACTGCCATTTTAGTGCCAAGCTGCTGCTCGATTGTGAGGTTGTAGTTCTGCGTATAGGCAACCTTGGAAGTGGGATCGAGCACGCCGCCGGAAACAGGAAGCGAGAAGGTATAATTTGCAAATTGGCTCGGGCCTACATGTGCGCGAGGGAATGGGTCTCCGCCAGGATACCCGGCATAGATATTGTCCCAGGCGGGTGGAGGAGCGGGGTAAGTCAGATATAAGTCCACGGGCTGCATGGCATCGGTTCGTTGATACAGCAGTCCCTCTGGAAAGCCATAGAAGATTCCATAGGCCCCTCGAACGACGTGCTTTCCATTGCCGGCAATATCCCAGGCGAAACCGGCGCGTGGGGCAAAATCTTTCCAGTTTTTCCTGTAGACCGAGGGTTGCATCCCAGTGTCGCCCTGGAACATAAGACCCGTTGGCGCATCTGGAGCAATCTTGGATTGAAACCCAGGCTCGAACCCTACCAAAGTATTGTTCAGGTCGATTGGCGGCAGCCACGGATCCCATCGCAAGCCGAGATTCAGGGTCAGAGTCTTGGTCGTCTTCCAATCATCCTGTATGAATAGCGATGGCCTGTATGAACGGAGATAGGCTTTCCGTCCGTTGTCCTGGAAGAATTGGGAATCGAGTCCGAGATAAAAATCCGCCAGCGCTGAGCCGCTCTTGGTAGTTCCGGCAGGCAAGGTGGCGCCGGCGGGCGCGGCAGTACGCTCACCGTTAAAAGTATTATCGCCCGGAGTGAAGGAATAATCGTCCATATCGATTCGATCTCGCTCGAACTCCCCACCAAAGCTGACGGTATGCGCGCCCCGCAATTTCACCATGACGCCCTTGTAATCAAAGGATGTCGAATCCTGGGTCAGCGCGCCGCCGGAGAAAATATTGACAAATCCAGCGATATTGGCGCGGATACCGGGAAAGATGGACTCGCCGGGGGCGCCAAGCGGCACGTTCTGTCCCAGGTCCTGCAAGGACTGCAATCCTGGAGCCTCCGGAATTTGTGTACGCGCGAAGCGGCCGGCATTGACAGAATATGTTCCGGTGAAAGTGGGACTGAAGAGTTCTGTATCCGAGATAATTGCCGATTGATTGCGGAACAGGTTTAACGCGAAGAATCCCAGCGGGGCGTTGAATGGTCTTTGGAAGTTGTCCTCGTTGTAAAAATACCGCCCGATCAGGTGGTTGTTTGCATTGATCACCTGATCGATCTTGGCGAGATATTGCGTACTGTCGATGTTCGAGTTGGAGGTCGAGTTGAAAACTCCAGTTGTCGGGTTCGATGCCAGCGGCGCCAGGTATTTCTGGTAAAGCTTGCCTGATAAGGTATCGACCGGCGTGGGAATTTTGTTGTTTGGATACGGCAGACCCGTTGTCGGGTCGTAAATGGAGATTCCACTCGCAAGCAGGGCCGAAAAGTCTCCATTCATCTCCGCTGTCGTTGGCACTGTAATCGAGATTGGATTGGGTGAAGACCGTTGCTGCAAATCTTCCGCCGCGAAGAAGAAAAAGGTGTGGTCTTTCATGATTGGGCCGCCCACCGTTCCGCCGAACTGGTTCAGCTTGAATGGGGGGATTGTCTGCTGAAAATAATTCTTGGAATTCAGCGCCGTGTTGCGCAAAAATTCGTAGGCCGACCCATGAAAATTGTTCGTGCCGGACCGCGTCGATAGCTGCACCAGAGCTCCCGCGCCACCATATTCCGCGCTGTAGTTGGACGACTGGATCGTGAACTCCTGCAGCGCATCCGGATTGGGCAGGATAGGGACGGAATCGAAAAAGCGGTTCGTATAAATGGCGCCGTCCAGTTGGTAGTTGTCCTGGGTTGCGCGCAATCCATTCACGCTCAGTCCCGTGTTGTCCTGCTGGCCAGATTCGGTGCCGACATTGGTCAGGACTGTGCCAGGCGTCAGGGCCGTCAATTGCAATGGATTGCGTCCATTCAAGGGAAGGTCCTGCATCTGCTTCTGGTCCACGGACGTTTGAATACTGGACGTGTCGAGTTGGATCAACGGCGCCGCCGATGTAACTTGCACGGTTTGCGCCGAGGACCCGACAGTCAGCGAGATTTCCAGCGCGAGAGTTTGTCCTGTCAGCAGTACCGTCCCGCTCCGCTTTTCGGTTTTGAAACCCGACTTGCTGATGACAAAGTTGTAGGACCCGATCGGCAAATCAGGAAAAACAAAAATTCCGTCCTGGTTGGTCGTTTCGGTACGGCTCAGCGACGTGGAAGTACTGGTTGCTGTAATCGACGCTCCGGGAATGACCGCTCCCGCCGAATCGGAGACCGTGCCCCGAATACTTCCAGTTGCTTGAGCGAATAATCGCGTTGCTCCGCAAGAAAGCAGGAGCAGGACCGACATCCCAACAAAAAACTTGCGCACTGTAGAAGCCATAGATTTTCCCTCCAGAAAATTATTCCCTTCATATCGTTCATCGGACCCTTCTCTTGCTCCTGTAGAAACGGCCTACACCAACTCTTTCCGGGAAATGATCTCATGGGACCAATACGAACGCAGCGCCATTTGCACCGGAATGGAAGCGTCAATACCCGCTTCCAGAGAAGCATTTACTTTCTTGCCTACGATTACAGCGTCTAAGAAGTTCTTGGTATGCGCGCGCTCCAGACTTTCCGCCGAATTGACGCGCACCGGTTCTCCCTTGTTTGGTGTAAATACATAGCCATTGCGGGTCAGGTCCAGCGTTCCTTCCGTACCTTCAAAGAAGACGGAAGGATCGCTGTTCCGAATGGAAAGGACAGACGATTCAAAATTGAAATTCCAGGTATCGTACTGAACAATTGCGCTGACGGTATCTGGATTGACCCTGCCGTCGTGCAGTTGATAGATTCCGCCCAGGGCGACTGCATTCGTCGGGTGCGGATCGTCGAGCATCCACTGCGCCACATCCACCCAGTGCGTCATGATGTCGGCCAGCAGGCCGTTGCCATAATCGGGGAAATACCGCCAGGATGTATACCGGATCGTCTCATAAGGCACGCGCGGCGCGGGCCCCTCGAACAGCACCCAGTGCAGCCCTGCGGGTTTGGGCTTGTTGATGATGTGGCGCGTTTGCCAGGGGAAGTTATGCCAAACTCCGCGGGCAAAAACGACCTTGCCAAGTTTTTGCTCCCCAAAAATTTCCTGTTTGGCGCGCATGTAGTGGGCGCCGCTTCGCTGTTGCATACCGCACTGGACAACGCGTTGATATTTTGCCGCCGCGTCGAGCAATGCCGTCCGTTCATCCCAATGATGCAGTGTTGGCTTTTCCAGATAGATGTCTTTTCCAGCTGCCAGCGCGGCTGTCGCGATGGTCACATGCTGATGATCCGGCGCCGAGATCAAGACCGCATCGACGTCCTTTCTGGCAAGCAGATCCTGATATGCAACGAAAGTGTGTGGCGGCGGTGCATTCCCAAGGAGCCGAGACACAAATTTCGAAGTCTGGGCGTCGTAGATGTCGCATACAGCTACGACCTGCACGCGTGGGTCTTGAAGAAAACCCTCGCCGGTCACAATGGTTCCCCTCCGCCCCAGTCCGATCACGCCAAGTCCGACTCGGTCGTTGGCCCCTAGGACACGACCGTACGAGCGGGCGCTCAAGGCTGCCGCTGTGGCCGTTCCTGTATACAAAAATTCACGACGATTCATGCGAAAAACGCTCCTTGCATAGCCTTGAACGCCGGCTCCATGTAGCTCGAACCATGCTTGGAACCATCGAGGCGTTCTTCCTCGTTCAACACCCAACCCTTCCAGCGAACCTGCTTCAATGTGGCTGCCACTTCGGCCAGCGGGAATGTTCCCTGCCCCAGCACCACTTGTTTTCCATCCTTGTAATCGCGCAGATGCAAGCCAACGATGCGCGCAGAATGCTTACGCACGAACCCAGGAACATTCATACCGCCATCATACGCATGGCCGCAATCCAGCAAAAACGATACATACTCCGGCTCCGTGCGCTCATAGAGCGCTTCCAGTTCCCCCAGCTTCGACTCGGACTCCTGCGCGGTTTCGTTGTGGTACGCCAGACGCAGGCCGATGCTTTTGCTGTACTTGCCGGCGGCATTCAACCCCGCGATCTTGTTCGCGAGTTGGGCCCCATTGTCCGCGGGCTTTCCGCTGAAAATCATGTGCTTCGCTCCCAGGGCCAGTCCACCAGGAGCGATCTTTTTGTAGAGCGAAGCAGGTGGAAGATTGGTCGAAGGATCATAGAGCCGGCCAGGAAGATATACATGCACACCCCAAAAAACAAGACCGGTTCTTTCGATTTGTCGGCGCGCCGTCTGCGGAGACTGGAACTGATTCATGACATTGGTAAAACCTGTCTCGAATCCGGCATAGCCAATCTGGCGTATCTGGTCGAGCACCGCAACCACGCTGTCGAAGTCCTTCCCATCCATGGTCCAGGCATTGGTCTGCGCGCCAAAATGCACACGCGGATTCTTTCCCGTCGTCTGTCCGAATGCCTGAGATAGGCCAACCGACTGCAGAACGCCAGCGGCGGACAATGCAGCGAGTCCTTGTACTATCTGTCGCCTTGTCATCATGCACCGATAAGGCTTCTTGTTCATTCAGTCGGCTATTTCATCGATGTTCATCTTGGTGGTGGATTATATGCACTCAAGAAAATCATTGTCAATAGATAATTATCGATAGCTATAGATTGAGCGGCGAACCCGATTTTGATGGTTCTGTTGTTCCTGCATACTGCACAAAACCCACTCTCCTGTGGAATCGTGGGCCGCCGGGTCATTCCAAATTTCGCGCTGTAACGGTTTCTTGTTACACAGGTGCAGAATTCAGAGTTCGCCGCCCACGAATGCCCATCCGGCATGCGCTGCGACATATACACCTGCTCTGAACTGAATACTTCATGGTCTGAGATTGGAACGTACCGGCGAATGTTGGAACTGTCGAGGACGGAGTACGGATCTTCCCTCCGTCACCTTCTATTCCCGGTATAGGTAACCCTCGGCCAGTTCCTGGAATTTCCGTATCTGTTCCTCCTTCCACTCCTTATCGCAACCCAGCTCGGCAGCCATCAATTCAGCAACCCTTGGCGCCGCTTCGCTGGCGGCGCGTGCGTCCAAAAACAAAGAACATGTGCGTCGGGCAAGAACATCTTCGACTGTGCGGGCCATTTCGTTGCGGGCCGCCCAGACAACTTCGCTGCCTCGATAAGGAAGCCGCGCATGCAAGTGCTCGCGCAACTCCGGCCTCTCCACCCCGAGTTGGTCGATCAAGATCCGATCGCTTCCATACACAGAAAGAGCGTCGCTCTGCAATAGATCGACCTCGTTGGGTGCGACCCATCCATGCAATCGCAGGTCAGTCGTCCTGCTGGGCCGAAATGGAAGCCCACCCGCCTGGGCCGCTACATTGACGGTGTCTTCTCCCATGCGACGATACGTGGTCCACTTCCCACCCAGCACCGTCACCAACCGGGTTGGCGACACGAAAACAGAATGCTCGCGGGAAAGTGAGGCCGTCGAGGTCGCCCCCTGCTTTCGAATGAGTGGACGCTGCCCCGACCACATGCTCAAAATCTCCTGTGACCCTGGTCTGCGTCCGAAATAGCGAACAATCTGTTCCATGAGAAAGCTACGTTCCGTGGCCAGCGCCCGTGGTTCCAGCGATGGTCCTCCCACTGGCTCATCGGTCGTGCCTACCAGAACAGATCCATGCCAAGGGATGGCGAAAAGCACGCGCCCGTCCACCGTGCGCGGAACCATCAGGGCGTCCGTGCCGGAAAGAAACTCCTTCGGCAGAACAAAGTGGGACCCCTGGCTTACCGCCAGCAGGGGTGGAGCATTCGGTTCATCCAGCGAACGGAGGACATCCGAAAACACTCCGGTCGCGTTGATGACAATTTTCGCCGCAACTTCAAATCGGTCGCCGGTCTCGCAGTCTTCCGCCGCAACACCGACAACAGCGCCATTTCGCTCCAGCAGCTTCTGCACGCGCGCCTGATTCAAAGCGAATCCGCCGTGCTCCTCCAGCGTCAGTGCGAGGGCCAGCGCCATGCGCGCGTCATCAAATTGTCCATCATAGTATTGAACGCCTCCACTCAGAGTTTTCACGGCAAGCCCGGGCAGCGCCGCTATCGTCCGCTCCGCGGAAAGCATATGGGAGCTGCCAAAGCTAGACCGACCCGATAACGCGTCATACACTTTCAACCCGATTCCATAAAACGGCACCTGCCACATCGCTTCCGCGGGAATGATAAAAGACTGGCGATGGACCAGGTGCGGCGCGTTCCGCAGCATCCGCCCCCGCTCACGCAGCGCTTCCAGCACCAGTGAAATATTTCCCTGCTGCAGATACCGCACACCCCCATGAGCCAGCTTTGTGCTGCGGCTGGACGTGCCCTTGGCAAAATCTTCCTGCTCCAGCAACAACGTGCTGTAGCCGCGCGTCGCCGCGTCGAGCGCCGTGCCCAGCCCCGTGGCTCCTCCGCCAATGACCACAACATCCCAGGATGCACGCGTGCCAATTTCTTGTAATGCCTGTCGACGATTCATTCGTTCTCTATCTCGATTCCGATTCGTGGTAGTGCATTTTTTTTGAAAGACTCACTCGCTCCCTGCATCCCAACCTCGTGCCCGCTGGATTCCCTGCTTCCACGCGGCTAGCTTCCGGTCTCGTTCGTCCGCGTGTAACCTCGGTTCGAACCGCCGCGATTCGTGCCACTGACGGGCAACTTCTTCCACGTCCGACCAAACGCCTGCGGCAAGCCCCGCCAGGTAGCAGGCTCCCAGGACCGTTGCCTCTGCGGTCTGCGAACGCACAATCGGAATGTCCAACAAATCCGCCTGCATCTGCATCAGCAGGTCGTTCGTCGAAGCACCGCCATCCACGCGGAGTTCCTGCACGCGCATTCCTGCGCCGGATTCTTGTGCATCGGACTCCATGGCCCGCACAATGTCCGCCACCTCCAGAGCGATGCCCTCAAGGGCCGCTCTCGCAATATGCGCCCGCGTGGTGCCTCGCGTCAGCCCGAACATCGCGCCGCGCGCATGCGGGTCCCAGTACGGCGCGCCCAGACCTGTCAAAGCAGGAACAAATACCACGCCTCCGCTGTCTGGAACCGACGCCGCCAGAGCCTCCACTTCGGGCGCGCTCTTCAGGATGCCAAGGCCATCCCGCAACCACTGGATCGCCGCGCCCGCAACAAAAATGCTTCCTTCCAGCGCATACATGGTTTCCCCCATCACGCGCCATGCAATGGTGGTGAGCATCTTGTGCTTGGAGAAGACTGGCTTGCTGCCCGTTTGCAGCATCAAAAAACAGCCGGTGCCATACGTGTTTTTCGCCATCCCCGGCCGGATGCACATCTGGCCGAACAGCGCCGCCTGCTGGTCGCCTGCAATCCCCGTGATTTTTATTCCCGGGACCAATTCGCTGGTCACCGCCAGATCGCCGCTCGAGTCCACCACTTCAGGCAGCATCGAACGCGGCACGCCGAAAATCTCCAGCAGGTCGTCGTCCCATTGCAGGGTATGGATATTGAACAACATCGTGCGAGAAGCATTCGTCACATCTGTAATGTGCCGGCGGCCTCCGGTCAGCTTCCAGATCAGCCAGCTATCGACCGTGCCAAAGGCCAGCTGGCCTGCCCACGCCTGTGCCTTCGCTGCGGGAACATGATCGAGAATCCAGCGAATTTTGCTTGCCGAGAAATATGCATCCAGGATCAGGCCCGTCTTGTCGCGCACCATCGTTTCCACCGATGCCCCGTTCGCGTTTTGCCCCGCAAGTTCGCGACAATACTCCGCCGTGCGGCGGTCCTGCCAGACGATTGCATTCGCGATCAGGCGTCCCGTAGCGCGTTCCCAAACGATGGTTGTTTCGCGCTGGTTGGTAATTCCAATGCAGTGAATCTCCGATGGATCGAGCCCGGACTCGCTCAATAAAGCTCGCACTGCTGCGGCTTGCGAAGTCCAGATGGCCTCCGGGTCCTGCTCCACCCAACCGGGCTGCGGATACATCTGCGGCAACTCCCCCTGCGCCGTGTGCGAGAGCTTTCCATCGAGCTGTACCAGTACTGCCCGCGAGCTGCTGGTTCCTTGATCCAGTCCGAGAATGACTTCCATGCTCCTCCTTAAATCCAGCCGGAAAACTAGTTGCCAAGGCAACTACTTCGTGCATCATGGTTGCTAAGGCAACTATCTTCATCGCCGGCACGTGTTGACAATCGATAGTAATCGATTCTAGGATGCCCGTGACTATCGATGGTCAAAAAAAATACATCCAAATGAATCCCTTGCGTCGTGTACACGCGTCCACACAGAAATTTCGATCGACCGAAGAACGATGAGGAGAGCATCCATGCACACCAGACGAGAATTTTTGACCGGCGCTTTGGCCGGACTTACCGCATCAGCCGTGACTCCTTTGGCTTTCGCCGCAAATTCCGCGCCGCCGCTCGGGGTACAGCTCTATACCGTGCGCCAGCAGGCGCAAACCGAGTTGGCCGGCGTGCTGGCCGCGATCCGCAAAATCGGCTATACCACGGTCGAGACATACGCCGCGCAATACAAAATTAGCGCCGCCGACCTGCGCAAAGCCATTGTCGATGCGGACCTGAAGGTGCCGAGCGGACATTTCGGCTACGACGGATTCAGCTCTAGATATGACTATGCGAAGGAGCTGGGACTGAAATATATGGTCTGCTCTTCTGTGCCGGAATCGCTGGGTAGTTCCGAAGACGGCTTCAAGCGCGCCGCCGACCAGTACAATGCGTGGGGCGAACAAGTCCGGAAGATGGGAATGCAGTTCGCGTTCCATAATCACAACTCCGAGTTCCAAACCTACGGCGGAAAGACAGGCATCGAAGTGTTACTGAACAACACGGACCCTCATCTTGTGCAATGGCAGATGGATTGTTACTGGGTTGCACAAGCTGGTCACGATCCGGTCGCCATGCTGCGCAAATATTCCGGACGCATCACGACTTTGCACTTGAAGGATCGGAAGGCCGGCGTGACGACTTCCCTCGAAACCGGACCCGGCTCGCAACATTTCACCGAGGTCGGGAACGGAACTCTGAACTGGAAAAAGATCTTTCCTCTGGCGGAGAAAGAAGGTGTTCGCTACATGTTTGTGGAACAGGACATCACGGAACGACCGCCTCTGGAGAGCCTGAAAATTAGCTACGACAATATACAAAAGTTTCTAGGGTCCTGAGTCTGAAGTTCATTCAACAATTCGATTCATGGAAGTGATTCGAACAGCAGCACTCAGGGGCTAAAGCCCATCTGTTTTGCTCCATTTACGGCACGACTGAAGTCGTGCCCTGATACAAGACCGAAAATCATTATCCGCCACGGCGGAAAGTCGTGCCCTGATACAAGGTCGAAAACATTTCTTTAACGAATCTAAGACTCAGGACACCAGGGTAGAACACACCGAACCATTCTGCGTTTCGACGCACCCGACGCACTCATTGTGTAGCCGTTGACCTCGACACCGTCGTAGAACTTCCCAACCTGCCCGCTCTATTCGGTGTCGGGGTTGGGAAGAATGACATTTCGAACGATTTCATTCATCTCGGCACAGGCTGCGATGAACTGCCGCAACGTCCTGCGTGAAGAACCAAAGGTGTCGAACTCCGCGTGGGACAGTCCATCCTCCGTGTAGGCGCGCTGAAAGTCAGGAAATTTCTTCAGGAGCGTGTCGACTATTTTTGGATCGACCGGCATATCCATCCTTGGAACCACTTCAATATCGCTGGCGTTATATCGGCGCTGCCAGGCGCAAGGCGGGGAGATGACCACATCGCCGCCAATGAACTCGCTCCAATGCATGTGATTGCGGAATGCCGCGGACAGAAGGCGTATCCGATATCCGCGCTTACGGTATATCTCATAGGCCTTCTTGAACACTGCGACTCCGGCCCACTCCAGATAGCCCGGGTCGACAGAGAGATTCTGCTTCTCCATCACAACTTTCAGCCAGTCATCCAGCCGTCCCACCATAATGGTGCAGACTGGCCCCATCGTCGCGATCTCAAGGCCTTCAGCTTCCCTTCGTTTCAAACCACGCTCCACGGCTTCCGCCACGGCAATGGCTTGCGGCAGCGTGAAGCTGACGGTTGCGTTAATGCTGATCCCGCGATACGTCGCTTCCTCGATCGCGACGATTCCCGCGCGCGTGGCCGCGATTTTAACAATCATGTTCGGCGCCAGCCGATTGAATTTGACCGCCTGGGCCACAATCGCATCGGAATTGCGATACGTTCTGGGGTCCGTCTGGATGGAAAGCCGGCCGTTCCGCCCGTGCTGCTCGTCGAAGATCGGCTTGAGCAGCCGCGCCGCGTTCGCGGACATTTCTTCCACAACCATCCATGCAATTTCGTCTTCCGTTGCCCGCGCATGGGTCTCTGCAAGAGCCTGAATGCGGGGTTTCCATACCGGCATTTCCTTCTTGAGCACGGAAACGGCAATCGAGGGATTGCAGGTGGCCCCCACGGCCCCGTGCTCGATGGAATAGCGAAGCTCTTCCACAGAGGCCGAATCATTCCACAGACACGTCGGGGTCGTCTGTGTCATTTGAAACAGTGGACTCTTGTATTGGAGTTGCGCTTCCATCGGACTCATCGATCCCCCAGAAATAGAAAACGTGTGCAAGAAAATCCTACCATTCTCCGATAATTCCGATCAACAAGTCCGACGCATGTTTCACTATTTCACCGATAATCCACTGTTTGCAAAAACTTCGTTCGCTCAGTTACCATACACACGTGTTCAAAGCGCGATATTGGATCGCATGCTGGGCCGTGCCCGAAAGTGAATGAGCCGGCAAATGCGAAGAGGAAAATGCATATGAAACTGCTCATCCAGCCTGAAAATGGGACCATCACCGAATGTCCTGGCTTCGAATTTCTCAAATTAAACTCTCTCCAACTCGGCATCGGGAAACAGTTCCAGGCCGACACGGGAGATTGCGAACTCGGCATTGTGCTCCTCGGTGGAACGTGCTCGGTAGAGTCTTCGCGTGGAAGCTGGAGCAAGATCGGCAGGCGCCCCAATGTATTTTCGGGAATGCCGTATGGCCTCTACCTGCCTATCCAAACTTCGTTCACCATCACGGCGGATTCGCAGTGCGATATCGCGCTCTGCTATTCGAAAGCGGAAACGAGCTATCCGCCCAAACTCGTCACGCCTTCCGATGTCGCGGTTGAAATTCGCGGCGCCGGCAATGCCACGCGGCAGATCAACAGCATTTTCCCGCCGGATTTTCCAGCCGATCGCCTCATTGTGGTGGAGGTGTACACGCCCGCCGGCAATTGGTCCAGCTACCCGCCCCACAAACACGATGTGCACAACCCTCCTGGCGAAGTCGATCTGGAAGAGATTTACTTCTACCGCGTCGATCCACCGGATGGTTTTGCGATCCAAAAGGTCTACACGTCCGACCGCCATCTGGATGAGACGCTGACAGTTCGCAACGGTGAAATGGTGTTGGTTCCGGAGGGATATCATCCCGTAGTTGCGGCCCATGGATACAACGTGTACTACCTGAACGCGCTGGCCGGCTCGGCGCGATCGCTCGCCAACTCGGAAGACCCCGACCACCTTTGGGTGCGGCAGAACTGGCGCGACAAGGACCCCCGGGTTCCTGTAGTTTCGATGCAAATGGAGAACTGAAAACTTTTTCTGGGGGAACTTGCATGCACACACGCTACATCACAATGGGCCAGGCCCTGGTCGCTTTCCTGAAGAATCAGTATGTCGAACGCGATGGCTGCGAGAATCGTTTTTTCGCCGGGGCCATTGGCATCTTTGGTCATGGCATCATCGCAGGCGTCGGTCAGGCGCTGCAGGAAAGCCCGGATTTCCCCTACTATCTCTGCCGCAATGAACAGGGCGGCGTCCACATCGCGACTGGGTATGCGAAGGCAAGAATTCGCAAAAGCGCATTTGTCTGTCTTTCCTCCATCGGACCCGGCGCAACCAATATGATCACGGGAGCCGCCACCGCTACGGTGAATCGGATTCCGGTGCTATTGCTTGCGGGCGACATCTTTGCCAGACGCAACGTTGCGCCAGTTCTACAGCAGCTTGAGTCCGAGCACTCGCAGGACGTTTCGGTCAATGACGCGTTCAAGCCTGTATCGCGGTACTGGGACCGCATCTACCGGCCCGAGCAGCTCATCACGTCGCTTCCTGAAGCGATGCGCGTGCTGACGTCCCCTGCTCAAACGGGCGCCGTTACGCTCGCACTGCCACAGGACGTACAAGCAGAGGCCGCTCATTTCCCCGCGGAAATGTTTGAAAAAAGGATATGGCACATCGCGCGGCCCGAGCCGGAACCTGTGTTGCTTACAAAAGCGGCGGATTGGATTCGCAAAGCGAAGCGTCCGATTATCATTGCCGGCGGCGGCGCTCTTTTTAGCGAAGCCAGCGAGGCGCTAGCGAAGTTCTGTTCAGCGACAGGAATTCCAATGGGCGAAACGCAGGCTGGCAAGGGGTCCCTGCCATTCGACCATCCGCAAAACCTGGGCGCGATCGGCGTCACCGGAACGCCTGGCGCCAATATCGCCGCCCGCGAAGCCGATCTGGTCATCGCGATCGGCACGCGTCTTGCCGATTTCACCACGGCGTCAAAGACCGCTTTCCAGAATCCGGATGTTCGTTTCATCGGCATCAACGTGGCCGAAATGGATGCATTCAAGCACGCTGCCCTGCCGCTGCAGGCCGATGCGCGCGCCGCCCTCGATCGGTTGACTCAGGAACTGTCAGGATTCCATATCGGCACTTCCTACGCATCCGCCATTGCGAATTGGAAGGCCGGCTGGGAAGCGGAGACTGACCGCATCTACGCGCTGCGCGAAGGTCCGCCACTGAGTCAGGGAGAAGTCGTCGGCGCGATCGGCAAAGCGGTAGGCCCGGAAGATGTCATTGTCTGCGCTGCGGGAAGTCTGCCCGGCGATCTGCACAAACTCTGGCGAACACAGCGTCCATCCGGCTATCACATGGAATATGGATACTCGTGTATGGGCTATGAAATTGCCGCGGGATTGGGCGTCAAGATGGCCGATCCAGCGCGCGAAGTATTCGTCCTTGTTGGCGATGCTTCCTTCCTGATGTTGTCTTCGGAGATCGCTACCTCCATTCAGGAAGGGTACAAACTCAGCATTGTCGTCTTTGACAATCATGGTTTCGGCAGCATCGGCAATCTTTCCAAATCCGTTGGGTCGCATGGATTTGGAACGTATTATCGCTACCGCAATCCGAGCACCGGGCAACTCGATGGAGCCAACCTGCCTGTTGATTTCGCGAAGCTGGCGGAAGGCTATGGGGCTCGCGCCATCCGCGCGACAACGCTGCAGGATGTTGAGAGCGCCCTGAAAACGATGAAGGCGGAGAACCGCACAACGGTCCTTGTGGTGGAAGTCGACAAGGAGATAAGCGTAGGCGGATATGAGTCCTGGTGGGATGTGCCGATTTCCCAGGTGTCGCAGAGCAAAAGCATCCAGGAAGCTCGCGCAAAATATGAAGCTGCTGTCGTGAAAGAGCGGCATTACGAAATCTCAATACCGGAATCGAAGGATCAAGAATGACTGAAGTACAAAACTACATTGAGGGCCGCTGGCTGCCCTCCACCCTGAGCAACACAGAGTTATGCAACCCTTCCACGGGCGAGTTGCTAGGACATCTCGCCGCTGGAACGGAAGAGGAAGTAGCTGAGGCTGTGCGTGCGGCCAGCGCTGCGTTTCCGGGTTGGGCGGCGACGCCAGCACCCGACCGCATTCAATTTCTATTCCGATTTAAACAACTCCTGGAAGACCACTTCGAAGAAATCGCGCGCTTGGTCATCATCGAAAATGGAAAAACCCTCGGCGAAGCGAAAGGCGAACTGCGTCGCGGTATCGAAAACGTCGAGGTCGCCTGTGGCATCCCGATTCTGATGCAAGGCTACAGCCTCGATGACATTGCGCGCGGCATCGACGAATTCATGACGCGAGAGTCATTGGGAGTTGTCGGCATCATTACGCCCTTTAACTTTCCGGTGATGATTCCTCTCTGGTTCTTGCCGTACGCGATTGCCTGCGGGAACACCGTCGTCATCAAGCCGTCGGAGCGCGTTCCATTCAGCATGCTTCGTGTAATGAAATTGCTGGAGGAAACTGGCCTCCCCGCAGGCGTCGTCAATCTTGTCAATGGCGGTAAGCCGGTGGTGGACGCGTTGCTGGACCATCCCCTGGTGCGCGCAATCAGCTTTGTCGGATCGACGCCCGTCGCCAAGTACATCTATTCTCGCGGCAGCGCCAATGGAAAGCGCGTGCAATGCCAGGGCGGGGCCAAGAATCATGTTGTCGTCCTGCCCGATGCGGATGTGGACACGACAACCCGGATCATTGCGGACAGCGCCTTTGGCTGCGCCGGACAACGTTGTCTGGCTGTATCTGTAACGCTCACCGTTGGAAAGGCGCGCGACTGGTTTACCGATTCAATTTCCACTGCGGCCGCATCTTTGAGAGTTGGGGATGGTCTGAATCCTGAAACGCAGATGGGACCCGTCATCACGTCTGCCAGTCGAGACCGCGTACGGTCCCTCATCGAGAAAGGCGTGCAGGATGGCGCGAAACCCGTCGTAGACGGCAGACAACTGCAAGTCAAAGGACACGACCAGGGCAATTTTTTAGGAGCGAGCATTCTGGATGGTGTGCCAGCCACCAGCGAACTGGCTGACACAGAGATTTTCGGGCCGGTATTGAGCCTGGTTCATCTCAACACGGTGGAAGAGGCAATCGAACTGATTGCGCGCAGCCCTTATGGCAATGCGGCGTCCATTTTCACTTCGAGCGGCGCGGCTGCGCGTCAGTTCAGAAAATCCGTTTCCACCGGCAATGTCGGCATCAACATCGGCGTCGCCGCTCCCATGGCATACTTCCCCTTCAGCGGATGGAAGAGCAGCTTTTTCGGCGTCATGCATGCCCAGGGACGGGATGCTATCGAGTTCTACACCGACAAGAAAGTGACCATCGAACGCTGGCCAAAAAACTGGTCGCGGCAGTTTTAATCTGACAAATCGAGAGAACACTCGATAGGGAGACACATGTCGATACGCATTGCGACTGCCCCGGTTAGCTGGGGGATTCTCGAAGTGGAAGGCTGGGCGCGGCAACAAACCTACGCCGAGGTCCTGGACGAAATGGTGCAGACTGGCTATGTCGGCACCGAACTCGGTCCCTATGGCTTTCTTCCAACCGACCCCGCAGCACTTCGCGCGGAACTGCAAAAGCGAAACCTCTCGCTGATCGGAGCATTCGTTCCCTTGCCGCTCAAGGATCCAACCAAGCAGCAGGAAGCGATGCGCTCGGCGCTGGAGGTTGCACACTTACTCGCGGCCTGTGGCGCGCCGCTCGTCGTACTTGCAGATGAGCTCAATACCAGCCGCATGAACATTGCCGGATCTGCCGGGAAGCAAGACGGATTTAACCAGACTGAATGGCGGGATGCGGCGGCGCTCATTTCGGAAATCGCAACCGTTATGAAAGGCATGGGCCTGCGCAGCGTATTTCATCATCATGCGGGCACATATATTGAAACACCGGAGGAAGTGGCTCAGCTACTGAGCCTGACGGATCCCTCTCTGCTAGGCATATGCCTCGACACGGGACACTATCTCTATGGCGGCGGAGATCCCGTGCAATTCGCCCGTGAACACGCGGCCCGCATCTGGCATCTGCATTTGAAGGATGTTCACGTCAACATTTTGAACGAGGCGCGTCGCGGCAAAATCCCCTATCTCGATGCCATTCGTCGGGGTGTCTTCTGTGAACTTGGAAAAGGCGATGTGGACCTGGTAGGCGTAATTCGCGAGCTCGGAAAATCCAACTTTGATGGCTGGGCCGTTTTTGAGCAGGATATCGACACTACTCTACCGGACGCCGATCCGTTGAAAAGTGCGGTCGGCAGTCGCAATTACTTGCGCGAATTCGCAAGTCTTTAGAGCGGATTTACAGATACTGCGATCAAAATGGGAGGAGTCATTCTGAGCCCTTCGGCTACGCTCAGGGTAAACTCCGCGAAGAATCCAGAGGGTGACGGCGGCAATGACCAGGCGCATATCGTCTGGATTCTTCACTCCGCTACGCTCCGTTCAGAATGACTCCCTTTCACAAATAACTACACCTACTGTCAATCCGCAATAGAGTCCTGTCTCTGAAGTTCATTCAACAATTCGATTCATGGAAGTGATTCGAACAGCAGCACTCAGGGGCTAAAGCCCATCTGTTTTGCGCCATTTACGGCACGACTGAAGTCGTGCCCCGATACATGACCGAAAATCATTTCGTTAACAAATTTAAGACTCAGGACACTAGGAGTCTGTCGGGCATAAGGGTTTGAGATTTTGTAACCAACATAGAATCAACAACATACCAAACATGGTAGATTTTGTAGGTTGTTGATTTTAAAGGGTAT
>JAKAAZ010000028.1 GCA_021802085.1 Acidobacteriota bacterium
GCGTCGGGCTCACCAACTCCTGGCCATCTTCTACCACTACAGAAAACGCGAATCTCCCCTGCCTGATTGCTTCCGGCAACTCCTACCCGATCAATATCTACAACTGTAGTATTAGAAGCTCAGGCTGGCATTGAGGAAAATGCTTCGGTTGCCGGCAGTGGGAGGTCCAAAGAAGCCGCCCGCCAGCGACTGAGATTTGCCGAAGAATGGGGAGGTCAGCGTTCCGTTGGGGACGCCTAGATTTTCCCGGTTGAGAAGATTTGTAGAGAAGACCGACAGCGTAAGGTTGTACTTACGCGACGTGGTAGCATCCAGTCGTCCCGGCCCACCTTGACTCCCACTCAATCCTCGCCCGCCGAGGCCGCCGCGTGGACCACCGTGGTGCGGGCCTGCGGGCCGCCGCCTCCACCGCCAGGGCCGCCCAATTTCGGGCCAAATCCGATGACTTTGCTGAGGCGCATATTCAAGCTGAAATTCGACGGCCCGGTGCCAAGGCCGTAGGGAATGATTTGCTCATTGGTGCCGATGGGATTGGCATCGAGGCACCCGTAGGGGGTTGAATAATAGCGTGACGACGGTATAGCGCAGTTCCCTTGCGGCGCGATTGCGGGTCGCGCGCTGAACTGGTTGTTGGCTGTCAAATCGCTGCCGATTTTGACGTTGTAAGGAGTTCCCGAGTTATAGACAAAAAACGGGGCGATGGAGAAGCCATAGGGAGCCATGTAATCCCCCAGGATCAGGAAGCGATTGCGAATATCGAAAGTCGTTGGTCCGTAATCCTGCCCTGGGTCGCTGGCATTCGATGCAAAATGGGCGACTCCGGTGGTATCGCCCTTGGCGTTGGTAAATGTATAAAAGCTGAATATGCTGAAGTTCTTCATTCGAGCATTGACCGTGGCAATCGCCTGATCTTCGCGGTAGACGCCTCCAGACTGATAATGGTTGATGTTTGAGCTTGGCGTGGTCAGAGGAGTCGTCGGATATATATTGGTGGCGCCATTGAAATACGGCGCGCCGATGTTGTTGGTTAATAAATCGTGAATTCCCCGGCTGTAGAGGTAGGTCACATTTCCAGTGATCGTTTTCGATCTCTGCCGGTCGACGCCGATGGCGCCCTGCATATCGAGCGCAGCGTGGAAGTTCGGCGCCAGCGTGGAATAGGTGGGTGCGGAGGCGAAGGCGGAAGATGTAGGGGTGGGAGGTTTGATCGCGTTGCCCGGGCTGGTCTCGGTGTAGCCGGTGGGGTTGGTGACCGTATAAATCTGCTGGTTGGAGAGCCCCCCGGGAGTGGTTGGCAGATTGTTGTGGATGGTCGAAACGATATAGGGAACTCCATAGGAGCCGTTGGGCACGGTGAAGCGCTGGTAAAACCATCCATAGCCGGCGCGCACGACGGTCTTCGGTTTGGCCTTGCCGCGGCCGAGCGCATACGTCAGATAGATGCGGGGGGCCCAGTCGCTTTTATCGTGGATTTCGTTCTGTGTTTCCCAGCGCAATCCATAGCTGAAGGTGAGATGCCGGTTGATGGTCCAGTCGTCCTGATAAAACAGGGCCGCATCGAACAGCGTGGCGCGCGCGGTGTACGCGTTGTTGTTGACCACGGTGACCTGATATTGCTGCGGTGTGCGGGCCAGATACGCCGCAGTGGACGGAAAAGCGGATTCCTCGGATGTGGTCGCCGCGGCGATCTTCGCTCGGGTTACCTCGGCGACCAAGGATGACAACTCTTTTTTACCGCAGTGCTGCGTTTGCTCTAAAAATTGAAAACGGCAGTCAAGAAGATGCTGCGATTGCCGGAGGTCCGCGGTCCGAAGAAGCCACCCGCGAGCGACTGCGATTTGTCGAAGAACGGGGAAATCAAGGTGCCGTTGGGCGCGGCGAGATTCTGCCGATTGAAGATGTTGGCACCGAAGGCCCCCAGCGTCAGGCTGTATTTGCGGGGGACGGCGACATCCAAACTACCGGGGCCACCTTGATTGCCGCTAAGGCCGCGGCCGCCGAGACCGCTGCCGTGGCCATGGAAACCAGAGCCGCCATTTTCATAATTCAATTTTGGGCCGAAGCCAATCACCTTGGTTACCCGCAAATTCAAGCTGTAATTTGACGGCCCGGTGCCCAATCCGTAGGGAATGATTTTTTCATTGGTACCGATGGGGTTGGGATTGAGACATCCGTAGGGTGTCTTCACCACGCCTGATTCGCTGCAGCTGGTGGCATAGGTGGGGCGTGCGTTGAATTGATTGTTCGCCGTCAAGTCGCTGCCGATCTTGATGTTGAATGGAATTCCGGAATTATAGACAAAGAATGGAGAGAAGGAAATGGCATACGGGAGGTCGACACTCCCCAGAATCAGGAAGCGATTGCGGATCGAGAAAGTCGTTGGTCCGTAATCCTGTCCCGGGTCGCTGGCATTCGATGCAAAATGGGCGACTCCGGAGGTGTCGCCCTTGGCATTGGTATAAGCGTAATAGCTGAAAATGGTCAGTTTTTTCAGTTGGGCATGCGCGGTCGCCATGAGCTGGTCCTCGCGATAGACCCCGCCAGATTGAAATTGATAGATATTCGTGGCTGGGGCGGTGAGCGACGTGCCGGGATAGGTATTGGTCGCGCCATTGAAATACGGTGCGGTCACGTTGTTGCTCAAGAAGTCGTGAATGCCGCGGCTGTACATATAGGTAACGTTTCCGGTCACCCCTTTGGCGATCTGGCGATCGACACCGATGGCGGCTTGCATATCGAGCGCCGCATGGAAGTTAGGCGCAATCGTCCAGTAGGTGGGCGCGGAAGTGGAGGAGGTCGGATTTGGCGGCTTCGCGGGATTGCCGGGACTGGTTTCGGTGTAGCCGGTGGGGTTGGTGACGGTATAAATCTGCTGATTCGACAACTCCCCAGGCGTTGTGGGCAGGTTGTAACGAAGAGTGTTCAAGATGTACGGCGCCCCATAGGTGCCGTTGGGTACGGTGAAGCGCTGGTAGAACCATCCGTAGCCGGCACGAACCACCGTCTTGGGATTGCCCTTGCCGTGGCCGAGCGCATAGGCCAGATACAAGCGGGGAGCCCAGTCGCTTTTATCGTGGATTTCATTCTGCGTTTCCCAACGCAGGCCGTAGCTGAAGGTAATTTTCTTATTGACGGCAAAGTCGTCCTGGTAGAAGAGCGCCAGGTCGAATGGAATAGCGCGGGCAGTGTAAGCGTTGTTGTTGACCACCGTGACTGTATATTGTTGCGGGGTGCGCTTGAGATATTCGGGAAGAGACTGGAACGTGTAAGAACCGTTGGTACCGGCGTTGGAGTAGTTGGCGTCGCGATAGGCGCGAAGGCGGAGGCCAAAATTCAGTGTATGGCGGCCTAAGGAACCAGTGAAATAGTCCTGTAGTTCGTAGTCGTCCTGGTTGTCGCGGTTGGTGCCGGAGTTGTTGCCGCCGTCGGTAAATGCTCCTGAGACCGAGACACTGGGTAGGGTGGACACGGAGGACTGGTTGTTGCGGATGCGGCGATAGCGAAAGCGGATGTTGTCGACGAAGTTCTTGCTGAGCACGAGGCTGTCCATAGCCTGCAGCGTATTCTCCTGGTTCAGCCCATCGGTGGCCTGTTCTTGAAGGGCCAATGGGCCAACGCTGCCGTTGGTAAATGCGGCACGATAGTAGTCATAGTGGGCCGTCAGGGAATTCGACTGGCCTAATTGCCAGTCGATGCGCTGGCCGACATCGAGACGGCTGCTGGGATTGCTGACGGTCGCGTTGAAGGGTGTTCCGTTGGGGCTGGCAGCGGTGACGCTCCCAGGATCGATGGCGTCGATCACTGATTGGAAGTGCTGGGAGCGGTTGAAGATGCTGGAAAAAAAGGAAGACTGCTTTGTCATGGGGCCGCCGATGTCCGCGTGGAGGTAGTAGACGTAATAGGGGGGCTCAATGATCGGCGGCGAGCCAGCAATACGGTTGGAGTTCAGGATCGGGTTCTGGGCGTCGAATGGGGAGTCATTGCCCATGGAAAAAACGTGTCCATGCATGTGGCCGGTGCCGGCTTTGGTGTAGATTTCAACGCGGCCGTAGCCGAGGCTGTCAAACTCTGCCGAGAAGGGGTTCTGATTGATGACAATTTCGCGAATGTCCTCCTTGGGCGGAATTTGGCCGCCGGAGAAGCCGTCAACATAGATCTGACCGCCATTGGGACCGGCCGATGGGCCTGCCAGGGCTTGCAGGTCGGTCGCCAACTGATCGGGATCGTCGGAGAGCGCGTCGAGGTCCTTCCCTTTGATGACCACCGCATTGACGTTCGATTCTGGAGAGGTGTCGATGGTGGAGCTTTCGGCATTCACCTGAACGTTTTGCTGCTGCGCGGCAATGGTCATGGAGATATTGAGTGTCTTGGATGTGCCCGGAGCGATCGCCACGCCCTGTAATTCGTAGGGAGTAAAACCCTCGATGGTGGTATCGACCGTATATTGTCCGGGCGTGAGGCCATTGAATTGGAAGTGGCCGGTGGGGCCGCTGGTGGTGCTGAGCTTCTGGCCGTTGCCGGAAACAACGATGGACGCGCCGGGAATGATGGCTCCCGTGGGATCGGCGACTACGCCGTGCAGGCTACCGGTATTCTGCTGCGCCAGAAGCGTCGTTGCGAGGACAAAAGGCAAAACAGCTAAGATAAAGAATCGAAACAGTCGATGAGCCACAGGCAATTTTCCTTTGGGGAAGCGAAATTCCATCTTCTTCAGGTTGAGACGTGCGAGTATCCAAAAAAGATTCAAGAAAGCCCCATGTCAGACAAAATTGATCTATCTATAATTGAATTGATCTATAGCGGATTTACAGTTTGTATAGTCATTTGCGGTGAAGAATCCGGACGATATCCGCATCGTAAACACCGCCATCACCCTCTGGATTCTTCGGTCGCCGCAGCGACCTCAGAATGACTCCTCTCATTTTGAAGCCAGTATCTGTAAATCCGCTCAGGAGTGAACTTCGCGTCAATCGTGATTGCAGATTTCCGCAACCTTCGGCGTGCGAGGAGCGGTGTTTCCAGCAAGCGAGAAAAATGCCGCCGACTGGGTGGAGACAATGCGTGGAATGGGTGCGGTAAAACTCTCTCGCGCCGGGCTTCGCACATGCGAGCCAATGGCTGCACGATGCGCCTGTGTACGATTCTCCGGTGAAAGAAAGGCCCGATCCGTCTAGCGAGGAACGTCTTTTTCGATTGTTTGCGGCGTCATCACATCCGTGCAAAGAATCCAGTCGCTGGTGTTGAGTACTCATCCCAATTGTATATGCGAAGTTCGAGGAGAATTGGCGACGAGATTGAAATGCGGCTGTACCGGTGGATGACGTATGGGATGGCGATTGTTTTTTCAATCTTTGGAATTGCGACGGGCCGCCAAAACTTTCCAGCCATCTTTGACCAATCTGCGGAACATGTACGGAGTAAAGATGGCCTCGGGAGTTCGAAACGATTGCGCCACTGCGTTGCGAATCCAGCCGGGCTTGCCGATGGTTTGAATCAGGATGGTGAGGGTGACGCCGCTGATCAAATTTCTTTTGGAAGACTCGATTTTGTTTGCCGCATCAGGGTCGGCACTTGCGCGCGCGCTTACGAGCAGATCGGCGTGCATGATGCTGGCCCAGTCCTGCCATTTTTTTACTGAGGATTGGCTCGTGGTGCTTCCGTAATGCTGGGTGTATTGCACCAGCGGTTCGGGGACGCAAATCATGTAATCGCGCAAGAGAGCGGCGCGACCCCAGTTGCCGATGTCGCACAGGTCGCCATATTTTTTTTCATAACCGCCGACGGCAAGCGCATCCTGGGTTCGCACCAGGATGCTGCTGAGGCGGGAGCCTCTGTTGCCGGCGAGTAGCTGAGAGATCATGGATGCTGGCGACTCGCAGGTTGGACCTGACTCTGTGACCCAAAGACGACGGCCCTCGGCATCCGCAATAACACAGGGACACCAGACTGCGCCGATCGCGCCAGATGGAATTTTCTGGCAGCCATGCAGAAAAGGCTCGATTAGGCGTTCGATGGCGGTGGGCAGCAGAACGTCGTCATCGCCGAGGAGAAGAAAAAATTCTCCGCTGGCGTGGCGGAGGCAAAAATCGAAGTTGCCGACGAGGCCGAGCCGCTGCTTCTGCTCGAACAGCACCAGGCGCGGATCGTGGATTGCGCGAACGCGCTCCGCGGTGTCGTCGGTGGAGGCGTCGTCCGATACAATCACCTCAATATCGCGATAGGTTTGATCGAGCACGCTCTGGATGGAGCGCAGGGCCAGGTTGCTGCGATTGATGGTAGGAATTCCGACGGTGACTCGTCCTGAAACTGTCATGATGTCGTAAGAAGAAACGTTCCGCGCAGCCCTGTCATTCATCATCCCATAGGTGACGCGCGGCGGGAAAGCGAACGGACAGCGGGCCTTCCGCATCTCACTGGAAATTCGTCGTGGAGATGGACCATGATTTTCGGGGATGGCGAGAAGGATGGGACGATCGATGCAGAACGGCGCCGATAAGAAGTCTCGGGATGGTTTGCCGCACAAGGTTCCATGGGTTACGCGGGTGACGAGTCATATTCCGCCGGGGCAGTTTGCGCGGTATCTGATGGTGGGGCTGTGGAATACCATCTTCGGGTACAGCGTGTATGCGTTGTTCACAGCGCTGCTGATGCCACGGCTGCGTTTCGGCTACATTGTGGCCTCCGTGCTTTCCAATCTGATGAGCATCACGGTCGCATATATCGGTTACAAATTTTTCGTTTTCAAGACACAGGGAAATTATCTGGCGGAGTGGTTCCGGTGCATCCTTGTGTACGGAAGCGGAGTGCTGCCGGGCCTGGTGGTGCTGCCTTTGCTGGTGGAAGGACTGCAGCACGGCTTGCATCTGCAACGCAGCGCGCCGTACATTGCGGGGGCCATGGTGATGGGATCGACCGTGATCTACAGCTTCTTCGGGCATAAGCACTTTTCGTTCCGGGTTCCGGAGGATGCGGCGCATGACGCGGCCACGGAAAAGGACGCGCCCATCGAGGATGTGGTGGAGGGCGTGATCGCCGAGCCACCCGCGGGGGCGGGAAATAAAGAATGAAACTTTCTCAACAAGGTTGTCACTCGGGAAATCTCGCAGGCCCAGTACTATAGTTTGCATACGAACATCGCGAGGCGACGTGAAGACGATCAGCATCATTACTCCCTGCTACAACGAAGAAGACAATGTTGTCGAACTGTATACGCGCGTGCGCGCGGTGATCGCATCGCTGGGGCGCTACAAGTACGAGCACATCTTCATCGATAACGCTTCTGAGGACAGTACCGTTGCAGTGTTGAAGGGGCTGGCGGCGGCCGATCCGAACGTGAAGATCATTGTGAACTCGCGCAACTTCGGCCATGTTCGCAGCCCCATGCACGCCTTCTGGCAGGCGCAGGGAGATGCGGTGATCGGCATTGTCGCGGACATGCAGGACCCGCCCGAGATGATTGCCGACCTGGTGCAGGGGTGGGAGGAAGGGTACTCGATGGTGCTGGCCATCAAGCGGACCAGCGGAGAACATCCGCTGATGTTCTGGGCGCGGAAGCGGTACTACGCGCTGGTGAACCGGCTGTCGTCGATCGAAACATTTGAGAACTTTACCGGCTTTGGGCTGTACGACCGGCGCGTGGTGGATCTGGTGAAGTCCTTCGGCGATCCGTACCCGTATTTTCGCGGGATGATCGCGGAGATCGGGCTGCCGCACAAGAAGATCTTCTACGATCAGCCGGGACGGAAGCGCGGCATCACGAAGAACAATTTTTACACGCTGTACGACTACGGCATGCTGGGCATCATCAATCATTCCAAAGTGCCGCTGCGGCTGATGACGTTTACCGGGTTCGGCGGCGCGCTGATGTCGTTTCTGATTGGAATGGCCTATCTGGTGTACAAGATTTTGTTCTGGCGGAGATTTTCGGTAGGTATTGCGCCGGTGGTGATTGGGATGTTCTTCGTCAGCTCCATTCTGCTGGTATTTATGGGGGTGATGGGGGAGTATATCGGCGCAATTCATACGCAGATCCAGCGAAGACCGTTCGCTGTGGAACGGGAGCGGGTGAACTTCGAGTTTCCGCCGCAGCCGCCGCTGGGCTCGACGGAGGTTGCGGAGACGGACGTGCATGGATGAGCCGCGGACAAGAGCGCAGGTCATTCCGCGCCATATTCCCGCGCTGGATGGCCTGCGAGCGTTTGCGATTCTTGCCGTGCTGGTTCACCACTGCGGCGAGTATTACCTGATCCAGAATTCTCCGCAGACGTCTCTGCTGCGGAGTTTCGTAGAAAACCTGGGCAGCGGCGTCGATCTTTTTTTTGCGCTCTCCGGATTTTTGATTACGGGAATTCTGCTCGATTCCCTCGATCGGCCGTATTTCTTCCGGCGTTTTTACTGGCGTCGCGGGCTGCGCATCTGGCCCTTGTACTACACGTTTCTGCTGGCCGCTTATCTGGCTCATCGGAGGGTGTTCAGCGGAATAGGAGTGGCGCCGTTTGTCTTCTACTATCGAAATTTTCTAGGACCGGACCGGGCTTCGGACATGTATGTAGGTCAGTTCTGGAGTCTGTGCGTGGAAGAGCAGTTTTATCTGGTATGGCCGCTGGTGCTGTACTTTACGGCGAAGCGCCTGCGGATGCCGCTGATCCTATTTCTGATGTGTACTGCATTTTTCTGCCGCGCATATTTGTTTTGGCGCGGGGTCGATGGGTACGTCATTTACCGGCTTCCATATTGCCATATGGATGTGCTGCTGGCGGGCGCGCTGGTCGCGGTTTTAATTCGGCATGGAATGAAAGAAAAAATATTAAGAACACTTTGTTTCGCGGGTATGTTGCTGGGAATTGCAGGGCTCGCTGTGGTGGAAACCGTGTCGCCCAACGTGGTGATCTATCCCCTGGGGCTGACATCGACCGCGCTGCTGTTTGGTGGTGTAGTGGGGTTGTGCATTCGGGGAGTCGGATGCGCTGTGCGGACGGTGCTCGAAAGCCCATTGTTAGAGGCCATCAGCAAGCGCAGTTATGCAATGTACGTCTTCCATCTTGTGCCGCTGTACGTGTCCTACAAGCTGCTTTTGCGGCTCAAGGTGCTTCCTCTTGGGATGCTGCCCGCGCTGCTGATCATCCTGGGGATTGGACTGGTCACGTATGGAATGGCGTGGCTCTCGTGGCGGTATCTGGAGGAGCCGATGTTGCGATTGAAGAAATGGGAGTGGTTCGCTACGAGACAGATTCCAGTTTCTGCTGATACTGATTCAACTGAGTGAGACATTTTTGGCGGGCGTTGTGGCCGGCCTGCACATCGCGGTACCAGTCGAGGGTGAAGTCCAGCGCTTCCGGCAAGGACAGCGACGGGGACCAGACGAGATCGCGCGAGGCTTTGGTCCAGTCGAGCTTCAGCATGTTGGCTTCGTGGGGATGAGGGCCGTCATCGACCTGCCAGCGCGGCGGGGCTGCGGAAGACAGCGCGGCCCAGCGCGCGGCGAGGTGTTCGACAATCCACTGGACAGATTGTGCATCGCTGGAGTGGGGGCCGAAGTTCCACGCGCCGGAGAATTGTGGGCCGTGTTCGTAGAGCTTTTCGGCCAGCGTGAGATAGCCGCGCAGCGGTTCGAGAACATGCTGCCAGGGCCGGGTCGCGTTGGGATTGCGAATGCGGAGGGTTTCGCCGGAGGTGAAGGCGCGGATGATGTCGACGATCAGGCGATCCGCGGCCCAGTCGCCGCCGCCGATGACATTGCCGGCGCGCGCTGAGGCGATGGCAACTTTGTGCTCCGCATATTTTGCGGGCGGAAAGAAGGAATCTCTGTAGGCGCGGGTGACAAATTCCGCGCAGGCCTTGCTGTTGCTGTAGGGATCGTGGCCGCCGAGGGGATCGTTTTCGCGGTAGGCCCAGACCCACTCCTGGTTCTCATACACCTTATCTGTGGTGATGATGACGACGGCGCGCACCGAATCGCAGGCGCGCACGGCTTCCAACAGCCGCGCGGTGCCGAGAACGTTGGTCTCATAAGTGCGAATGGGGTCCTGGTAGGAGGCGCGCACCAGAGATTGCGCGGCGAGGTGCAGGACAATCTCCGGCCGATGCCGGACGAGCGAGGCTTTGAGCTGTTCGAGGGCCGAGAGGTCGCCGATCACGGAGGTCATGCCGCCGGCGACCTCGGCCATGGTAAAAAGATTCGGGGTGGTGTGCGGGGGCAGGGCGTAGCCCATGACGTCCGCGCCGAGTTGATCGAGCCAGAGCGCGAGCCAACTGCCTTTGAAGCCGGTGTGGCCGGTGAGAAATACTTTGCGGCGCTGCCAGAATGCGTTCACCATATCTTCCATGGAGCGGACCCCGTGTCCCAAAGATCTTCGAGGAATTTTCTGTCATGCAGCGTATCCATGGGCTGCCAGAAGCCGTGATGTTTGTAGGCGGAGACCTGCCGCTCGGCGCTGAGGGTTTCGAGCGGAGCACGCTCCCAGATGGTGGAATCGCCTTGAATGTAGGAAGCGACCTTGGGAGAGAGCACGAAGAATCCGCCGCTGACCCAGCGGCCGTCGCCCTTGGGCTTTTCTGAAAACGAAGTGACCTGGGCGTTATCGGCGATTTCGAGGGCGCCGAATTTTCCGACGGATTGGGTCGCCGTCAACGTGACCAGCGATTTGTGGCTGCGATGGAAGCGCAGCAGTTCGTCGAGATCGATGTCGGCGAGGCCGTCGCCATAGGTGAAACAGAATTCTTCCTCCTCCTCGACGTAGGGAAGGGCGCGCTTCAGGCGTCCGCCGGTCATGGTATCCGCGCCGGTGTCGATCAGGGTGACGCGCCAGGGCTCGCAGTGGGCGCTGTGGGTCTCGATTTTGTTCTGCTGCAGGTCGATGGTGACATCGGCGGAGTGAAGAAAATAATTCGCAAAAAACTCCTTGATCATGTAACCCTTATAGCCGAGGCAGATGATGAAGTCGTTGATGCCGTAGTGCGAATAAATCTTCATGATGTGCCAGAGGATGGGGCGTCCGCCGATTTCCACCATCGGCTTGGGGCGCGCCGAAGTTTCCTCGGCCAACCGGCTTCCCAGTCCGCCTGCAAGGATGATCGCCTTCATACATATCTCCGGTACATCATTCTACGGCTTGGTCGCGGTGGCCGATGGGGCGAGTGTGACTTCATACAGTTGTTCATCTTTATAACCGGCGGAATAATCGCCGAGGAAGCGGAGGGTTGCGTGATCCGCAACGAGTTTTCGCAGCAGCCAATCTTCAGGGTAGTTGTAGGTGCCGAAGACTAAAAACGTCGAGTGCTGCTGAATGAATTGCGTATAGGGCATGATGTTGGCCTGGATAGGGAATTTGCCCTTCAACGTTGGAAAACCTTCGAAGATGGTCGCATTGGCATATTGAACTGCGGCATCCAGATCGTTCAGGTAGTAGACGCGAGCAAGGAAGGTACTGTTCTCGCGGCTGTTCATCTCGAGGAAGGTGAGTCCGCTGGCATCGACGAAGGGCAAATTGGGCATGATCTGGCTGATGGGGGTGGTCGAATCTCCGGTGAGGTCTACACCTTGCGGCTGGACGGGCTGGACCACGTTCTGCAGATGCCGGGCAAGCGATGCAGGCGTGACGATGCCGAAACAAAAGAAGATCGAACAGATCAGCGCGGCGCGACTGCTGGCTGCGGTCCATCGCGCGACAAACCAGCTAACCAGGATGCCGACGCCGAAGATCGCCGCGATGCCATAGCGAGGGAAGTATGCGCTATGGGAATGCATGAAGACGAAAATGACGACGAGCGGAACACAGCAGAAGCCGAGGGCAAGAATGATCTCGGGCAAAGTGAAGCCGCTGGGCGATGTGTCGCGGACAGGATCTGTCGGTTTGTCGCGTAGCAGGACGATGGCGACAATCGCCGCGGCGAGCAGAGATGCTAGACCGGCCCAGATATCGGAGTATGCTGCCTGCAGGTTTGTGATGGAAGCCTGGAACAGCTTCGGGAATGCTCCGGCGTCATGGGTTTGGATGGGCTGCAGGTAGGTGACGCAGGCGGACAAGGGGAGAGCGAGACAAATCCAAAGGATCCAATCCGGCTTCCGGCGCAGGAAGCATCGTATGGCTTCCGTGAGCAACAGCGCAGCATAAGCAACCGCGGCCAGGATGTGGCTCAACAACATTCCGAATCCGCCCACAACAATAAACAACAAGGCAATCCAGCTTCGATGTTTATCTGTCTGTATGGCTCGCTGCCAGGCGAGAGCGAGAATGCCGATGAAGCCTAAGACGAGCGCATACGGGCGGGCTTCAAACGAATACAGATTGAAGGAGCTGCCGAGCAGAACCAGCGCCGCTAGAAGGCCATAGAGAGGCGTGAGTCGACGGCGCACAAACTGGTAGAGACACACGGCAGCCACGAAGTACGCAATCATGGATGGCAGTCGAACGGAAAAAGCCGATGGATGGATGAGATGGAAGGTAATACGCGCCGCAGTGTAATACAGTGGCGGGTTCAAATCGATGGTGCGGATCCACAGCAGCATCTTGCCAAAGGTGGGAGCCTGCGCGATGTAGTACGTATACAGCTCATCGTGCCATAAAGGCTTGACGCGCTCGCCTTTCAGAATCCACAAATACAAGAGGAACAAAATGCCTAACAAGATCGATGAGCGACTTTCAAGAAAATTGGCGAGTTTCTTTAGCCGCTCATCCACTGTGGTCTGGATGGCGGCTACAAAACGCAGTTCGGACTGTTGCTTCTGGGCTGGAGTCATCGTACGGTGACGGAGCGGTTGGCCTGGGTAAATGCTCGGATGATATCGGCAGTGTAGTTCAGCATTTCTTCTGTGAGGCCGGGATAGAGGCCGATCCAGAAAACATTGCGCAGGACGAAGTCGGTATTTTTGAGGTCGCCGATGACGCGGAACTCGACATCTTTGTAGGCTGGTTGGCGGGTAAGGTTGCCGCCGAACAGCAGGCGCGTGCCGATCTTGTTGGACTCAAGTTCGCGGATGAGCTGGGCGCGATCGAAGGGCGCGTCCTCGCGCACGCCGATGGGAAAACCAAACCAGCTTGGCTCGGCGTCGGGCGTACTCTCCGGCAGGAGCAGGAAATCTTCGAGCGGCTTCAGGCTGTTGTAGAGATGCTGGAAGTTGTTCCGGCGGGCGGCAATGAAGCCGGGGAGTTTTTCCAACTGCGAAACTCCTAGGGCTGCCTGCATGTCTGTAAGTTTCAGATTGTAGCCGATGTGGGAGTAGGTGTATTTGTGGTCGTACCCGCAGGGCAGATCTCCCAATTCCCAGTCGAAGCGCTTGCCGCAGGTATTGTCTTTGCCCGGATCGCACCAGCAGTCGCGGCCCCAGTCGCGGAAGGATTCGACGAGAGTTTTCAGCAGCGGGGAGTTGGTGACGACCGCGCCGCCTTCGCCCATGGTGATGTGGTGGGCGGGATAAAAACTGATGGTGGCGAGGTCGCCGAAGGTCCCGACTTTTTTGCCTTTGAAGGTGGCGCCGAGCGCGTCGCAACTGTCTTCAATGAGCCAGAGATTGTGCTGCCGGGCGAACGCGGCGACACGATCGAGGTCATACGGATTGCCGAGCGTATGGGCGATCATGATGGCGCGTGTTCGCGGGCTGAGTGCCGCTTCCAGTTGAGAAACGTCGGCCTGGTAGTTCGGCAACGTGATGTCAATGAATACGGGCACGCAGCGGTTCTGGATGATGGGATTGACGGTGGTTGGAAAACCGGCGGCGACGGTGATGACTTCATCCCCGGTGCGAAGCGCGCGATCGCCCAGCCGGGGAGAGGTGAGAGCGGAAAATGCGAGCAGGTTGGCGGACGATCCGGAATTGACGAGAGACACGCCACGGATGTCGAGGTAGCGCGCCAACTGCCGTTCGAACTGCGCGGCAAATCTGCCGGTGGTGAGCCAGCAGTCGAGCGAGGCATCGATCAGGTTGCGCAGGTCGGCTGCGTCCAGCACTTTTCCCGCAACGGGAACGGCGGATTGACCGGGGAAAAAGGGCTGCGCGCGAAAGGCCTCTTCGAAATATTTTTCGGTCAGTTGGAGAATCCGATCCCGAAGCTCGCGGCTGTTTCCGGTCATTTTTCTATCCTAATGCAGCCGAGTCGATCCAGTGACCAAGGGCGCGGCGATCCGACGGCGGCTTGATTCGACTTCCTCGGAAGTTGAACACGTGAAGATGAGGCCGTCGTTGAGCGGGGTTGCCTGTCCGCGGCAAACTTGCTTTGGGAGGGCGAAATCGTTTCCGCATGGCAACAAGCGAGGGACAGCAACCCATCGGGGGCGGCGAGTATCCCACTGTATAGCCGATGAGTTGGCATGAATGCCGAGAAATGCGTGGCTTTCAGTCGAGTTGTTGAGCGAGACGATATGGAGGAAACAAACTTGACTATTAAGCGATCGATCATGGTATTGGCAGCAGCGTGCGCAATGACGGGCGTGGCCGCGATGGGCCAGGCGGGTGGAGCAGCAGGCGGGGGAGCAGGGGGCGGCTCGATGCAGCGGGGCAGCGGTTCTGCTGGCGGGTCTCAACAAGGCGGCGGCTCCCATGGCAGTGGAAACAATGGCACGGGAAACGGGCAGCCGGGCGCGTATGGAAATACACAACCGGGCACCAGCAATAACGGAAGCACCGCCAACCCCAACGGCAGCGGCGCGACAGGCAACGGGTCGATGCAACCAGGCAGCGGGTCGACCGGGAACAGCCAGGAAGGGAACGGATCCCAGGGCAGTATGGGAACGGGACAGACGGGGAACTCCGGCAACACGCAACCCGGCAGCAACAATAGCGGCAGCAGCCCGAACGGAAGCGGGACGGGGAACAGCAGCACCAATCCTCCGCAGCAGCGGTAATCGATTGCGGAAGTTCCGATCCGCGACACACGAGAGCGCACCTTGCTTCCACAGAAGGTGCGCTTTCAGGTAAGGGGGAATCTTTATCTGGCAAACAGGATGGAGAACAGAAGAATGACCAGTACCAACCCGCTGACGGCCACATACATGTGATCTCGTTCAAGGGCGAAGGCGCCGACCAGGAAGGCAACGCGCGCCACGGGGGTGGCAATCAACAGCAGAACGCCGACTTGAATAATTGCCAACGAATCGCCATGAAAGGCATTGGGAATGAGTTCATGCACGGTCCGCAGCATGGGGCTGATCGAATGAAATGCGTGGTAGTTGGGAATGGAGGCGCCATGGTGCAACAGATAGAGGACCAGGCCGATGAGGGTGACGAACGAGGACAGCAACACGCCTGCCCGGAGCACCTGGCCAATGAACATTTCGACTTGTTTATCGCGGAGCTCGATCATCTTAGACGTTCCCCACCCAACCGTTGTAGATCATTTCCAGCGCCAGGAAGAAGATGACGACTGCAAAAATCATCCGCAGCGGTTTCACCTTCGATTTGACCAGCAATTTCGCCCCGAACAGGGAGCCTATCAGGACGCCAATCATGACGGGCGCCGAGAGCGCGGGATCGATATAGCCGCGGCGGAAATAGATGCCGGCGCTGGCGGCGGCGGTGACGCCGATCATGAAGTTGCTGGTGGTGGTGGAGACCTTGAACGGGATGCGCATGATATGGTCCATGGCCAACACCTTGACCGCGCCGGATCCGATTCCAAGCAGCCCTGAAAGGATACCGGCGCCGGCCATTGCGCCGAAGCCGCCGGAGATATGTTTGACGGAATATTTCTGTTCCACGCCGTCATGCCCAGGGAAAGTACCGTTCATTTTCAGGTGATCGGACCACTTGTTTCGCGGAACGATTTCGTCGTCGTGTCTCTGGAAAGAAACATAGACGGAGTAGAGCAGGACAAGGCCAAAGACAATGGCGATGCCGCGGGTGGGGGTGCGCGTTGCCAGCCAGGCCCCGCCGACCGCTCCCAAGGTGGTGGCGATTTCAAGGAACATGCCAATGCGGATATTGGAGAAGCCCTCGCGCACGTATGCGGCCGCGGAGCCGGACGAGGTGGCGATGACGGAGATCAGCGAGGCCCCGATGGCGTAATGGATATCCACCTTGAAGAGCAACGCCAGCATGGGGACGAGAACCACTCCGCCGCCCAGGCCGGTGAGAGAGCCGAGCAGGCCCGCCAGCAGGGAACCTCCCAGGATGTACAACGAAAAGGTCAATGCATTCATTGGCAAACTCTATTATTGTGAGATGCAACGCTTGTCTCTTTAGAGAATACCGTCCCATGGCAGCAAAGAGAAAAACGCGCATCCAAAGACAACAAACGCCGGGATGTGAGGTCTATACAGCAGGACGGTTCGACTATTTTGGCCGCTTTTGGAAAGGAAAATGGTCCGAGATGAAATCAAGCCCCCGGGTCGGGCCGACTGAAAGAGAAAACTTTCTCGACCCGGTGCGGCATAATGGAACGAACGCAAAAATAGAACGACGGAACATAGGCGGTGTAGCGTGAGTGCTAGCGTGGGATTTGGAACGATTGCGGTACTGCTGCTGAGTGGATTGTCGGCGCCTTGGGCGAGCGCACAGGTGCCACTAACGAACAGGATTACCGCGCCGATTCGCTCGGACCAGATGCAGGTGATGCAGGGAACGATCCATCCCCTGGTCGCGGTCGCCCAGGACCGAGGCGAGCTGAGCGGGTCGACGCCGATCCAGAACATGGCCCTGGTGTTTGGTCTTTCGCCGGCGCAACAGGCGGACCTGAAAAACCTGATCCAGGAGCAGCAGACCAAGGGCTCGCCCATGTATCACCAGTGGCTGCGGCCGGGGCAGTTCGCCGCCAGGTACGGGGTGAGCCAGCAGGACCTGGCGAAGGTGGCCGCGTGGCTGCAATCGGAGGGTTTTGCGGTGACTGCCATTCCGGCCAGTGACGATCAGGTCGTCTTCAGCGGTACCGCGGCGCAGGTGAATGCCGCCTTCCAGACCCAACTGCATCGATATTTCGTCAATGGAACAGAGGGATGGGCCAACTCGACGGACATCAGCCTTCCTCGGGCGATTGCGGGGATGGCGCCGAGCGTCGAGCACCTGAATACTTTCCGTCCTCTGCCGCAGGTGGTCAGGCGGCCAGTATATGCGGCGTCTCGCAGTGCGACGGGCACGTCCAGTCCGCATTACACGCTTTGCACCTCGAATACATCTCCATGCCCGAGTGGCAATTTAATGAACTTCATCGCTCCGTCCGACATGCAGACGATTTACGACGTTACAGGTTTGTACAACAACAACGTGACAGGAAGCGGCCAGACCCTGGCGGTTGCGGAACAGACGGACATTGTGCAGTATGAGAGCGATATAGCGAACTTCCGCAGCCTGAGCGGGTTGAATGCGAGCAACCTGCCGACACAGATTCTCGTGCCGAATTCGGGAACCGCGCAAGCCTACCCTGGCGACCTGGAAGAGGCGGACATCGATACCGAATGGGCGGGAGCAGTCGCGAAAAACGCGACCATTTTAGCTGTAACGGTTGGCAACAGCTCGAACATGAGCGTGTTCGATTCGCTGAAATATGCCATTCAAACTCCCCTGTTGAATAAGGGCACGCAATTCGTGCCGGTCATCAGCATCAGCTATGGGGCTTGTGAACGGTCGCTCGCGGGCTCCGGGTTCATACAAACGCTGGAGCAGACATTGGAGCAGGCGAATGCCCAGGGACAAACCGTGATTGTGGCGTCCGGCGACAGCGGCTCCGCCGATTGCGACGCCGGAACGAATTCGAGCGGCCAGCCCGTTGCGGCCAGCCAGGGGTTGGCGGTGGATTATCCCAGCAGCAGCCAGTATGTGACTGCTGCTGGCGGTACATCGTTCAGCGGGGACCTGGCGGACCAGGCAAAGTACTGGAATACGGGCAATTCCTCGGGCAACGGTTCGGTGATCAGCTACATTCCGGAAACGACATGGAACGATACGCCGAACCTGGCCGGCCTGAACAGCGCCGGAAATTTGAGCGCCAGCGGCGGGGGCGCGAGCAATTGCGTGACCGCGACCGGCACTTCCCCCAACATTACCTGCACTGGCGGGTTTACCAAGCCTTCCTGGCAAGTGGGGCCAGGGGTGCCGAGCGATGGGAAACGGGATGTGCCGGACATCTCCCTGGCGGCGGACCCGAACCACGACGGATATGTGTTGTGCACCCAGGAGACCAATTCCGCCGGCACCGCGTTCACGGGCACGAGTAGCTGCGTTTATCCGGTGAGCAGCAGCGAGGTTCCGTATTTCGACGCCAATGGAAACGGATACGCGTATGGTGGAACTTCGATTGTCGCGCCTCAAGTGGCGGCGATGATTACGCTGTGGAACCAGAAAGCGGGGAACACCAGCGGCGTCGGCAACGCCAATCCGATTTTGTATCAGACGGCACAGTCCACACCGGCGGGATTCCACGATGTCACCACCGGAAGCAACGCGGTGGTGTGCGTATCGGGAAGCCCGAACTGCAACGGCAATTCAGGCGGTTATGGCGTGATGTCCTGCTGCAATGCCACCACGGGATACGACATGGCCACCGGGCTGGGTTCGGTGGACGCGGCGGCCATGGGAGCGATCTGGCCGCATTTGACAGAGGTGAATGGGAGTTTCAGCCTGCTGTTGGAGCCGGCCGCCGTGTCGGTTGCTCCCGGCGGCTCTGCAACTACCAAGTTGGTGCTGAGTCCGAGCAACGGATTTAATGGGGCGGTTACCCTGACTTGCTCCAATATGCCAGCGGGAGTTACTTGCAGCTTTGCTCCGAGTTCGTCGGCAACCCTGAGTTCCGGCACGGCGCAAACTGTCACTCTCACCATTTCCGCTAGCTCGTCCGCAGCCGCTACGTCGGTGGCCCGCTCGTCTTCGTCGAAACCGTTCGATCCTGACTCACCGATGCGGGCGGCGTTCGCGGGGATTCTGGGACTGGCCTTACTCGGCATGGGACGGAAGCGGCGGTACTTTCCATCTCGCTGGATGGCGATCATGGTATTGGCGGTTGGGCTGATGGCCGCGACGGCTCTTACGGCATGTGGCGGCGGAAGCGCCGGCGCCAGCAGCGGAAATGGAGGCGGCACACCCGTGACCCACGCGGTGACTGTTACTGGGACCTCTGGCTCGACCGT
The DNA here is from genome assembly GCA_021802085.1 of Acidobacteriota bacterium. Classification (GTDB taxonomy): domain Bacteria; phylum Acidobacteriota; class Terriglobia; order Terriglobales; family Acidobacteriaceae; genus JAKAAZ01. The sequence continues at coordinate 19,054 of JAKAAZ010000028.1, forward strand.
CGCTTCGGCCACAGTTCAGTTGACCGTTACGTAGTGTCCTGAGTTTGAAGTTCATTCAACAATTCGATTCATGGAAGTGATTCGAACAGCAGCACGCATGGGCTAAACAGGCTGCGGAAAAACTCAATTTCTCGGAAGGGGCAAAAAATGGATCGCGCCAGGATGCCCCAGGAACGATGCATGAGGCTTGACTGATTGTTTTCCATCCTGCAAATTTCGCCCTTTCGCCATACATTCGGAGTTTTTCCGCAGCCTGTAAAGCCCATCTGTTTTGCACTATTTACGGCACGACTGAAGTCGTGCCCTGATACAAGGCCGAGAATCATTACGACTGAAGCGTGCCCTAAAAAGAAACTGCGTGTCCCATTTCATCCCCCGCGGGTCGGCGAAGTCGGTGGACGACTGATACAAGGCCGAAAATCATTTCTTTAACGAATTTAAGACTCAGGACACTAGCGGGCGGGGGCGGTCGAAAGGTCGGGGTGCATTTTGTAAAAATCTGTGGCTCGCTCATAGGCGTGGGCGAAGGCGCAGAGCTTGGCGTCCTGATAGAGATTGGCGAGAAATGTAATGCTGACTGGGGTGCCGGGACCTCCAGTGTTGTCATCATCTCCATTATCGGTGGCGGGAGGCTTCGGGGCATCGTTGCCGCGAATGCCATTGGGCTGGATGATGGCGGGATGTCCGGTGAGGTTGGTGAGGACGAGTTGCTGGCCACCGCTGGGGGCGACCAGGATGTCCACGGTCTTGAAGAGGTTGGCCATTTGCCGGATGGCAAGCGTTCGCGCGCGATTGGCCTGGATATATTCGACGGCGGGGTAGAAGCGGGCGGTGCGAAAGATGTTGGGCCAGTCCTCCGGGCCCTGCTGGGTGAGGAGTTTGTCGCGCCCGGTCATCGTCAGTTCGTCGAATGCGGCAGCCGCCTCGGCGGTCAACAGATGCATCATGGAACCGTAGGGCAGCTTCGGCAGCTCCATGGGAATCAATTTGATTCCCATGTCTCTGAGTTGGTCGAGCGTAGCCATGTCATAGGCCCAGTCGTAGACGGCGCGGGCACGGACGGCCCGCCGATGGGCGAGTTGCTCTCGCCATTTTTTCTGTCGATCGGGCGACAACCCGGGCGGCATGGTTTCATCCACGCGCGGCGGCAGCGCGAATGCGGACTCGATATAGCCGACGCGGAGCGTACGCCAGTCGAAATTGGCGTTCCAGTTGAACGCGGCGTTCCGCACGCTGAGATCCTGCCCATCGGGACCGTAGATGGCGCTCATGACCAGGGCGCAATCGTCCGCCGAGTGGCAGATGGGGCCCAGTTTGTCCATGGTCCAGGAAAGCGCCATGGCTCCCGTGCGGGGCACAAATCCAAAGGTGGGCCGCAGGCCGGTCACGCCGCAGCGGGTGGAAGGCGAGGAGATGGAGCCGAGAGTTTCCGAGCCAATGGAAAAGACGACGCATCCGGCGGCGGTTGCCGACGCCGGCCCGGCGGAAGATCCGCTGGAACCCTGATGACGGTTCCATGGATTGAGGGTTTGGCCACCGAACCACTTATCTCCCATGGCCAGAGCGCCCAGGCTCAACTTCGCGATCAGGACGGCGCCGGCGGCATCGAGGCGCTGGACGACGGTGGCATCCTGGTCGATCATTTGGTGCTCGAAACCTCCCGCGCCCCAGGTGGTGGGATAGCCTTTCACGGCGAGCAAGTCCTTCGCGCCCCACGGAAGGCCATGCAGCGGGCCGCGGTATTTTCCAGAGGCAATCTCGGCGTCGGCGGCCCTGGCCTGGGCCATAGCGCGTTCTTCTGTCAGCGTGACGAGGAAGTGCAATTCTGGATCGAAGCGACGAATACGATCGATATACATTTCCGTTAATGCGACGGACGTCACTTTTCCGGTCCGTACGTATTCGGCAAGGCGTGGGATGGTGGCGAACGCCAGCTCGTCGAGGTTGGTGGGAGCTTTTCCGACGCTGGGGGGATTGCCATACATGGGTGCTTCTCGCTGGGTATTGACGGTCGCGTCAGGAGGAAGCGGATCGAATACGTAGGCGGGGGGGATGCTGTTGGGCAGATGGAGCGCGCGGATGGGCGGATAACTGTCGCGCTGGTGGTTGAGTGCATCGAGCATCATGGGAATTTGATCGGGCGCGATGGGAACGCCGGCAAGCTCGGCGGCTTGTTCGACCATCTCGGGCGTGATCTTGGGCGGGGCGGAGGCGGCGGGCGCAGCCTGGCCTGGCGTGGTCTGGGCCTGCGCGGCGATCGCGTAGAGAGCTCCCGGCAGCAGGGTCGAGGCAAAGCCAAACTGCGAACAAACGGCAAGAAATCGGCGACGATCGAACATGATGCCGAACTGTATCACAACCGGCGCGAGAGTCCGCATTTTTTCCAGGCGGACATAGAGAGCGCGGCGTGTTCCCGCGTCGATGGAACAGTTCTTCTTGAGGGACAAAGCGTGTGCGGCCATGGCTTCGGGCCAGGGTGGCTGCGTGTGCGATCTAGCGGGCGAAGAGAAGGCGGCTGGCGGAGCGGATTGGACCCATCACCCGATCGGCGCCGACCAAATCGAATTCCAGCCACCATACGGGCAGTACATAGACTACGG
>JAKAAZ010000270.1 GCA_021802085.1 Acidobacteriota bacterium
GGGCAGAATTCGAGAAGGTGTGGCCATCATCGAGCAAAGTCGACCCGAATGGATTCGGTTACACTTGCATCCTCACCCCGCAACACGTTAGAACATTCAGAATAGAGTTTTCCGATTATTTTTTTTTGCTAGCCGAATCGTTCCGCTGTCGCAGCATTAGCTTGATGGGTAAGAGAGGTCACAAGTGAAACGCGAATTGGATAATCTTGTCGTACAGATGTATGCCAGCGGGATCGCGTATGAAGAGGCTGTCCGCGAGTTTCGCCGCCGGTATCTCCAGGAAGTCTTGCGCAATAACAAAGGCAACCAGTGCAAGGCTGCGCGCGAACTTGGTATGCACCGGAATACACTCAGCCGCATCATGGCGAACCTGGAACTAGACCCTCTTCAAATCAAGCTGGGACTCAAGCGGCCTGCGCGCGGGGAGTACCCTGTTCTTCCGGCGGTGCAGCTGGTACGCTCAAAGTAGCACCCCATTTCCGGGAGGCAGCGTTGGGCGAGTGGCAAAGAAACATTTGATGCGGGATCTTTTCGACTCAAATTCGATTTTGAGCTGTGCCCGCACCCCTGCTTCGCGGAACCCAATTTCGACATCCTCAGCGCGCAGCGCGCTGAAGGGACTGCGGCTTCCAGCCATCGCCTTTTCCCATTTGCTAAAGAAACTGGCGGCAGCCGGTCTGACTTTGTCCCTGGCGACGTTCACTTGTTTCGCCCAGGCATTGCCAGAGGACGTAGCCTCCGCACCGCCAGTGTCGAACCCTAGCGCCGCTTCTTCTCCGCCAGGGCCGGCGGCTCCCCTTCCCGCGCCAACCGTACAGCAGACCGCCAAGGCCCGGGATGCATTTCGCAAGGGAACCAGCGCCTTGCAAGCACAAGATTCCCCGCGAGCGCTGAAATTATTTGCCGAAGCGCACCGCCTGGACCCCGGAAACGGGTCCTATCTGGCGGCCTACGAACTTGCCCGCCAGCAGTGGGTGGGGGGCATGGTACAGGCGGCACGGCACGAAGAAAACGCCGGGAAAAATACATCGGCAAAGCAGGAACTCGAGCAGGCGCTGAGCCTCGATCCAGGCAATCCGTATGTGCAGGAACATATCCAGTCGCTGGCCACAGAGGAAGACCCTGCCGTGGTCGCATCGGAGCCGATGCCGACGTTTTCCAGCGGCCTCGTCGAACTGATTCCAAGTCCAATTCATTCCACCTTTCATCTTCGCGGCAATGCCCAGCAGATACTGCATCAGGTTTTTTCGGCCTATGGGATCACGACGATTCTGGATGATTCCGTTCCCGCGAAACAGATCCAGTTCGATTTGACGAATGCCTCCTTTACCGAGGCGTCGACGGCTGCTCAACTGGCAACGGGCACATTTACGGTTCCGTTGGATCCCGAACACGTCTTGATTGCCCTGGACACAAAAGAGAACCGCTCGAAGTTCGATCGGCTGCTGCTGGAAACAATCTTCCTGCCTGGGCTTGACCCAAAGGAGATGACCAATACCGTCAACCTTGTCAAAAGCGTCTTCGGAGTGCAGCAGGCTTCGAGTCGCGACGATCAAGGCACCCTGAGCATTCGCGCCCCGGAGAACACGCTGCGGGCCATCAACGCGACTCTGGGGCAACTGTATCTGGAAAAGCCGGAGGTCGTTCTCGATGTACGCGTGTATCAGGTGAACGATTCGCGCCAGGAGAATCTCGGCGCGGCATTTCCTCAACAGCTCTCCGTTTTCAATGTTGCTTCGCAGCTGACCGGAATTATCAGCAGCAATCAAAGCACGATCGCCCAGTTGATTTCCGCCGGATTGGTCAACCCGGGAGACGTGGCCGGCATCGCGGCCCTCCTGGTCGGACTCGGATTGGTCAGCGGAACGGTCCTCAACCAGCCCTTCGCGCTTTTCGGCAACGGTCTTACCTTGAGCGGACTGTCATTCGGCAGCACTACAGTGAACGCTTCGCTGAACATTTCCAACACGCGCGAGATTGACCACGTGCAACTGCGCGCGGGAGATTTGGAAAAACAGAGTTTTCTTATCGGGTCGCGTTATCCCATCGTGACACAAAGCTATTCCGCTGGAAGTCAAACACCGACCGGTTCGACGCCGCTCGCAAGTTTGTTGGCGGGCACGTCCGGAGCAGCGGCTTCCACCGCCTCCAACCCGCTGTCCTTTGCGCCCACCGTCCAATACCAGGACCTTGGCTTGACAGTGAAGGCCCAACCCAGCGTCCTGCAAAACCAGGACGTGCAGATGCAGCTCCAAATCACCCTCGCCTCTTTGGCGGGGACTTCCGTCAACGGATCGCCGATCATCAACAATCGTTCTTTCATCACCACGATCCAGGTTCCCAACGACGGCGCCGCGCTGATTGCCAGCAGCGTCAGCCGGACTGAATCGACGTCTTTGTCGGGAATTCCAGGGTTGAGCGAGTTGCCGGGCTTTGCCTGGACGGCCAGTCCCGTCACGCAGGTGACCGTAGGCAAACTTCTTATCGTCATCAGCCCGCATATCGTCAGCGCAACGCATACCAGGACCGCTTCACAAATGCTGTCCCTGCTTCCGCAAACAACCGGCAGGTGAATTTGCGCGGAACGCGACTGCTACTTTGCGGTGATCTCCAGCCGCAGCGGAAGTGACTGCGGCGGATTGCAGGCCCGGTTGTCACATGCCTGGTAGTGCAGCTGGCCGTGCAACACATAGTGGCCTGGACGGGCGTGGAGTCGAACGAGGACGCCGAATTCGCCCGTGTACACGCTCAGCGCATCCTTGGGATCAAATTGAAAATGATTGTCGACGCCCTGGGGATACTCGATCTGGGCAATTGCAACGCCCTGCGTCTTGTCGAGGGCGAGCGTGGTCGGAATCAAGAATTGCGAATGCGGCGTATGGGAGTTGATGTGCAATCCATCCTGGATGGAAAATCGCAACTCAACGTTGTCGCGCTTCCCCGCCGGACTGGCCGCCTTGACGGCAAGCTCCGGAGAGGAAACCATCTGCACCCACTGCTTGCTCCTGGGCTGGCCAAAGCCGATGCCGCGCGGGTTCGGCTGCCACGCCGACTGCGCCATTGCCGCGGCGGCGCATACGATTCCGAAGACCAACACGAACGCGAATCCCGGCTTGCGAGCATCCATGCTTCAGGCTCCCTGGGCAAGAATCTTCTGGATATTGGCTTCCATCTCGCTTTCGGAGATCAGGCCGCCGCTCTCGACCACCACTTTGCCATCGCGCCCGATGTAGTAGGAGGTCGGCAAATAATCGATGCCGCCGTAGGCTTTGTTCAGCTTGTCGTCGTACATCAATACGGGATAGTCCACGCCCATTTTCGTGGCGAAGTCGCTTACTTTATTTGGCGGATCATCGTCTTCGGAAATTCCCAGCACCGTAAATCCCTGCGCGGCATACTTCTTCTGCAGCGCAATCAGCCACGGCATTTCCAATTTGCATGGCCCGCACCAGGTGGCCCAGAAGTTCAGCAGCACGGCCTTTCCCTTGTAGTCGGACAGTGAAACCGGCTTGCCATCCAGATTTTTCAGTGTGAACGCGGGAGCAGGTTTGTCGCGGAGGTCCGGCAGTCCCTGCGCGGAAGGAGAATCCGGACTGGCCGCGTTGCTCTGGCTGCCAGCCATGGTCTGCCCCGCGGGAGGCGCGTTGAGCATCTTCCTCAGCTCCGGTGACACGGGCGGTGTGTTGATGGCCTTCCGCATCCGATAGGCCATGACACCCGACCAGATCATTGCCGTGATCCCGGCGACGAGAACCAGTACCACGATGGCGCTACGCTTCATGAACACTCCTCGACCCCGGGAAAGAAGATTCCCAGGATGCAACCCTCTATTGTATCGGCTGCCAGTGGGAGTGTTCTACTAACGTCCCAACTTCCATGGTCAGCGCCACCTGCATCGGATTTCCAGAACCGCTGAAGTTCACCGACGAGGGGGCGAAGATACACTTCGATCCCATCGGCAGGCCGCCGCAAGCGATGCTGGCCGTTGGCGTCACGGTCAGCGCAGTCGCCAATGTATCGCCGCTGCCCGGTGCGCTGCTCACCGTCTGGTTGCCAAAGCTGGCCACGCCGCCGGTGATCGTCTGCGTACGTTCCATCTAGGAGTGTGTCGGGCATAGATTGGTGACGGAGTCTACAGCAGGGGTGGGGCGTTTTGTTTTAGTTTTAATTCATGGGCCAGAACTTCATTTCTGA
>JAKAAZ010000029.1 GCA_021802085.1 Acidobacteriota bacterium
GACGAGCGGAATCTTCTGGTCAACGTCCCAGAAGAAGCGGGCGTCGTTGAATCTGGCGCGGAGCACGCGTTCGTTGCCGTGACGTATGACGGCGGCTCCTGCTTCGTCTACTTCAATATTCAGCACCGCGAGAAAATTCGGCAGCAACTTTCCTTCCGCATCTTCCAGAGCAAAATACTTCTGGTGATCGCGCATCACCGTCACCAGAATTTCTTCCGGCAACGCCAGATGCTCTTTCTCGAAGTTGCCGAGCAGCACTGTCGGCCATTCAGTCAGATTGGTTACGGTATCCACTAGCTCTTCGTTCTCGCGCCAGCGCGCGCTTGGAATCTGTCGCGTCGCCGCATCCAGCGCCTTGCGGATGCGATGTTTTCTGGCTTCTGGATCAACCTGCACATGGGCTGAAACCAGCTTTTCCGCATACTCGTGTGGCGCGCGAATGACGACGGGCTTGTCTCCGTGCAACACGCGATGGCCATAGGTGACTCGATTCGCGATGACGCCGGCGAATTCCAGCGGCAACACTTCTTCATCGAGCAGCGCCAGCAACCAACGCACCGGACGCACACAACGTTCCGGCTTCCCTGCCCGCCAGTACATGTTCTTCGGCCAATAGATTCCAGCAATCTCGGCAGGCAGGCTACGCGTCAGCACGTCCGCGGCGGTGCGCCCACGACGATACACGGTGGCCGAGACATACTCTCCCTTGGCATTCTGGATCGTCTTGAGCGCCGAAACATCCACTCCGGATTTTTTTGCAAACGCCATCGCGGCCGGGGTTGGTGCGCCATCTTTGTACGCGACTTTTGTCGACGGGCCGACAATTTCTTCTTCCATGTCGGGCTGCCCTGGCAACAGGCCTTCCGCCAGCACAGCGAGACGGCGCGGCGTGGAACAGCTCGTTACCCGCAGAATGTTTGTTCCAAGACGCTCGCGCGTCAGCAGTTTTTCCACGCGCTGGGCCAATTCCGTCTGCGCAGCGAAAATCATGCTGGCGGGGATTTCTTCCAGTCCAATTTCAAGCAAAAAAGCAGGCATTCGACTCGCTTCCTGACATTTCGTATCCAAAAAGATTTAAGCGGCAGCGGACTGTATTTGCTGCGCTGCGTATGCTTTCGCCACAGCCACCGCCAATGCACGAATTCTTGCAATCGCACCGACACGCTCCGTCACGGAGATGGCCCCGCGCGCATCCAGCAGGTTGAAAAGGTGCGAGCACTTCAAGCACAGATCAAAAGCAGCTAGCAGCGGCAGACGGCTGCGCGCTTCAGCATTAGCGTCTTCCGGCAGCGCTCGCGCTTCCGACACCAGCGCCTGGCACTCTTCCTCATACAGCCTGAAATGCTGCCACAGTTTCTCCACATCGGCCTTTTCAAAGTTGTAGACGGAGAACTGCACTTCCTCCACAAACCGTACTTCTCCGTACGTCACTTCCCTGCCGCTGTCCGGCTCGCGCGCCCAGACAATGTCATAGATGGAATCGACATCCTGCAAAAATGCGGCGATGCGCTCCAAGCCATAGGTGATCTCACCGGCGATGGGATCGAGATCGATGCCGCCGCACTGCTGAAAATACGTGAACTGCGTAATCTCCAGGCCATCCAGCATCACCTGCCAACCGATGCCCCAGGCCCCTAGCGTCGGCGACTCCCAATTGTCCTCTTCGAACTTCACGTCGTGCTGACGCAGATCGATCCCGATCGCCTGCAAAGATTCCAGATACAGTACCTGAATATTCTCGGGCGGCGGCTTCAAAATCACCTGGAGTTGCGTGTGCTTGAAGAGGCGGTTGGGGTTTTGCCCATAGCGGCCATCCGCAGGGCGCCGCGATGGCTGCGCATACGCCACGCGAAACGGCTTCGGGCCCAGCACGCGCAGAAATGTCTCAGGAGACATGGTGCCGGCGCCCACTTCCACGTCATACGCCTGCTGCAAAATGCAGCCTCGGCTGGCCCAGAATTGTTGCAGCTGGAACAGCAATTCCTGAAACGTCAGCGGAACTTTTCTGTCGAAGGGGTGATTCGATGCCACAGCAGGAAACTCCATTCAAAAATACGGATGCGTTGATGCTGATTGTATCGAATCTATCGAGGCCGGGGTCGAAACCGATCATCCCCCGAGGCGAGACAATGCATCTGCGGAGTTCAGCCGCCGCTCTGTGTGGCGCTCCAGTGTCCGCACTAGAAAGCGGCGCAGGTCCTGTCCGGATTGCCGTGTCCACGGCTCGCCGCTCATCGCGCGAATCGGATCGCGCGACATTCGCTGCGCCAACTCCAGCGAATCGCGGCCCAGCATGCTGCTGTTCGGCTTCTTGTGGCGCGCGCAACTCAGCCCATCGGCCAACGCGTGAAAATAGGCAGCCTCGCCCGCGAGGGACTGGCCGCAATCCGTGCATCGATCCGTCTCCGGCAGCCAGCCAATCAACCGCGTGACCCACAGGGAAAAATAAGTGAGCGGCATCCAGCAATGATCCACGCGGCTTTGTTCCAGCACCGCGAGCGTCAGGCGGAAGATGGCATCCTGCGGGTCATGGTCCGGCAGCACATTCTCCAGCACCTCCGCGTAATAGGCAAGCGTGGCCGCGCGAAGATAATCAATTGGGTGCGCCAGCGGCGATGCGATCGCCTCAAAATGATCCATCCGTACCAATTCCTGGCGCGGCCTCTCCGCGTACGTCGCGTGGACGTAGGTCATCGGCTCCAGCGCTCCGCCAAAGCGTTTTCTCGATTTCAGAGCGGCCTTGGCCACGCCGCGCACCTTACCTAAATCGCGCGTCAGCAGGGAGACCAGCAGGTCCGATTCCCGCAGCGGCCAGGTCCGCAGTACGATCGCCTCAGATTCATGCAGGATCATGGCGTGGAAGAGAGTTACAGTCGAGGGGCTTGAATCGCATCCGAAAGCGGCGGCCAATAAAAAGCGCGCAGCCCTGGGGCTGCGCGCTTTCCTGAGACAGAAACAAAACTAGCGGCCGAAATGCTGCGCGTTGATCTGTTCGTAATTCTTCCATTTTTCCGGCAAATCGTCGGCGGTGAAAATGGCCGACACCGGGCAGACCGGCACGCAGGCGCCGCAATCGATGCACTCCACTGGATCGATGAAAAGCTGATTGGATTCCGCAAAGCCGTCTTCATCCTTTTTAGGATGAATGCAATCCACCGGACAGGCATCGACGCAGGCGGTATCTTTCGTGCCGATGCAGGGTTCTGCAATTACGTAAGCCATGGGTGAAAATTCTCCTCACAGGGACTAGCAAGTCAACTCGATTGTAGCAGCACAGCTATAGGAATTTCTCCACGACTGGCAAAAATGACGCAAGCGCGCGGCTTTGCCAGCCATCATCTCTCCGCTGAGGAAGCCTGCCCAGTCCGCAGGACGGCGAACTCTCGCGCAGACGGGATGGGTTCCAGATTGCGTCCTGCAAACATGTCTTGAAACAGATCCACCAAAGGCGCATGGATCTTTCCATTGGTGGCAAGGACCTCCGCACTGGCCAGATGGAACGGACTGCCGTCGACGTACGTGACGGTCCCTCCCGCTTCCCGCACCAGCAGAACGCCCGCCGAGGTATCCCATGCGTTCAGATTGAACTCCCAATAGCCATCGAGGCGACCGCAGGCGGTATACGCCAAGTCAAGCGCGGCGGAACCCGCCCGGCGTACTCCATGCGACCGCAAGGTGATTTCCTGATAGAAATGCGCGTTCGGATTGGCGTGCCGTTTGCGGCTGGGAAAGCCAGTCGCGATCAGAGATTCGGCCAGCGTTTCCGCCGACGAAACATGAATCGGCTTGCCGTTCAAATATGCGCCACGACCCTTTTCCGCCACAAACAGCTGGTCCCGCAAAGGATCGTAAATCACCCCGGCAACCAGTTCTCCGTCTGCATCCGCGGGTGTGCCGGCGGGACGATGTTCCAGCCCCATGGAGACGCAAAAGGCCGGAAAGCCATGGGCAAAATTCGTGGTGCCGTCCAGCGGATCGATATACCAGCGATACTCACAATCCATTTGTGAGCGAGTGCCTTCTTCGCCCACAATGCCGTAATCCGGCCACTGTGCGCGAAGCCGGTCGACCAGGAATGCTTCACTCTCGCGGTCGGCGATCGTCACCAAATCCGCTTCGCCTTTATATTCGGTGGCTACTCCGCGTTCATAATGAGAGCGCAGCAGCGCGCCGGCGGAGCGCGCCATCTCCGACGCCGGACCGGCATGGGGAAAGTGAAGATCGACCGCGCTCATGCCAGGGAATCCCCGTCCGCTTCTTTGTCTTTCCGTGGCGCGGGTCGTCGGGTCTGTTCCGTAATGGTCAAAATCTGGCGCTTGTAAATGAAGAGATTCGGCTTGCCTTCCCGGGTGAGGCGAATCATGCGGTCGTCAAAATATTCGATCCAGCCATGCAGCGATTCGCCATCCCGTAATTGCACCATGACCGGCGTCTGCCGCTCGCTCAAAGTGCGCAGGTAGATCGCTTCCTGCCCTGTTTCCGTTTGAGGATGATGGGATTTCTGTTTGCGCCGACCGCTGCCAGAGGTGTTCACGAGGGTAGTATATCGTTTCAGTGCGCGGGTTGGGCGTAATAGCCGGTGCGGTAATCGAGATGATAGGCCCGATTCAAGGGCTGCTTTGTCATCCGAACCTGAATCCGGCGAAACCCGCCGGGCTGGGATTCCATCCCCGCCTCGGCCGACGCGGGATAGTAGCCCAGCAGATACTCCGAGCGAAGGGCAAGAGAGAGATGCGCCATGGCGCCTTGCAACGGGTTGGAGGCGTCGATATAAAAGTACTGACCGCCGGTATCTCGGGAAAGCTGAATCAGAGCATGTTCGCCGCCCAGATCGCGACCGGCGTCGGCGTCAATGGGAACCAGGATCAGGCTTTCAATACTCGTCTGCGCGCGCAATGCCGCGGTTCGAGCCTGCTGGTAGTCCACTCCAGGAACGCTGTTCGAGCCGTCGCTGATTACCACGATGACTTTGCGACCCGTATATAGCTCGAGATCGCTCGCGCCACGCGCAATCGCCGCGTACAAAGCTGTCGGCCCGTCTCCCTGCAGGCGTCGCAAGCCGCGATCCAAGCTGCGAAGATTGCCAGTGAACGGAACAACCTCCGTCACATCGCCGGCGAATCCCAATAGCTCCAGGCGATCTCCTGGACGCAACAGGGAACGGGCAAACTCGTACGCGGCCTGGCGGGCAAGCGGCAGATCTTTGCGGACGCTCACGCTGGTGTCGATGGCGAAAACAAGCGACAGAGGCTGTGTCGCATTCGGTTCAAATAGCCGGATCGTTTCCGGATGACCATCCTCGGTAAGCATGAAGTCGTCTCGACTCAGGCCATCGACCGGTCTGCCGCGGCCATCCGTAACATTGACCGGAACATTCACCAGATTCACATGGACTCGCAGCGATCCGCTGGAAACCGCAGGTGGCGCAGCCACCTGCGCCGATGCTGCGAGAACCATGGCCAAGGCCGCGAAGGCAACTCCAGCCGTGCGTCCACTCACGACTGCTCGCCGCCGATATCGGCCTTCGCAGGGGCATGGGTCGAGATCTCTGCTGGAAATGGTTCGCCGTCGGCCCAGACCGCGCCGTCTTCAAACCATTCCTTCTTCCAAATGGGGACTGTTCTTTTCAGCGTGTCGATGATCCATCGGCAGGCCTCAAAGGCCTGCGCGCGATGCGCGGAAGCCACGGCGATCAGAACGCTGGTCTCGCCGATCCGCAGGCGTCCCAGCCGATGAACCAACGCAATTTCGCGAACGGCGAAGCGTTGTTTTGCATCGCTGACCAGTGCCCGCATCTGGTTGAGCGCCATCGCTTCATATGCCTCGTAATCGAGAAACAGCGTGCGACGTCCGCGCGTGTGATTGCGGACAATGCCGTCGAAAACAACCACTGCGCCAGCCTCGCCCTCTTTGACCTGCGCGACCAGTGTGCCGGCGTCGATGGCCTCGCGCTGCAACCGAACCAAATCGACCTGCGGACCTACAGCCCTCGGAGAATCATGGTCGGCGCAGCCGCCACTGACAGGAGGCAGCAAAGCCACTTCATCCCCCTCATGCAGCACATGGGATGGAAGCGCATATTCTCGGTTCACGGCAATTGCCAGGGAGTTGGCGAATTTCTGCATCTGTGGAGAGGCGATCATGAAACGGCGCAGAAACTCCTCCACCGTGGCCAGTTCCGGCAGTTCCATCGTCTCGCTGAACGGGGGTTCCCCGTCGCGAGCCAGCAGGTCCTTCAACGCGCCAAACAGCAGAATCCGTACTCGCATAGCTCTAGCTTCTCTTCCGCACTCGATATCCCTTCTCATCAAGGATAGAATGAACCTTTGCCGTAACAGTACAGCAATTTGCAATCACGATCGGTGTTGCATGCGAAATGCCGATACGGGCCAAACGCACCTATGCGCATACTGAACGAAACTGATTAAGATCAGGCTTGACGAGAAATACTGACTGGACTCGGCTGAAAATGTGCGTGCCCAGACCGCTGTTCCACCCAAAACGAAACCAGCAGGTGCCCTTCGATTCCATGGAAGAATTCTCTCGATTAACCCGACTCCCCCCATACGTGTTCAACATAACGAACGAACTGAAGGCTGCTGCGCGCCAACGCGGTGAAGACATCATCGATTTTGGCATGGGGAACCCGGATGGCGCGACGCCGAAGCATATTGTGGACAAGATGATCGAAGCCGCGCAAAAAACGGCCACCCACCGCTATTCGCTCTCCAAAGGCATTCCCAGGCTGCGCAAGGCGATCTGCAACTGGTACAAGCGGCGCTATGACGTCGATCTCGATCCATTGACGGAAGCCATCGTAACCATCGGGTCCAAGGAAGGCATTGCGCACCTGTGCCTTGCCACCCTGGATCGCGGCGATGCTGTCATTGTTCCCAACCCGAGTTACCCAATCCACATCTACGGCCCCATCATCGCTGGCGCGGACGTTCGCTATATCGAAATCAACAGTGCGCCTGCGTTTCTGGCTGAATTGAGGCAGGTTCTCCCTACCATGTCTCCCCGTCCGAAGATGCTGATTCTCAATTTTCCTTCCAACCCCACAACCCAATGCGTTGACCTGCCTTTTTTTGAGGAAGTGGTGGCGCTGTGCAAGGAATTTGGCGTCTATGTCGTGCATGACCTTGCCTATGCTGACCTCGTATTCGATGGCTACCGCGCACCCTCCATCCTGCAGGTCCCAGGAGCCAAGGATATTGCGGTGGAATTTTTTACGCTTTCGAAAAGCTACAACATGCCGGGCTGGAGAGTCGGTTTCATGGTCGGGAATCCTGCGCTGGTGGCCGCTCTTGGCCGGATCAAGAGCTACTTCGATTACGGAACGTTTACGCCGATTCAGGTGGCGTCCATCCAGGCGCTGGAAGGCCCGCAGGAGTGCGTGCAACAGATTTGCGATAACTATCGCAAACGCCGCGATGTGCTGGTACAAGGCCTCAACCATGCCGGCTGGCCTGTCGAAATGCCGAAAGCAACCATGTTTGTCTGGGCACCCATTCCAGAGGCCTACCGAAAGATCGGCTCCTTCGAGTTTTCAAAGAAATTGCTGACCGAAGCTAAGGTAGCTGTCAGTCCCGGAGTTGGCTTCGGTGAGCATGGAGACGGGCATGTCCGTTTTTCTCTGATCGAAAATGAAGAAAGAACGCGCCAGGCCCTGCGCGGCATCAAGCAGATGTTCCAAAAAATACCGAGCATGGAGACGGTATCCAGGTCAAAGTAAATGCAGACCTACAGCACGCCGAAAGAAGGACAGTAGGAACCGCTTGGATCGTGACGCTGGCGATGGATGCCCACTTCGCGAGCGCAAGCCCGCAAGAGGATCGGACCGAACGGCAATCGGCGGTGCTGGCTTCGCAAGCAGCGACTCCGCCGCGGTCATCCCGGCAACGTCGCGAGCGCGCCGTTCGTCAACTCAATCTTTATTTCCGGGGGCGACATCATCGTGTTGTGAATCAGGCACTGGTGGACAGATCGCATGAGTCCCGTGGTCTGGTCGTCGGTAAGCTCGACGGGGCAGAAGACCTGAATGCGAAAGTTGCCGAGCCGGGCAGGCTGAAGCAGCTTGTCGGCGGTCACGGATACTTCCACGCCAGTCTCGGCCAGGTTGCGCGTCCTTAGATATTGAGCGGCATAGAATGCCACACACGAACCTAGCGACGCCAGCAACAACTCCGGAGGCGTCATGCCGGTATCTTCGCCACCATTCTCAGTCGGCTGATCGCAGACGATCGTATGAGAACGCGCCTGAATGGAGAACTGTACATGATTGAGGTGCGTGATCTTTACCTGCATAGCGGTCCTCGCTTTCATTAGAAAAGAGACACGGGGCGGGTAGTTCGTTACAGTGCGGCGGACATTTTTCACTGGGTTGTTGGCATCCCCAGCATGCGTAGATATTCCTGGGTCAGAATGGAGCGCAAGCGAGGCGCGACGGCGGGGTCACAGGGTACCTGAAGGGAGCGGCAACGGTCGATGGCCAGACGCAAGTCGCGCAGGAAAGCCACACAGGCAGG
Organism: Acidobacteriota bacterium; assembly: GCA_021802085.1. GTDB lineage: Bacteria > Acidobacteriota > Terriglobia > Terriglobales > Acidobacteriaceae > JAKAAZ01. Next base: position 8,529 of record JAKAAZ010000029.1, read on the forward strand.
ACACGCGTCGATATGCTGGCGCATCTGTTCGCAGGAGACTGGGCCTATTCTGCCATCCAGATATTCGGAGAGGTTGGCGAACAGATCGCGGCATTCCGCAGGCCGTTGCGCGGCTTTGGCATGGGATCGCTTCGGCTTCGTCGACTTCGTCTTATCCGACTCCACAGAGGAACTGTCCAGCGCGCGATCGATCTCTCTGCGCACGCTCAGCCGCGCGCGGTGGAGACGCACCCTGACAGTTCCAGGCTGCAAACCGAGTATTTCGGCAACCTGGTCGGTGTTCAATTCCTCCATATCGTGGAGCACAAGAACGATGCGCAGCGGTGCGGGAATGCGCAAGACCGCCCGATGCAGCAATTGGTGCTGCTCGGCCTGAAGAAGGTTGCCCTCGGGGCTGTCTCGAACATCCTGCAACAGCCGCCCCAGCTCCGCATCGTCGGGCATGAGCTCATCCAGCGAGATTTTGTGCTTCGGGGCATGAACACCCTTGCCGCGCATGCGCCAGCAGCGGTTCCTGGTCACGGTATACAGCCATACGGCGAGGGCCCGCGGCTCCTCAATCTTAGCCAGGTGCGGGAGCGATCGGAAGAGCACCTCCTGCATGGTGTCTTCCGCATCCTCCGGATGCCCGCAAACTTTCATGCTGAAGGAATAGACAGTGTTCTGTAGTAATCCTATCGCCTGGTCGATCGATTCGGGGGTTTTGCGACGCAGCAGGGCTGTGGCTTCGATCAGTTCGGGTCGCATTGCTGGGAGGGTCTCAGGACTCATGACCAGTATAGTCTCTCTGCGAGAGGCGCATCCGAGAGATTGGGCCCGACGCAGGGCAATCGCATGAATAGCGGAACGGCTCCGCAGGAGGCCGGTTGACCGATCACCGAAGGAATTTTCCGCTGGAGAAGATGGCTGGACACGAGGGAATGTCGCCTAATTTGGAGCAAACAGCGTGCCACTTGCGTCCAAAGGAATCAATCTTAGCGTCAATAACCGTGACTGTCACTACCCTACGGCAATAACTTCTCCGGTACATTTCGTTCATGCGATTGCCCTGGGGCCCGACGTTCCCAACGGCACGCGAAGCGACACGCAACAGTCACGGAATCGATCGACCGCCATTATTTCGTCGCTGGTCGCGCCGCCTCGAACATGCTGATGCAGATCGGGCCGATCCTTTCGAGCCACTGTTGCTCTTTGCCGGGCCCGCATACGGAGCACAAGGCAACGCAGGTGCGCACCAGGGCAATCGCGAGGTCCATTTCAGCGCCAGGACGACGCGCCTCCAGACGAAACATCTGACGATAGACTTCATCCTTGAGCGCATCGCTGTTGTGGGCGCGAGAGGTCATGAACCGGCGCTCCTTACCTGGCTGAACTGGCGGCGGAATCCTTCAATCCCATCGCGCGAAAAATCGACATGGCAGGACACCAGTTCGTAAGCGCCGACTGAAACAGATTCAGCCCCACAAACGCTGTCAGCCAGAGCCAGTAGGAAGAAAACCGATAGGCGAGTGCCAGGGAAACCAGCACGATGGCGCCCGCGAGTAGACGAACTGCACGTTCAATTGTCATTGCCCTATCTCCTGTGATTACAGCTTTGAAGCTTTCTCCGCGGCCTCCGCTTTGCCGGCGTGCAACATGTAATACAGCACCGGCACGGCGGGCCAGGAGAGAAATGTCGAAGCGACACCGCCCGCAATCAGCGACAGACCCAGCCCTTGAAAGATCGGGTCGGTAAGAATGACGCTGGCGCTGACCACCACGGCCGCCGCCGTCAGCAGCACCGGACGCAGCCGAACTGCGCCGGCATCGATGACAGCTTCCGCCAGCGGCATGCCTTGATGCCGCCGCAGTTCGATGAAGTCGACCACAAGGATCGAATTGCGAACGATGATGCCTGCTCCAGCGATGAAGCCGATCATCGACGTTGCGGTAAAAAACGCGCCCAGCAGCGCATGTGCCGGCAAAATGCCGATCAAAGTCAACGGAATCGGCGCCATGATCGCCAGCGGCACTGTGAACGATTTGAACCAGCCCACCACCAGCACGTAAATCAGAATGAGGACCGCAGCGAATGCCAGTCCCAGGTCGCGGAAAACTTCAATCGTGATCTGCCACTCGCCATCCCATTTCATCGAGTAGCGGTCGGTGGATTCCGGCTGCACAGAGTTGTATCGAACCAGCTTGTATCCGTCCGCCAGCGTCAGCTTGTCGAGCGCCTGGTTCATCTTCATAATGCCGTACACGGGGCTTTCTTCCGAGCCTGCCATATCGCCGGTTACATACACCACGCGCTTCAGGTTCTTGTGATAAATGCTGGGTTGCAGCGTGGTGTGCTCCACATCTACCAATTCACGCAGCGACACCATGCTGCCGTCCGCGCCGCGCAGTTTGATATTCTCCAGCGCCTCCTGCGATGAGCGTTCCGGACGCTCCAGTTCCACCGTTGTCGGCACGGCCTCTCGCGAATTTTGCGAGTGCAGCAAGCCGGCCTGCATGCCGGAGGTCGCCAGTTGGAGCGTCTGCGCCACCTGGGCCACGGCGATTCCATGCAGCGCGGCCTTCGCTTCATCCACCCGCATCACCAGTTGCTGCTGCGGGTCTTCCATATACCAGTCCGTGTCCACGACGCCCTTGGTCTGCTGGAAGATCTGCTTGACCTGCCGAGCCACCGCGATCTGTCCCTGCAGATTCGGGCCGTAGACCTCGGCCACCAGGGTCTGCAGCACTGGCGGACCGGGCGGAACCTCCGCCACCTGAATTCGCGCGCCATACTGGTTCGCAATGCGCAACAGTCCCGGACGCAGCCGCTTGGCGATGTCGTGACTCTGCTCGCTGCGCTGCTTCAACGGCAACAGATTCACCTGAATGTCCGCCTGGTTTGGCAGACGCCGCATATAGTAGTGACGGACAAGGCCATTGAAGTTGTATGGCCCCGAAGTGCCAGCGTAGATCTGATAGTTCCACACATCATTCTGCTGGCTCAGATACGTTCCCAACGCCTGCGCCACGCGCGTCGTCTGCTCCAGGGGAGTGCCGTCCGGCATGTTGATGATGACCTGGAACTCGCTCTTGTTATCGAACGGCAGCATCTTCACCAGCACCATCTTCAGAGGCACCAGCGCCATGGCCGCCAGCAGCAGCACCACGACCGCGCCCAGGAACAGCCAGCGGTTCCTGGCGCGATGCATCAGCGGATGCATCGCGCGACGATAGAAGCGCGTGAGCCAGCCTTCCTTCTCCGGGGTCAGCGTATGCGCTCCGCTCAAATGCTTGCGGCCAAGCAGCCGCAGCGCTGCCCATGGCGACACCACGAAAGCCACAATCAGCGAAAACATCATTGCCACCGAGGCCCCCACGGGGATTGGCCGCATATACGGCCCCATCAGGCCGCGCACAAACGCCATCGGCAGAATCGCCGCGATCACAGTGAAGGTGGCCAGGATGGTCGGGTTTCCCACCTCCGCGACAGCCTCGACCGCAATGTCGCTCAGCGGACGGCGACGGTTCTTCGGCAGGCGAAAATGCCGGACCATGTTCTCCACCACCACGATCGCGTCGTCCACAAGAATGCCGATGCTGAAGATCAGCGCAAACAGCGTCACCCGGTTCAGGGTGTAGCCCAGCAGATAGAAGATCGCCATGGTCAGTGCCAGGGTCACCGGAATGGCCAGCAGCACCACCCCTGACTCCCGCCATCCCAGAAATACCGCGATCAACAAGGTGACCGATAGCGTCGCCAGCAGCAGATGTTCCAGCAATTCGTCCGATTTCGCCTTTGCCGTGGCGCCGTAGTTGCGCGTCGTCGTGACATTCACATCGGCGGGCAGCGTGACGCCGCGCATCTCCGCCACTCGCTTCAGCACCGCATTCGCGATGTCGGTGGCGTTCGTGCCTTTGCGCTTGGCAATTGTAATTGTGACCGCGGGATAATCCTTCGGGGCCGCGCCATGTGCATTTCCCTGCGTCGTGCCAAAGAGCACGTAATCCTGCGCCTCCGCCGGGCCATCCACAATCTTGTCGGCTACGTCGCGCAGATAGACCGGACGTCCGTTCGCGACGCCCAGCACCACGCCGGCCAGGTCCGCGGTATCGCGGAAAAGATTGCCCGCGTCCACGCGGATTTCCTGATTGCCCTCGGCAAATTCACCCGCCTGCGTGCGCGCGTTCGCCGCTTTCAGTCGCTCGACCACGGTATCGGGAGAGATGCCGAACCCCGCCAGCCTGGCGCTGCTCAGCACCACGCGCATGGCGCGCGGCTGGCCGCCAATCACCTTCGTCTCCGACACATCGGGAATCTGCCGGATGGTGTGCTGCACTTCATCCGCCATCTGCCGCAACTGGTATCCGTCGTAGTGGCCACCCCACAGCGTCAGGGCAAGAATCGGCACATCGTCAATAGAGTGCGCTTTGACCATGGATGGCGAAGCGCCCACAGGCATCCGGTCGGCATTCGAGTAGAGCTTGCTGTAGACCTTGATCAGGGCGTCCTCTTCGGATGTTCCCACGAGAAAACGCACAATCACCAGGCTCTGCCCCGGGCTGGAGGTGGAATAGACATACTCGACGCCGGGAATCTCCTGCATCAAGCTCTCGATAGGATTGCTGACTCGCTGCTCGATCTCCGCCGGAGACGCGCCCGGCATTGCCGTCATCACGTCCAACATGGGGACCTGGATCTGGGGATCTTCCTCGCGGGGGATCGCCAGCACCGCAAACAGGCCCACCGCCAGCGAGGCCATCACAAACAGCGGCGTCAGCTTCGAATTCAAAAACGTGCGCGCCAGATGGCCGGCGATGCCGTGCGGCTGTGTCGGGGTTCCCAAGTCGTCCGGCACGAACCCGATGGGGTGCTGTTTCATAGTTGCGCCTCGATGCGCTTGCCGGACAGGTCCCGGTCGCCGGGATTGTCGACCAGCGTCTCCCCCGCGGCGAGTCCGGAGAGGATCTCCACCTGATCGCCGTGCCGGTTTCCCAGGGTCACATATCGCAACTGCGCGACGCCATTTTGATCGAGCGCATACACGCAGGCCAGCGAGCCGCGCATCACGACCGCCGACTGGGGCGCCAAAATCATTGCCCGCATCCCGCCGGGGAAGCTCGCCGTCGCATAGATACCCGCGCGCAGCGCTGGGGCAGAGGGAAGATCCAGCTTCACCTGAAAGCTGCGGCTTGTCGGGTCAGCGGCGGGAACGATTTGCGCTACTGTCCCCGTGATCTCGCCCGTCCCAATCCCATCGACGCTCACCGGGATCTTCATCCCCAGCCGCACCGTGCCGATCATGGATTCATCCACCGATGTATACAGTTGCAGCGGACCGTCGCGATCGATCTGAAGCAGCGGAGTTCCCGGTGTCGCCAGCGTTCCCGGATCGGCCATGCGCGCCGTGACGATTCCAGCGAATGGAGCTCGTAGCTGCGCATAGCCAAGCTGCGTTCGCGCTCCGGCAACGGCCGCTTTGGCTTCATCGCTCTGCGCCTGAAGCGACTGCAACTGCAACCCCGCCGCCTCCGAGCGCTTCTGCACCTCGTCGAACTCCTGTGGGCTCACGCTTTTCTGATCTTTCAACATCTGGTAGCGCGCCAGGGTTCCCGCAGCCAGCAACGCGTTCGACTGCGCGGCCATCTGCTGCTTCTCGACCGCGCTCTGCGCGGCACTCGCCCGATTGAGTTCCGAGCGCATGGCGGCGTCGTCCAGCGTCGCCAGCAACTGGCCGGCACGCACCCGGTCGCCCGCCTGCACCAGCACTTGGCGGATACTGCCGGGCACTTGCGCGGAAATCACGGCCGTTTGCTTCGCATGGACTGTTCCCGTCATACGAATCGCCTGAGGCGCCTGCCGCTCCACGCTTTTCACCAGTTGCGCCTGCGCGGTGGGCGGCGCTTGCTGGGCAGGCTGAACGCCATGCGAACAGCCCAGCAGCAGGACGGGAGTCAAGATAAGGAAAGACGACACTGTGGCCTTCATTGCAGGTTCTCCGCTGAATCGGGGGTGAGGGTGCCGGTGGCGTACATCAGTTCGGCGTAGGCAACCGTGTTTCCGTACACGGCACGCCAATAATCGTTCTGGCTTCGCCGCTCGGCATCTTCCGCGCGCAGCAGATCGGTCATTGTCGTCAGTCCCGCCTTGTAACGGTTCTGCACAATCCGCAGGCTCTCGGCCGACTGCTCCATCGCCGCCTGGGCCGTCGTCACCATGCGCTCGGCGGTCTGGTGCTGGGTCCAGGCACGGCTTACTGCAAGGCGAATTTGCTGCTCGCCGGCCCGCTCCTGCGCCTCGGCCTTCTGCCGTCCGGCCTGTTCCTGCTGCAGTTTCGCGCGCTTGGCCAACGGAAGAATGTCCAGGTTCAGCTGAACGCCGGCGACCCAGTTGTCGCCTCCAGTGCCGGCGAAGCTCTCGCGATCCATCTCCCAGTTGCCATACGCGCTCACCTGCGGAGCAAAGTCATCTCTGGCCGCCTTCACCCCGGCCTGTTGCGAGGAGTTCTGTTGCTGCAGCGCCTTCAGATCGGGTCTCGCTTTCAGGGCACTGGCAACATCGTCCGCCAAAACGCCGTCGGGAAAGCTCCGCGCATCGATCGGCTGGAGTGTTGCGCGAGGCAGCGCGGATGTTCCCATTACCGCTTCCAGTTCCGCCCAGGCGGTATCCACGTCGCCCTCCGCGGCAATCAGTTCCTGCTGCCGCTCCGACAGATTCACCTGCGCCGCCAGCATATCGGAATCCACCGCCAGCCCGGCGCGCACTCGGGTTTGCGCATCCGCCAGCAGGGCCTGCGATGTCGCTAGCTGATGCTGCGCAACATCGATCTGCCGCTGAGCGTACAACACGGCTTGATACGCCTGGACTACGCCCAGGACCACGCCTCTCTTCGCCTGGTCGCTCATCGACGCCGCGCTGCCCGCTGCCAGCCGGGCACCCTTGATCTGTTCCTGCGTGCCGAACCAGTTGAAGAGCATCCACGAGCCACTGAGCCGGGTGGCAAAATTGCCGACCGGCGTTGGCCGGTTCAATGAATTCAAAGCAAAATCGCTGGTCGTAAATCGCTGCTGCCGCAGCTTTGTGCCGAAGACGTACACCGGATCGTTGCCGCGTGAAATATCCTCGGCAAAGTTGAGGCGTGGCAACAGTCCGGTGCGCGCCAGCGTGGTTTGTGCGACCGCCGCGTTCAGATCCGCCTGCGCCATCGCCGCCGCGGGGTTCTGCCCGAGTGCCAGGTCGATCGCCTGCCGAAGAGTGAGGGGCTGCTGCTGAGCAACCGCCGCCATGCTTACCAGACAACTGAAGATCGCCGGCCACAGGGCCCGATAGATACAAGCGTGCATCGAGTGATATGTCCTCAATTGGAGCGTTCACTCGAATAAAGCCCAGGACATTCGAATTCGTTACAGAATCGGCGAAAACAAACATGGTCCGCTGTTTCCGAGGATGCCTCACGCTGAATGCCCCGGTTGCGGGAAAGGAAGGCGACCGTTGTTGTATCTTTATGGAAGCGATAGAAATTATGTCGCTAACCTTTTATGGGCTTGTGCTATCTAAGTAGCAGCGGGAGTGTTTCCCTGCAATACCTTCTCGAGGCAGCCTATTTGCCGTTTGCAGTGGTGAAGTTTGCGCTAAGCCTCAGTTTCCCTGTGAGTACATCGTGCACAAAGCGGAGTAGCCGTTGGCGCATCCCACTGCTCTTATTGGGATTGACTGTCGCCGTTTTTACCTGGGGCTTGCAGTATAAACTGTCCCTTTACGATCCACCCCAGGCTGTCACCCGAAAGATGCCGAGCGCGAAGCTGCTGTCGTCCGATGAACAGGCGGCAATTGCTGCGAGTCCGCTGTCGAGCTTTGCCTCGCCGCCCGAAAAGACGATTCGGACCATATTTACCTCGATCCTTCTCCTCTTTGTTCTGAAACTGGCCTCCCCAAGCTTGCAGCCCGCAGTCCGGATGGAATCGTTGACCGCGAACCGAGGGTGGCTGTTGCGACGGTTCTCGAACATGAACGCCTTCTTCTTCCTACCTCCCCCCCTCCCTCAATACCACTCTCTAAGCTACTCGCCTTCGCGGGCGATCCATCTGGTCGATCCAATCATTACTCCCGCAAGGCATGAACGGAATGCAGGTCATTCGAACCAAGCCTTGGCATAGGCAGGAACGTTTTCTCATGAAGATTTCCAAGCGAACAGTAATTGCAGTGGTTGTCGTTCTCATCGTAATCTGCGCTGTCTGGGCAATCCACGTCAGAGGTGGGAGCGAAAGGCAAGCGGCGAAAAGCTCTTCCCAGAATCAGATGTTTGAAGCAGCGGCGGTGGCTGTGGTTCAGCGCATGCCAGCGGAGGACTCCGTCACCATTCCCGGCGTCTTTCAGGCGTATCAGGACGTCCTGGTTCATGCCGAAGTGACCGGTTACGTTAAGAACATTTTTGTCGATATCGGCGACCGGGTACACACCGGGGAAGTCCTGGCGATTCTCGATGTTCCCGATTTGAACGCAGAAGTGAACGCAGCCCAGGCCGCCGTTAGTCGTGACAAATCGGAAATCCAACGGACCCGCAACGATGTTGCCCGGGCCGTGGCCATCCACGCAGCCCTCCACTCTGAATATGCGCGGTTGAAGACGGCCGCCGCGACGCTGCCGGGATTGATTGCGCAGCAGGATCTGGATGACAAACAGGCCGCTGACCTCTCTTCTGAGGCACAGATCGACGCCGCCAAGTCGGCATATGCGGCGGCACAGGAAAAAACCAGCGAAGACGAGGCAACCCTGGAACGCTACAAGGCCATGCAGGCATATTCCTATGTGCGCTCGCCTTTCAATGGCGTCGTCACCTTTCGCTTTGCGGACACCGGCGCCTTGATCGCGGCAGGCACGAGCGAAAGCAAGGAAGCCATGCCGGTTGTGCGTGTCGCCCAGAGCGATCTGCTGCGTCTTCGCATGCCAGTGCCGGAATCCGATGTGGATTACATGCACGTCGGCGATCCTGCGGTTGTTCAAGTGCAGGCCACAGGGGAAAAGATCAACACCCGTATTGTCCGTTTTACGCGCTCCCTCGATACCGATACCCGAACCATGCTGACCGAAGTCGATATTCCCAACAAGGACCTTCATTTGGCTCCCGGCATGTTTGCCAACACTACCTTTCCATTAACGCAGGACCGCAATGCCATGATCGTGCCCATCGATGGCATCGTCGAGGGAGACCAGCCGTACGTGCTGGTCGTGAACCAGCAAAATCGGGTGGTGAAGCACCCGGTGGTGCTGGGAATTCAAGGCCCCAATTTCTACCAGGTGGTAAGCGGGGTCCATATCGGAGACAGGGTCATCGTCGGCAACCAAGCGAATTACCAGACGGGTCAAAAAGTGACACCGAGCCCAGTGGATATGAGCTTGGCGACGTTCAAGCAGACATCCAGTCATCTCCAAAGCCCGCAGCCAACCCAGCAACCTTCGTCGCCCGAGAAAGGGCAGAAGTAAATGTCGTCGTTTGCCATCCGCTATCCATTTTTCATCCTGATGGCGTGCATGGCTATCGTTGTGATCGGAACGGTCAACCTGCTGAGCATGCCGGTCGATCTGTTTCCGGCTGTCAAAATCCCGGTGGTGGTGGTCGCGACCTTTTACTCCGGCATGCCGCCGGAGCAGATTGAAGCCGACATTACCAACACCTTCGAGCGCTTCTTCACGCTGGGAAGCAACATCGACCACATCGAGTCGCGCTCGATGACCGGCGTCAGCCTGATTAAGGTGTATTTCACGCCGGGCACCGATCCCAATGCCGATGTCAGCAATATTTCCAACCTGGCCATGGCCGACTTGCGCCGTTTGCCGCCAGGGACGTTTCCGCCGGTCGTACTTTCCTTCGATGCCTCCAATTTGCCGGTCTGCCTGATTACCGTCGAGGGGCAAGGACTGAATGAAATCCAGTTGAAAGACTACGCGATGTTTCAAATTCGCGACCAGGTGGCCAACGTCAAGGGAGCATCGGTGCCGCAGCCGTATGGCGGGACGTATCGGCAGGTGATGGTCTACGTCGATCCGATGAAGCTGGAAGCCACCGGGCTCAGCGTCAACGACGTGTACAGGGCGGTGAACAGCTTCAACCTGATTCTGCCTGCCGGTGACGTGCGCATTGGGCCGAAGGACTACAACATCTATGCGAACAGCCAGGTAGTGAAGCCCTCGGATGCGAATTTGATTCCGTTGAAAACGGAGGGGAATTCCTCTGTCCTGGTGGGCGATGTGGGGCATGCCGAGGATGGCGGCCAGTTGCAATACTCCATCGTGCGCGTGGACGGGGAGCACTCGGTATATCTGCCGATCTTCAGGCAGGGGGGCGGCAGCAATACCATCAACATTGTGGACGGCATTCGCGAGCGGGTGAAGCATCTACTGGACGTGCCGCCGCAATTGAAGGCGCGGGTGGTCTTCGATCAGTCGATCTTCGTGAAGATGGCGGTGAATAACGTGATCCACGAAGGCGGTATAGGCCTGTTGCTGACTGCGATCATGATTCTGCTGTTCCTGGGCAATCTGCGCGCCACTGTCGCCGTCATGCTTTCGATTCCCCTATCGACCCTGGCCGGGTTCCTGCTATTGAATGCCGCGGGCAACACCATCAACACAATGGTGCTGGGCGGGCTGGCGCTGGCGCTTTCGCGCCTGATCGACAATTCCGTGATCGTGCTGGAGAACATCTTCCGCCATATGGAGATGGGGGAGTCGCCGATAACAGCGGCGGAGCAGGGCGGCAAGGAGGTGGACCTGGCGGTCCTGGCGGCCACCGTCTCCACGTCCATCGTGTTTTTTCCCGTGGTGCTGCTGACTGGAGTGAGCAAATACCTGTTCACCGCTCTGGCACTGGGCGTGGTGCTGGCCATGTTCGCTTCTTATATCGTCGCCATGACGGTAATCCCGTTGTTCTGCGCCAAGTTTATCCACCTAGCAGGGCACACAGAACAGGAAGTTCCCGGGAAATCGGAGGAATCCGAATCTATACCGTCCGAGCTTTTGATAGAAAACATGGAAGCCGAGCGAGTTCATGCGCACAGACAACGTTCATTTTTCCAGAAAATTGCCGGCGGTTTTAACGAGTATTACCGTCGGCTGGAAAAACGATATGACCGCGGCGTTGCCTATTGTTTGTGGCGGCCTGTTTTCGTAACCATGATCGTTTCCCTTTTTGTGATACTCAGCCTGGCGCTGTATCCATTTCTTAATCTGGCGTTCTTTCCGCGCACCGATCCGGGTCAATTTGTCATCAACTTCAAGGCTCCGCCAGGAACACGGCTGGAGTTGACTGACCAGTATTCCGCGCGAATTGAACAGGTGATCCGGCAAGTGGTGGTGCCGTCCGATCTGAACATGATCGTCTCGAATATCGGCGTCTACCCCGATCTGTCCGCCATTTACACCACCAATACAGCCATGGACAATGCCTTCGTCCAGGTAAGCCTGAAAGAAGACCACAAGGTCGGCAGCTATGCCTATATGACACGCGTTCGCGAGCGTCTCGGCCGGGAAATGCCGGAGGTACAGACCTATTTCCAGACCGGCGGCCTGGTGGACTCGGTGGTCAACCAGGGCAAGCCGGCACCGTTCGACATCAAGGTCAACACCATGGACTTGAAGGAAGGCTACGCTGTCGCGCAGGGAATAGCCATGAAGGCCCATCAATTGGATCTGGTGAGTGACGTGCTGATTCCCCAGGACATCGACTATCCCGGACTGCAATTGAACGTGGACCGGCAGCAGGCGGCAATTCTTGGCCTGACCGAAGAGAACGTTGTCGATGGCGTGATCACGGCGCTGACCTCCAACGGGATGATCGCACCCAGCTACTGGATCGATCCCAAGTCGGGCAACAATTACATGCTGACCGTGCAGTACTACAACAGTCAGATCCAGAGCCTGAAGGACTTCAAGGAAATCCCCTTGCGGGCGTTCAGTCCCGTCCAACCGGAAATGCACGGCTCTCCAACTGGCGTCGACAAAGGGGGGCATCCACCGCATGACAACATCGTTCCCCTTGAAGCGGTTGCGGATATCAAATATATCAATACTCCCACTGTGATCGACCACTATCAACTACGGCGGGTCTTCGACGTATACATTATGCCGAAGACCGAAGATCTGGGCCGGGTTGGCAAACAGATTCAGCAAGTTGTCGATGGCGCGCATCCGCCGCAAGGCACTCTGGTCAGCATTGGCGGTTCCATCATTGATATGCACGATTCGTTCCATAGCTTTGCCGTCGGCTTGGTTCTCGCGGTGGTCCTGATTTATCTCGTTCTCATGGCGCAGTTCGCCTCTTTCTCCGACCCTTTTGTCATTCTGCTGGCTATACCGCCGGGGGTTGCGGGAGTCGTGCTGACACTGCTGGTGACCGGAACGTCGCTGAACATCATGTCGTTGATGGGCCTGCTGATGATGACCGGAATGGCGGTATCAAATAGCATCCTCATCGTCGAATTCGTGGGAAAACAGCGCGAGGAAGGCAAGCCGCTGAAAGTCGCACTGGCGGAAGCCTGCCGATTCCGCTTGCGCCCTATCCTGATGACCACATTGGCCACCGTATTGGGAATTATCCCGATGTCGCTGGGGCTGGAGGCTGGCAGCGAGCAATACGCGCCGTTGGCACGCGCTCTTCTGGGTGGGGTGCTGGTCTCCGCTGTAGTGAGCATCTTCCTGGTTCCCACTGTGTATTTCCTGATTCACCGTCACCAGAAGGACGAGGTTGACGGTCCGCAAGCGCAAGATCTCGAAGCAAGGGCGTGATGCAGAATCGATAGTTGTTCGCTCACCGTCTAAGTTGCATGCGGGCGCAAACGAAACGCCCAAAAATCTGCTGAAGAAAAGGAACAGCGCTACATGTCGTCGTTTGCTATCCGGTATCCATTTTTCATCCTGATGGCCTGCATGGCTATCGTTGTGATCGGAACGGTCAACCTGCTGAGCATGCCGGTCGATCTGTTTCCGGCTGTCAAAATCCCGGTGGTGGTGGTCGCGACCTTTTACTCCGGCATGCCGCCGGAGCAGATTG
>JAKAAZ010000030.1 GCA_021802085.1 Acidobacteriota bacterium
GAAAAAAGGGTCTGCCGCATTCGATCGTGCGCGCCGACGATCCACTTGATTGCCTCGACTGCCTCCAGCGATGCGGCCAGGTTCACTGCAGGATTCAAAATGCCGCTGGTGTCGCAGGTTTCGACCGTTCCCGTTGGAAGCTCGGGAAAGATGCAGGCCAGGCAGGCGGTCTTGCCGGGCACGATGTTCATGGTGACGGCGTAGGAACCGACGGCGCCGGCATAGATCCACGGCTTGTTCTGTTCGACAGCATAGTCGTTTAGCAGGTAGCGGGTTTCAAAATTGTCGGTGGCGTCCAACACCAGTTGAGCATGCGCGAGGAGCGCGTGGATGTTGCCGGGAATCAGGTCCGCGACATGCGCATGGACATGGGACTGACTGTTGAAGCGCGCAATTCTGCGTCGAGCCGCTTCCGCCTTAGGCAATCCTTCGGCAGCATCTTCTTCCTCGAACAGCACTTGACGCTGCAGATTGCTCCATTCCACGTAATCACGGTCGATCAGAGTCAGTGTGCCCACTCCGGCGCGCGCGAGGAGGCCAGCGACGGCTGCCCCGGTCGCGCCACAACCCACGATAGCGACGTGCGCAGCGAACAGTTTTTGCTGACCCTGCTCCCCAATCCCAGGAAAAAGAACTTGCCGGGAATAGCGATCCTGCGAGGAAGAGAAGGTGGATAAGGGAAAGTCCGCATTGGGAAACGGAGTCATACACTCCCAGTATATGGAATGGGCGACAGAGTGCCTCTTCCTCGACAGTCGATGAAAAAAAGGTCCTTTCGCAGCGCAGCAAGACGCGCGATAGGCAGGTTGAGTATGCTAGCCACAGGTAAATGGAGCCTCCCATCAACCGTGCGCCAAGGCAACTTCGATCCATAAACGATTCGCGGGAACGGAGCCATTCGCACTAACTCGCTGTCACAACAACGATTCAGGGGCGCAACGGTCTCGCGCAGGCCGTTCATGAGCGTATTTCTTTGCAGAAAAGTTACACACAGAGTGGATTTGCGAGCCTCCGGCAGGCGGCGAGGATAGGGCTTTGCGCTACGGGAATTTTTTTGTCCACGGCGATGTCTGCGGCCGTTTCCAGCGGCGCTCAGCAGGCGGCCAGCGCACCTCACGCGGTCGAGCCTCAGGCAGCTTCTCCGGCAAGCCCGTCCCCAGCCGTCCTGCGTTACCGCGACCTGAAAGACTGGTACGGTTTGCCGGTGCGGAGCATTCGCTTTGAAGGCATTTCCGAACAGGATTTAAACGGTCTGCGCCAGAAACTCGCACTGAAACCAGGGGACAAATTGCGTCCGCAAGATATCCAGAGCAGCTTGCATGTTCTGTTTGCCTCCGGCCTCTATCGCAACATTGTCGCGCAGGGGGTTCAAACCGACGGCCAGGTCACGGTCGTTTTTCGTGGAGTTCCGCAGCTGTTTCTGCGCAGACTGTACATACGCGGGATGAAGCAGGAGACGTTAGCGGCGCAAATCCAGCGGGCTACACGCCTGGAGCTGGGCGAGCCTTTCACGGCGCCGGAACTGGAGCAGGCCACCGTGCAGTTGAAGCAGGCGCTGGTGCGGAATGGTTTCAACGAACCCACAGTGGAGGAGAAGACGGTCCCTGCCGGCCGCAACCATCTGGTGGACGTCATTTATACGGTCAAGACGGGCAAGCAGGCGAAGATTGGTTCCGTTGTAGTCACAGGCGATACGGACATGACGATGGCCAAGTTTCGCAAGGTCGCCAAGCTGAAGCAGGGATCCGCGGTCACAGCGAACACCGTACCGAGGGCCCTGACACGATTGCGGAAACAGTATCAAAAGCAAGACCGGCTGGAGGCTACTGTCCGGGCCGGCCCGCAGACCTTTAACCCTGCGACAGGCGAGGTGGCATATCAGTTTGAGGTCAAGGGTGGTCCGGCGGTGCGGATCAGCGCCACTGGTGCGAAGATTTCCGGACGCGACTTAAAGCGGTTGGTACCCGTCTACGAAGAAGGAGCCGTCGATCCGGACCTGCTGGACGAAGGCGACGAGAATCTTCGCAATCATTTCCAGAAGCAGGGTTATTTCGATGTGCGCGTGACGCACGCGATCGAGCATCCGGAGCCGAATGAAGAGCGGATCGTATATCGGGTCCATCCAGGCTCTCCGCATAAAGTCGTGTCCGTCACGGTCACAGGCAATCGCTATTTCGACCAGGACCTGGTGAAAGAGCGATTGAGCGTGCAGGCCGCCGACCGCGTCAATCCACACGGAATTTTCAGCGAGGTGCTGCTGTCACAGGACGTGGATGCCATTCAAGCTCTTTATAAGAGCAACGGATTCGGGAATGTCAGCGTGACTGCCAACGTAAAGGACTCGGACAAAGAGCCCGGAGCACAGAATGGCAAGATGGCTGCCATCCGCGTTACGTATCAAATTCACGAAGGCACGCAGCAGAAAATCGGACATATTCAACTTACCGGCGTGAAGCAGGTACCGTATGCCACACTGCTGACGCAAATGAACACGCGGCCCGGTGAACCGTATTCACTGGCGACATTGGGTGGAGATCGGCTGCAACTCTACGACTACTACTACCGGCATGGATTTTCCCAGGTAGAACTGACATTTGAGCAGCATCCGGAACAGGACGATCCCAATTTGATTGATATCGATGTGCGGATCGACGAAGGCAATCCTTTTTACGTCCACAAGGTCTTGATCAGCGGAGTGCATTACACCAAACCGCAGGTCGTGCAACGAGCGTTGCAGATTCATCCCGGCGATCCGCTCAACCGCAATGCCATTCTGGATACGCAGAAACAGCTTTACAATCTGGCGCTATTCAATGAAGTCGATACAGGCATTGTGAACCCGCACGGAACTGCGCCGCAGAAAGATGTCCTGGTGAACGTGACCGAAGCGCATCGCTGGAACTACGACTATGGCTTTGGATTTGAAGTCCAGACGGGCAATCCACAAACGAATTGCCCTACGGCCGCGTCGCTGATCGAGCTGGGTGTGGCCAATCCAAATTCGTTTGTATGCAGCCCGAATGGCAAGTTTGGCATGAGCCCGCGTATTTCCTTCGACGTCAGCCGCATCAACCTGGACGGCAAGGACCAGACCGTCAGTCTGCAGACTGCATACGGCACGCTGGAACAGCAAGCTATTCTAACCTACGACGTTCCGAAGTTTTATAACCACAAGACGATCGACTTTTCCATCACGGGCGGATACGTCAGCAACCAGAACGTGACGACGTATCAAGCCTCGACCCTGAGCGGATCCGTGGTATTCACAGAGCGGCCGAACAGGGCCAATACGCTGATCTATTCGATGGCCTACCGGTATGTCTATGTAAACCCGAACAGCCTGCAGGTCAGCGCGGCGTTGATCCCGCTGCTGTCGCAGCCGACGCGCGTCAGCGGACCGGGCATCACCTGGGTGCATGACACGCGGGACAATCCATTGAATGCCACTAGCGGCTGGTATCTTTCCGCGCAGCAATTCTTCGCATGGGAAGGATTTGCGTCGCAGGCAAACTTCAATCGGATGGACATTCAGGAATCGAATTATCATCGATTGAACACGCGCAATTGGGTTCTGGCACGCAGCACGCGTATTGCATTTGAAAACACCTACGGAAATCCTTCCTATAATCTGATTCCTTTGCCGGAGCGGCTGTATGCCGGCGGCGCGACTTCGCACCGGGGATTCTCAGTGAATTCCGCGGGTCCGCGCGATCTGCAAACCGGTTATCCAGTGGGCGGTTCCGGAGCGTTTGTGAACAGCACCGAGCTGCGCATTCCGCCCGTACCGTTGCCATTGATTGGGAACAATCTGGGGTTCGCCGTATTCGAAGATATGGGCAATGTGTACGAAAATGCGTCGGGCATTCTTCCATCGCTCTTGCGGTTCTATCAGCCCAACGTAAAGACCTGCTACAACCTGACCGGTCCAGAGGGGACCTGCAACTTCAACTACGATTCGCAGGCCGTTGGCTTGGGGTTGCGCTATAAGACACCTGTAGGTCCGATCCGCCTGGATTTCAGCTATAACATGAATCCAACGGTGTATCCGGTGGTCAGCGATCCCGGGCTGTTGCCGGCGATCCTAGACTACAACGTCCAACCGCCGTATGTCGGCAACTCCGGCCACTTCAACTTTTTCTTCAGCATTGGACAATCGTTTTGATAACGGACGCCTACAATTCGCAAGCGATGATTCGGCGACGCCGCGGGCTTCGACATGAGAGGCGACCGGTGGCGAGCGGGCTCGCTTTGCTGGGTTGTCTGCTGTGCTATGTCTTGGCTGCGGCGAACGCGCAGGCGCCTGCAGCCGGGCCGCAGCGCACCGTTGTTCTTGACCGCGTCGTGGCCGATGTGGACGGCCATGCGATTCTAGCCAGCGACGTGGACGATGAGATGCGCTTTTCCGCGCTGCAACCGGAGTTTGAGCCAGCGGCCGATAACACCCCGCAGCGGGCACTGGAACGGGTGATCGACCGCGCCCTGATCGTTCAGCAGCAGGCGCTGCAGCCCGGCGTCGCGGAAATTTCGCAGAAAGATGTTGACCAGGCGGTTGCCGAACTGCGGAAGCAAATCACGGTAACGGACCACGTAGATTGCGAGACGGATGCCGGATGGAAAGCATTCCTGGCTGCGCGCGGATTTACGCCGGAAGAGATTGAGGGCCGGATGCGGGAACGGCTGGCAATCCTGAAATTTGTCGACGTGCGTTTTGGGGTGGCAGCCCAGGTCTCAAATTCCGATGTCAGAAACTACTACGATCAGGTGTTGGTACCAGAGTTGAAAAAGAACCATGCCGCGGCGCCGGCCCTCGACTCCGTCGCTCCCAGGATACGCGAAATTCTTCGTCAACAACAGGTCAACAAGTCGATCGATTTGTGGCTAAAGAATCTGCGAGCTGAGGGACAGGTGCAAATTCTCGATCCCGCCTATGGAGAAGTCGGAGCGGACGGGGAAGGCGGCCAATGACAGAGGGCGCTTCTACGAACCGGGAGAACGGAGCTGCGAAAACGCGCCGGTCGCGCTGGCGCATGGTTGCCTATGCGGTCGCAGCCATGCTGGCATTGGTTGCCGCGCTGATAGGAACGCTGGTCTGGTATGCCAACACGCCGCAGTTTGCAGCCCGCGTCCATCATGCGGTGGTCGATGTGCTGGAACGGACGACTGGCGGCCGGGTGGAGATGCATTCCTTCCGGTGGAGTCTACGGCATTTCGCGATCGAAGTGAATGACCTGACGATCCATGGCAAAGAAGCTGATGGCGAGGTCCCATATTTTCACGTCAGCCATCTCATACTCCATGCCAGCATCCTTACCCTGTTGAGTCCGAAGATCAGTTTGACCAGTCTGACCGCAGAGAGCCCGACCATCCATCTGATTGTGTATCCAGATGGAACGACGAATCAACCGCAGCCCCGGGTGGCCAGTCAACAACCCTTGCCGCAGGCGCTGCTCAGCATGGCGATCGATCATACTCGTGTCGAGGACGGGGTGATCCTGCTCAACAATCGCAAGATCCCATTCAACCTGGCGGCTGGGCCGATCCAGTTGGCGATGCGGTATGCAAGCCATCCAGCCGAATACCAGGCGTCGCTGGATACAAGGGACATTACGTTTCGGTTGAAGAACGATAGCGAGGCGCATTCGCGTCTGAAGGTCAGACTGGGTCTGCGCAGGGATGCCGTCAAGATTGAGAATCTCGATCTCGAAACAGGGAACTCGCGCTTGATCGCAAGCGGTGAGTTGCAGAATTTTTCCTCTCCCAACTGGCAGGCGAACATCCGTGGCTCGGTCGACGCCCGCCAGATAGGAGCGATGGCGGGTGTGGATGCATTGCGCGCCGGGATAGCGCAGCTTTCTATCGATGCCCATGGAGCTGCGAACGGGACGTTTCAGGTATCGGGCCACGTCGGCATGCGTTCGGGAGCGTGGGTAGCTCCCTGGCTGACTCTTCGCAATGTCGATTTGCGAACCAACATCGACGTCGATAACGATACATGCTCTCTGACGGACTTTTCTTCCGTACTCGACGACCAGGGCAGAATCGCGGGAAGTATGGTGTTGAAACATTGCGTGGGGCCATCCGCGCCAGTGATCGCGCCAGGCATCAAGGGAAAGGCTCGGCCTGCGGAATCCCTGCGGCAGCGGATGAGCCCGAGGGAATTGCTGGAGCGCCTGCACCAGAAATTCGAGCCGAAGGCAGCGCAGCCTGTCGAGCAGGAGTATCGGCCGTTGCAGGCCGATATCGAGGCCCAGGTTTCCAACGTAACGCTGCCGCTCATTCTGGCTGCGACAGCTCCCCGCCGCGACTGGAACATCGGATTTACAACCGCTGCTTCCGGCAAAGTGATCGTCCACTGGACCGGCGATGGAAATGGCCTGGATGTGCATGGCGACCTGATGCTGAGCGTGCCGCGACGCACGCTGGGTCTTGTGCCAGTCAGCGGACCGGCACACGCCGACTATCTTGGGGACTATCGCCATCTCGTGATTCAAGATGCGAATCTGCATACACCTGCAACCCAGGTACACGGCGCGGGCACGCTGGATTTGCTGGAGAAAGATCTGCACAGCTCGCTGCGGCTGGATGTGGTTGGAAGGGACCTGGGCGAGTTCGATCGACTGCTGACGATCACGGATCTGCGGGCCACGCCAGTGGGCGCGCCTCACGCCCTGCCATTGAAATTGCTGGAAAGCGCAAGCTTCCATGGGACCATTCACGGTTCGTTCTTCGCGTTGCAAGCGGTCGGGCATCTGGATTCCGGACCGTTTGAGATGATGGTGGTGGAACGGGCCCAGCCAGGGAATGCGGGGGAAGCGCCGCCGGAGCGTCTGCTGACATGGGACCAATTTCACGGCGACATTTCCTATGCTCCGGCACAACTGATTCTGCGCAATGGGGAACTGGCACGAGGCGACACAGTGATCCATGCCGGACTCGATCTGTTGCCGGACCGCACGGCGCCGGACACGTACGCATACAACAAGCAGACGCAGGTCACGGCAACCATGCATTCGACGAATGCATCCGTGGCCGACCTGCAGTCGGTTTTCGGCACCTCGTACCCCGTTGCCGGGACGCTGGGAGTCCATGCGCATGTGGCTGGGACGGTGGATGATCTGGAAGGTTCCGGGCAGGTGGGACTGACTCACGGTGTCGCTGACGGGCAGGCCATTCCAAGCGCAATGGTGGTGCTGGCCGCCGAGGGCCATCTGCTGGAAGCGACCCATGTACGGATTGCGACTGCCGGAGGGATCGCGACTGGACATCTCTCGTATGACGATGCAAGCGGAGCGTTGCAAGGCGAACTGACAGGAGAGCATTTTGCACTGTCCCAGATCGCGCTGCTTGAAAACTCGCGATTGTCGCCCGGCGGCACAATGGGATTTCATCTTCAGGGCGGCGGGACTTTGACCGCTCCGCTGGCGACCGGCGCCATGCAAATCGAGAATCTAACTCTGAATGGCCGGCCGATGGGTAGCGCGCACGCCGAAACACACTACCAGGGCGGAACACTCTACTTGACCTCGCGCGCGGAGGTCTTGCGGGCGCAGCTTGATATGAGCGGACAGGTACAACTCGGCGGGAAATACCCCGCCCAGATGGAGTTGACGTTTGCCGATTTCAATATAGATCCACTGCTGCGCAGCTTGGCTCCTTCCGGGATCAGCGCCCAATCTTCGCTGCGGGGAAAGCTCACGATGTCCGGGCCACTGGCCGAAACATCTGCGATCCAGGCGGACGCGGTTCTGAACGCTTTCAGCGCAACCATCGGCAACCTTCCCATCCATTCCGAGGGGCCAATCGAAGCGTCGTTGCGAGACGGGAAATTGCAACTGAAACAAGTACATTTCCAGGGCACGGATATGGATCTGACTGCCGGTGGGACGATCGACCTGCTGCGGAACTATACGCTTCGTCTGCATTCCGAAGGTACGGTGAATGCAAGCGTGGCTTCCGTCACGAACAAGACCCTGCAGTCTTCCGGTGAGGTACATTTTGTCCTGAACGTGCGCGGGACGGCGCATCAGCCGGATCTGCAGGGCCGGGCCCAGTTCAGCCACATCAACATGCACCTGCTGAACATTACGAACGGTCTGACAGATATGAACGGCACCATGGTGTTCGATCAGGACCGGCTGGTGGTGCAGCAGTTGAAGGGGTTTTCCGGCGGCGGAGAGTTGGATGCCAAGGGCTTCGTTGGCTATCGGAACGGTATCTTTGCCGATTTGACAGTTACCAGCCAGGGAGTGCGGATTCGATATCCAAAAGGAATTTCCAGTT
The DNA here is from genome assembly GCA_021802085.1 of Acidobacteriota bacterium. Classification (GTDB taxonomy): domain Bacteria; phylum Acidobacteriota; class Terriglobia; order Terriglobales; family Acidobacteriaceae; genus JAKAAZ01. Next base: position 8,281 of record JAKAAZ010000030.1, read on the forward strand.
CGGTAGACGCCAAGCTGCGCGTATTGGGGAACCTGGACAATCTGTTAGTCAGCGGCAACGTGCAGATGGTGCGTTTTGGAATGGACAGCAACATGGACATGACTTCGCTGGCCGTGGGTGGAGGCGGAGTTTCCGCTCCGATCGATCCATCCTCGCCGATGAACCGGGTGCATCTTGATATTCATCTCACATCCGCTCCGCAACTGGGATTCCAGAACTCGTTTGCCTCGCTCGCCGGCGATGTGAATCTGCGCATACGCGGCACCGTCGAAAACCCGTCCGTACTGGGACGGATTGACATCACTGAAGGATCCGCTTCATTCGCGGGGACGAAATACCAGTTGCAGCAGGGCGACATTGTTTTTGCCAATCCAGTTACCATCGCTCCGGAGATCGACCTGGAAGCCACGGCGCAGGTACAGAATTACGACATCATCATCACCTTGCATGGGCCGCCCAGCAAGCTGGAGATTTCCTATCGTTCCGAACCGCCGCTGACGCAGGCCGATGTGCTGGCCCTGCTGGCGCTGGGCCGCACCAATGAGCAGGCGGCCATGTACGGCGAGCAGCAGCAGGCGGGCGCCAATCTGACCACGGAAGCTTTGCTGGGAGGGGCGCTGAATGCGGCCGTCAGCAGTCGGGTTCAGAAATTGTTCGGGGTCGGCAGCGTGCGCGTGGATCCCAACTTCGTCGGTACACTGGGCGAGTCCACGGCGCGCATCACGGTGGAACAACAGGTGGGGAGCAACTTGATCCTGACCTTTGCCACCAATGTGAACACCACGGCTGAGCAGTTGCTTCAGGGCCAATTCAATTTAACACGCAGCTTGTCCATCATCGCGGTGCGCGACGAAGCGAATGTTTTCAGCTTGTATCTGCAGATTCGCGGCCGACATCAGTAAAAATTTACCGTTTGCCGGGACCATGCCAAGCCCAGCCGACAGACGAAGCGGCCCATTTCCCGTTTCCTGCGTCTATATGGGACAAGCGAGGAGTGCCGAAGGAATTCGGCGGGTCTTGCTGTTCTCTGGGCGTAGACTATTCGACATCGAGGCATGAGGGGAGTGGAAATGCCCGTGGAATGGCCGACAAGAGAAGCTAGGAGGAGAAGACAGATGCAGAATAAGACAGTGATATCCAGGCTGTTGATCGCGGTGTGTTGTGCGGGTATGGTGGCGGTGGGAGCGCCGGTTTTCGTTGGCCCTTCCGCCTATGTGCTGGCTGCGGATATGGGCAACTCAGGTGCGCGACTGGCGGCCAGAGTGAAGAGCGAGCTGAAAGGCAAGAACTTTCAGGACGTGACCGTGCTCGCCAACGGAGGTACCGTAACACTTTCCGGGCAGGTCCCGCTCTATGGGTATAAAGCGCAGGCGATCAAGAAAGCGAAGAAAACGCCTGGCGTTAAGGATGTGCGGGACAACATTGCCGTCGGCGGCCCGACCCTTCCCGATAATGTTCTGCAGAGAAAGTTGATGGAGAGAATCGAAGTCGATCGGGTCGGCTATGGCCAAGTCTTCGATGCAATTGGGGTCCATGTGCAAAACGGCGTGGTGACCTTGGTGGGTCACGCTGTGGGGCCGATTGCCCAACAGTCCGCTGTTGCGCTGACGGAATATATGCCGGGCGTCAAAGACGTCATCGACCAGATTCGTGTCGATCCGCTATCGCCCATGGACGATGGAATTCGGATCGCGACATTTCGCGCGATTTACGGATATCCCCCTTTGCAACAGTACGCCATCGTTCCGTCACGTCCGATTCGAATTTCCGTGCAAAACGGGGATGTGACTTTATACGGTATGGTGGACAACGATATGGACAAACAACTCGCATACATGCGCGCCTTGCAGGTGCCGAATGTTTTTCATGTCACCAACGATTTGATCGTTGCCAATGAGAAGCCGGAAAAGGGGAACAAGTGACTCTACTGGCATGCAAGGCGCTATTCCGCGTGGATCACACCTCTGCGGCCTTTCGCCTTGCGGAGCAGGAAGACCACGGGCAGACAGCCAAAGGAGGCCAGGGCCAGGTAGCGGAAATCGTCCACATACGACAGCAGTAACGCCTGCACGTTGAGAGAGCTATAAATGCGGCCCAGAGCACCCGCCCCCGCCATGGCCGTGCCGATCTTCGGCCCCAGGTGGGTCATTCCCTCGCTGAGTTGCTGCTGATATACGCGGCCGCTCGGGGTCAGGTTTTGGATCAGGCTCGCCTGATGCAGTTGGGAATGACGGGCCAGCAGCGTATCTGTAATCGAAATGCCGATGCTGCCGCCCACATTGCGCAGCAGGTTATACAGGCCGGTTGCGTTACCCATCTCCCGATTGGTCAGGCCGGCAACGGTGGTGGTGGAAAGTGGAACAAAAACCATCCCGGAGCCAAAGCCGCTCAAAATGATGGCCCAGATAAACGACCAGGGCGAAATGGCCAGGTTGACTTCGCCGAACCATATTCCGCAAATGCCGAAGAGTAAAAATCCTCCGCCGATCAGCCAGCGATTGTCTATTTTGGCCGTGAGAATCCCAATGATCGGCATGGCAACGACGGCCCCCAGTCCACGCGGACTCACAGCGATCCCAGCGTTGAACGCTGGATAGAGCATGACCTCCTGATAGAAAAGCGGGAGCAGAGTAATCAGGCCGTAGATACATCCGCCAAACAGCGCGATGAGGATGCAGCCGAGAGCGAAATTTCGATGGAGAAAGACGCGCAGATTCACCAGCGGCCTTTCCTTCACCAGCATGCGCCAGATAAATGCGACGAACGCGATGATCAGAATCGCCGTCGCCCAGCGGATCCACATAGCGCCAAACCAGTCGTCCTCCTGACCCTTGTCGAGAATGACTTGCAGGCATCCGAGCCAAGTGGCCAGCAGGCCAAGGCCTATTCCATCCAGAGGGCCGGGCTTCGCATCGCGGATGTAGTCCGGGTCACGGACGAAGCGAGAAATCATAATCAGCGCCAGAATTCCGACCGGGATATTGATATAGAACGTCCAGCGCCAGGAATAGGCGTCGGTCAAATATCCGCCGAGAGTTGGGCCCAGAATGGGAGCGACGACGACACCGAGGCCATAGACCGCCATGGCCTGGCCGCGCTTCTCCTCGGGAAAGCTTTCCAGCATGATGGCTTGAGATATGGGCTGGAGCGCTCCTCCTCCGGCGCCCTGAACGGCCCGCGCCAGCAGGATCATGGCGAGGCTGGTAGAGGCGCCACAGGCGAAAGAGCTGACGGTGAAGATGACGATGCAGGTCATCAGGAAACGCTTCCGTCCGAAGCGCTGCGCACACCACCCGCTGACCGGAAGCACGATGGCATTCGCAACCAGATAACTGGTGAGCACCCAAGTCGCTTCATTGGTGCTGGCCGACAGGCTTCCGGCGATATACGGCAGCGCGACCGAGGCGATGGAGGTATCGAGCACCTCCATGAACGTCGGCAAAACTACCGAGAGCGCGATCAGCCACGGATTGATCTGCGGTTCTTTATTGACGGTCAAATTCGCGGTTTCCTTACGATCTTCGTGCTGCGTTTTTGATCTTCGACAGGAGTAGTACGAACTGGGTCTTCGTCCTCTACCGGATTGCGATTAGATGCAGTTCAGAATCGATTTGAGGCAAGAATCGTACTGAGAGGATCGATGAATCTTGCGGCTTGCTCTGTACTGCATCCATCTTATGAATTGTACTGAGGGATTGCGACGAGGGATGTGACTGGCAAACGTAGCGGGAGAGAATTGCTCCACTTACGGATCGAACGCAGGCGAGTGGGTGTGCAGGCCCTACACTGGAGTACAGGACTCCGCTCGGAACGGGAATCGTGCTGGTCGTCGGTGGCGGAGAGGAAAAGAACAGACAGATCGGGAGAAGATACGTTCGATGAGCGGCAACCTGCGCACGACGCTGGAAATGATCAAGTGGGAGCATTCCGTCTTTGCGCTGCCCTTCGCGCTGACGGGGGCCATGCTGGCTGCGCGGGGAATCCCTGCCTGGCGGGTACTCTTCTGGATCGTCGTCTGCATGATCGCGGCGCGTTCAGCGGCCATGGCCTTCAATCGATGGGCAGATGCGGAGATCGACCGCGTGAATCCTCGCACGGCCTCGCGCGCGATTCCGGCCGGGTTGCTAAGCCGTCAATTCACGATTGGCTTCACAATTGTGTCGGCAGCGATTTTCATCTTCGGGGCCAGCCGGCTGAATCGCCTGACGCTGGAGCTTGCTCCCGTGGCGTTACTGGTGATTTTTTTCTACTCTTACGCAAAACGGTTCACGCACTGGTCGCACCTGGTGCTGGGGCTGGCGCTTGGCATCGCACCTTCGGCAGCGTGGATTGCGGTGCGTGGCTCGCTCGATCCGCGCATCGTGGTATTGACTGGCGCAGTGTTGTTCTGGGTGGGCGGGTTCGACGTTCTCTATGCATGTCAGGACTACGAGCATGACATCCAGGCGGGGTTGCACAGCATTCCCCAGGCGTTTGGGTTGAATGCCGCTTTTTGGATTGCGCGGATCATGCACCTGACGATGCTGGCGCTGTTGGTGGGATTGATTGCCTTGTTCCATCTGGGCTGGATCACCTGGGTAGGCGTGATCGCCGTGGCTGCGATGTTGATCTATGAGCACCGGCTGGTGTCTCCGAGCGACCTGAGCCGGATGAATGCGGCCTTTTTTACCATGAACGGAATCATTTCCTTTGTTTTTTTTCTGGCGGTTGCGGTGGATCTGATGCATCGCGCGTACTGAGCTCGAACGGCATCGTTTCCGGCGAAAATGCCCTCAGAGAATTTCTCTCTGAGGGCATTTCCTGGCAGCACATGGACCGGAATCCTGAGTCTACTCTCAATTCTTCGCAGGCCAAATCGCTAGTGTCCTGAGTCTGAAGTTCATTCAACAATTCGATTCATGGAAGTGATTCGAACAGCAGCACTCAGGGGCTAAAGCCCATCTGTTTTGCGACATTTACGGCACGACTGAAGTCGTGCCCTGATACAAGGCCAAAAATCATTACGACTGAAGTCGTGCCCTGATACAAGGCCAAAAATCATTACGACTGAAGCCGTGCCGTGATACAAGGCCGAAAATCATTACGACTGAAGCCGTGCCGTGATACAAGGCCAAAAATCATTACGACTGAAGTCGTGCCCTGATACAAGGCCAAAAATCATTACGACTGAGCTGTGCCCAGATACAAGGCCGAGAATCATTTCTTTAACGAATTTAGATGACACTAGGCGGTGCGATTCTTGGCTTCATTCATACGATGCTGTTCCTTGATGGCATCGATCTTTTCGTTGACCCGGTTTTTGGTATTTTCCACATTGTGCGAGATGTTCTCGCGCGTCGTGTCGGCACTTTGCTTGGCGTTCTGGTTGGCTGCATCTTTCACGTTGCCCCAGGTTTCCTTGGCCGCGCCCTTTACCTGGTCAGCCACGCCGCGATTGGCCAGATTGTCATTGCCTACCGCTTCGCCGACCTTCTGCTTGATCTTGCCGGCGACCTGATCGGTTTTTCCTTCAACTTGATCCTTATTCATAGGGGGACTTCTCCTTTGGGATTTCGCGCATCCGTTCCCGAGCTGATGGAACCGATCGACGAAATGGTTGAAGTGGAGATCCTTGCCATTTCCGCAAGATGCTCCACTTATGCGATGAGTGAATTAAACTATGGTGCGTCTTCCGCCGATGACTGCGAAGATAAGAACGACCAATGCAATCACAAGAAGAATATGGATATACGCGCCGAGTACGTGGAAGCCGATGAATCCGAGCAGCCACAAGATCAGAAGAATTACAAAGACGGTCCACAACATTCGTTTGTCTCCTTACGAAGCCAAGTACCTGTGATAAGTTGCGCGTAAGGCGGAGGAAGGTTGCCGCCGGCATTGAATTAATTTCTTGTTTGCATGTTTGGAGGAAGTTGCATGGAAGTTGCAATCCAGGGAGAGCTGGGCTCTTTCAGTCATGAAGCTGCGCTCACGCTGGTACCGGGCGTTATTGTGGTTCCATGTGCCGCGGCTGGGGCGGTACTGGAAGCGCTGGGTAGCGGTCGCGTTGATGCCGCGGTGATTCCTGTCGAGAACAGCCTGGCAGGTTCGGTGATGGATTTCTACGATCTTTTCTTCGAGCACGAGTTTGTGGTCGAGCGGGAACTAGAGATGCGAATCCGCCACAACCTGATTGCCGCACCCGGTGTGACCGTCGAATCTGTGCGGCAGGTGTTGTCTCATCCCGTGGCGCTGGCGCAGTGCAAACGATTTTTCGCCGCGCATCCGCAATTCGAGGCGATCGGTTTTTACGATACGGCGGGCAGCGTTCGCCACATCATGCAGTCGAAACAAAATGACGTGGCAGCGATTGCCAGCAGGCAGGCGGCCAGGCACTACGGCGGCAACATTCTGCAGGAAGGGATTGAAGATCGAGAAGAGAGTTACACTCGCTTCTGGCTCATTCGCAGGCAGGGCTCGGCTCCAAAAGAGGCAGCGCCGACGAAGCTATCACTGGCCTTTCTGCTGGAGAATCGACCGGGAGCGCTGTTGCAGGCGCTGAATACTTTTGCGGCGCGAGAGTTGAATCTGACCAAAATCGAGTCGCGCCCCATGATCGGCCGCCCATGGGAATACATGTTTTACGCCGACGTTGCAATCCCTGGAAACGAAGAGGCCGACGCCGCGCTCGATGATCTGAGGAAACTTTGCCGCACGGTGAAGGAGTTAGGGCGGTACCGGGTTCTCAATCCTGCATCGAAGTAACAGAGGGGAATTGCGGGATGGGTCTTTGGACGGAATTGTGCGATGCTTTGTCTATCTGAATGGGATGTATGGCCGAAGAAAATATTGAAGCCCAGGGCAATTCTTAGCGTCTAAAGGTCATAAAGTTTGATATAGGGTGACTCAATGTCCAGTGATTTCTTAAGTGTAATTCATCCCGGCGAGCGGAAAGGTCGGGAAAGGGATGGGTCGAAACAGGTTTATCCTGTTCTGCCCGTTCGAGATACAGTTCTGTTCCCCCACGCGGTTCTGCCGTTGACGGTGGGACGGGAAAGCTCCATCCAGTTGGTGCAGTCGTTGGGGGAGGAAAAAACCATCATTGTGGTGGCGCAGCGCGAAGCGCGCATGGATGCTCCCCAACCGCCCGATCTGCACGCGATAGGGACCTTGGCGACTGTGCATAAGGTCGTGAAAATGCCGAATCAGAGTCTGTTCGTTTTTACCGAAGGCACCGAGCGGGTAAAGTTGACGGACTTTGACCAGTCCGCCCCGTACATGACGGCCGAGGTGGAAGTGATTGAAGACACAGAACCGCCCAAAGGCCCGGAGACCGAGGCGTTGCAGCGGAACATCCTGGCCCAGTTTCAGCACATCGTGACCGCCTCGCCGACGCTGTCGGACGAGTTGCAGACAATTGCGCTGAACATTGAGGAGCCAGGGCGGCTGGTCGATTTCATCGCCTCGTCCCTGCCCATTCTGTCGACCATCGATAAGCAGGAACTTCTGGAAACGCCTGATGTTCTTGCCCGCATGACACGCATGAACCGGCATCTCGCCAAGGAACTGGAAGTGCAGCAACTGCGCAACAAGATCCAGACCGAAGTGCAGGACCAGGTGCAGCAATCGCAGCGGGATTACTACCTGCGCGAGCAGATGAAAGCGATTCAAAAAGAGTTGGGCGAGATGGATGAAGGCCAGAAGGACATTGAGGAGCTGCGCGAGAAGCTGGAAGCGGCTGGGATGCCGGAGGCGGTGAAGAAGGAAGGGTTGAAGGAGTTGAGCCGGCTATCGCGGATGTCTCCGATGGCGCCCGACTATTCCATCACGCGCAACTACATTGAATGGCTGGTGGTACTGCCGTGGACGAAATCGTCGGGCAGCGAGGTGGACATTGCCAAGGCGAAGGAGATTCTGGATGAGGACCACTACGACCTGAAAAAGGTGAAGGAACGCATTCTGGATTACCTTGCCGTGCGCCGACTGAAGCCGGACATGAAGGGGCCGATCCTGTGTTTTGTCGGACCTCCGGGCGTGGGGAAAACGTCGCTTGGGCGCAGTATTGCGCGGGCGCTGGGACGAAAGTTCCAGCGGATTTCCCTTGGCGGCATGCATGATGAGGCCGAAATTCGCGGACATCGCCGCACGTACATTGGCGCCATGCCGGGACAGATCATGCAATCGCTGCGCCGGGCGGAGACCAACGATCCTGTATTTATGCTGGACGAGGTCGACAAACTGGGGCGGGATTTCCGCGGCGATCCGTCATCGGCGCTACTGGAAACGTTGGATCCGGAGCAGAATTTCAGCTTCCGTGACAATTATCTGGACGTGCCGTTCGATCTGTCCAAGGTGCTGTTCATTTGCACGGCGAACATGCTCGACCCGATTCCAGAGCCGCTGCGGGACCGCATGGAGATCATCGAGCTGACCGGATATACGGAAGATGAGAAGGTCCATATCGCGTTTCGGTATCTGATTCCCCGGCAGATCAAAGAAAATGGCATCGAGGCAAAGGACATTGAATTTCCTGAAGAAGCGGTGCGCAGCATGGTGCGCCATTACACGCACGAAGCCGGCGTCCGCAAGCTGGAGCAATGGATTGGGACCGTCTGCCGCAAGCAGGCGCGACGGATTGCCGAAGGAGTGACAGACAAACTGGTCGTCACGCCGGCGGTGATCCAGGAATTTCTGGGCGGCATCAAAGTGCGCGTGGATACGGAAATCGCCGAGCGCACCAAGCGGCCGGGCGTTGCGGTGGGCCTCGCCTGGACACCGGCGGGAGGCGACATTCTGTTTATTGAAGCCAACCGGATGAAGGGCAAAGGCGGGTTCACCATGACCGGCCAGATTGGCGAGGTGATGCAGGAGTCGATGCAGGCCGCGCTGACCTGGGTGCGCTCGAACGCCAAGCTGCTCAGCCTGAAAGAGGACTTCAACACGGAAGTGGACCTGCACATCCATATTCCGGCGGGAGCGATCCCGAAGGATGGACCGTCGGCGGGCGTGACCCTCGCAACCACGCTGGTCTCGCTGATGACGGACACGATTATTCGTCCGCTGACAGCAATGACGGGTGAAATTACGTTGAGCGGCAATGTTCTGCCGGTCGGCGGCATCAAGGAGAAGTTCCTGGCGGCGCGGCGGGCCGGAGTTCGCGACATCATTCTGCCGGAGGAAAACCGGTTGAATGTGGAAGAGGACCTGCTTCCGGAGCAACTCGCCGGCGTGACGATCCACTATGCGCGACGCATTGAAGATGTGCTGGCGATTGCGTTGCCGGATGCGTTGAAGCCTCGCGTGCTGGAGGAAGTCATCCAGAATGAGCCGCCTGTCACGCGGGTGCTGGAGACGGCGCGAGCGTAATGGGTAAGTCTCAGATCGAAGGACCTGGCGGTGTTGTGCGAACCGCGAGGTCCTTCGCGTGCTACCCGTCAACCAAGCCGTTTCGTCAGCTCGATGCGAGTTCCCTGGCGCGCTGGGCGGCGCGCATGACGGCCTTGATGAGCGTGACGCGCAGGCCGCCTTCTTCCAACTCCAGAATGCCATCGATGGTGCAGCCCGCCGGAGTGGTGACCGCGTCTTTCAGCAGCGCCGGATGGCTGCCGGTTTCAAGCACCATGGTGGCAGCGCCGAGCGCGGTCTGCGCGGCCAGCAGCGTGGCGATGTCGCGCGGCAAGCCAACCTTGACACCGCCCTCGGCGAGGGATTCCAGAATGATGTAAATGTAGGCGGGACCGCTGGCGGACAGCGCGGTCACGGCGTCCATGTGTTTTTCATCCACGGTGACGGTGCGGCCGACGCTCGCGAAGACGCGTTCGGCCAGCGCAAGCTGATCGTCGGTCACAAACTTGCCACGGCAGAGCGCGGTGGCCCCGCAGCCCAGCAGGGAAGGCGTGTTGGGCATGGCGCGAATGACGGCGAGATCGACACCTGCGGCTTTTTCAATGGCGCTGGTCTTGACCGAGGCCGCGAAGGAGATGATGGTTTTCTTAGCCGTCAGCGCCGGACGGATTTGTGCGATGACTTCAGGGACCGTTTGCGGCTTGACGCCGAGCAGGATCAGATCGCTATTGCGCGCTGCCGCTAAATTGTCAGTGGTGACAGAAACTCCCCACTGTACGCCAAGGTTCATGGCGCGTTCGGCGTGCTGCACCGTGGCGCTGATATTTTCCGGGCGGAACAAATGATTTTTCAGGAATGCCTGCAGCAGGATGCCGCCCATTTTGCCCGTACCCAGCAGCGCGACCTTTGTATCCGATGAGTGGTTCTGTTGTGAAATCGCATGCACTGCTTTTTCTTTTTTCTTTGCCATCAATCTAGTTTCCTTCCGTCGTTCTTCTTGATGCTGTTTGCGCCTTCGTCTGGACGGCGTATTTTTGTTGTTGTTGCTGGATCCAGGCTTCCACACGCTGTTGCAGGATGTCCATCGGCAGCGCGCCCGAGTCGAGCACCTCATCGTGAAACGTGCGCAGATCGAAATTCTTGCCGAGTGCCTTCTGCGCTTCCGCGCGCAGCTCAAGAATTTTCAGTCGGCCAATGTCGTACGCAAGCGCCTGACCTGGCCAGGCGATGTAGCGATCGACCTCTTCCTGGATGGTAATGTCATCCATCGCGGTATGGTCGTGGAAGTATTGGACCATCTGGTCGCGGGTCCAGTGCCGGGAATGCACGCCTGTATCCACGACGAGACGCACGGCGCGCCACATCTGATTTTCCAGCATTCCATATTCGCTGTACGGATCCTGATAAAAGCCGACTTCCTTGCCGAGTTGCTCGCTATAAAATGCCCAGCCTTCGATAAACGCATCGTAGCTTTCAAAGCGGCGAAAATCCGGCAGGCCGGTCAGCTCCTGCGCCAGCGAAATTTGAAGATGATGTCCGGGCACGCCTTCGTGGTAGGCGATGGCTTCCACCTGAGTCAGCAGGCGCTTGCTGGCGTCGGTGGTATTGACGCGAATTTCTCCCGGACGAGAACCATCCGGCGTGCCCGGCTGGTAGTCCGCCGGGACTTGATCGGCAGAGCCGAATGCGGGCATGGGCACAACCTTCAGCGGGGTCTTGGGAATCTTCGTCGCCAAGTCGGGCAGTTTGGCTTCCATCTGGCTGACGTAGTGCTGGTAGAGGCCCATCAACTGCGCGCCGGACTGCGCATGCTCCTTAGGATTGTTGACCAGGGATTCGTGCAAGCTGCGCAGGTCCTGGTAGCCGAGTTGATGCACGACGGCCAGCAATTGCGGCTGAATCCGGGCGACATCCGCCAATCCAATTTGGTAGACCTGATCGGGAGTGAGCTGGGTGGTGGTGAAGCTGTCGACCAGGTGGGCGTAGCAGGCGTTTCCGTCGGTGTTCGCCCAGATGCCCGGCTGCGTGCGCGCGTGCGGAATATACTCGGCGGTCAGATACTTTGCGAAGTGCGCATAGGCCGGTTGCACCTGGGTACGGATTGCCGTGAGTACCGCGGTGCGAATCTGCGCGCGGTCCGCAGCGGAAATGCTGGCTGGGAAGTGCTGGAGCGGGCTGGCGAAGGGAGTATCTTCCGGTTTGGCCGAGGCCAGTGCGTTCACCTGGGCCAGCACTTTTTGCATGATGTATTGCGGTTCGGTTCGGCCGGATTGCTCGCCGAGCATCATGTCGGTGCCGATCTGGAGCATGGCCGCAGGCACCTTGTTCAGGCGCGCGACGTAGTGATCGTAGTCGTCGGAGGAAGTAAAGGTGAGCATTTCGGCCAGCATCGGGAGGTCGACCTGGATGCCATAGAACTGGGTAACGGGAGTCTGCCAGGGATCGCATACGGACGATTCCTGCTGATCGACCAGGTCGTAGACAAGGAGGCGCTTGCTCAGCTTCTCCTGGTCGCTCATTCCAGTGGTATCGATGGCGCCAAGGCGTTCAATGAAGGCTTCGCCGCGAGCCAGCGAGTCGTTGTATGCCTCGGCCGAATAGTCGGATAACCGGTCATCGTACCGCTTGTCGCCGATGCTGGAAGCCATTTCCGGCGAGTGCTTCAGGACATCTTCCCAATAGTCTTGGAAAACCTGATTGAGCTGCCGAGTACGCGCCTCGAGCGATTCCGGGGCAGTCTGTGGCTGCTGCGGCGCAGGTGCAAGATCCTTGGACTTGAAGGACTGCGGCAGGGCGGTAGAGGGAATGAGCAGGCACGCGCCGACCGCAACGAGAAACGTAGCGCATGTGGAAAGGGCACCGGATCGGTGCAAACGAGACGTGGGGGCTGTTGCGGAGGACATGGCATGAGTGTAAATGCGAATGCGGCGGTTGTAACCAAGGCGGCGTTGGCGGCTGTGGGCCCGCCGCCGTCATGTGTTCAGTCGAACGGGGCGGAGCAGTCAGGGATGTTCCGCCGCATTCGGGCGAGGCCTGCACCACCCGCCGCGTTTCTGATAAGCTATATTCAATAAGCCACTGCTTTCTACAAGCTTTGTATTTTTTTCGGCACGGAATGCTACACTCTGCTTCTGAATTTGCGGTTCGTTTTGCCGAGTTGTCCGTCAAAAAGGAATTAGGTGACGTTAAGAGCTGTGTTTCCTGCACTGGGTGCGCTTCGCTTAACTCAACGATACGAAGAGTTCCTCTATAAGTTCCGCAAAATCTTGCGATGTAAGAGAGAGTTTTTGTGAAGCCAAAGATATTGGTGGTGGATGACGAACGCGTGATTGCCGATACGCTGGTCATCATATTGAACAGGAATGGTTTTGAAGCGACGGCAGCGTATAGCGGGGAATCCGCTGTGGAGCTGGCACAGTCGATGCAACCGGAAATGATCATCAGCGATGTCATCATGAATGACATGAACGGCATCGACGCTGCTATCCAGATACGCAGTCTGCTGCCAAAATGCAAAATTCTACTGTTTTCCGGTCAGGCCGCGACGGCCGATTTGCTGGAAAAAGCCAGGACGCAAGGTCATGAATTTGAAATTCTGGCCAAGCCCGTACATCCACAGGATTTGCTGACGCATTTGCGCACGTAAGAAATCAAGTTCAGCGCATTGGAATTTTTCCGGATAATTTTGTTGAGCTAGTTAAAATAAGAGGAGTCATTCGGAGTCCTTCGACTTCGCTCAGGATAAACTCCGCGAAGAATCCAGAGGGCGATGGCGGCGTGTACGATGCAGACATCGTCTGGATTCTTCACTTCGATCGCCGCCGCGACCTCCGTTCAGAATGACTCTACAAACTGTAAATCGGCTATAAAAGCCGGCAACCAGACGGTCTGATTCGCCGGCATGAACGT
>JAKAAZ010000031.1 GCA_021802085.1 Acidobacteriota bacterium
TGCCTGCTTCTGTTACGGTTGCGGCTGGAGCAACGAGCGCCAGCTTTACTGCCACAGCTTCCACGGTGACGACAACTCAGAACGCCACACTGACGGCTTCGGCGGGCGGTACGAACCAGACCTTTTCCCTGCAGTTGAATGCGGCGGGGACGGCCGGGATCACGGTGAGCCCCACCAGCCTGTCATTCGGCGATGTGGTTACCGGGAGCTCCGCGACACAGGCGGTGACGATTACGTCGAGCGGCACTGCGGCGCTGACGGTTAACACTGGATCGATTTCCGGAAGTGGATTCACATTCTCGGGCGCGTCGTTCCCACTGAGTCTCAATCCCGGTCAGACAGCTACGCTGGAAGTCCAATTCGCGCCGACCGCGACAGGAAGCGTCACGGGCGCACTGACGCTGACGAGCAATGCTTCCTCCGGAAGCACAACCACAGTTGCCCTCTCGGGCACTGGCGCGGCACCGACAACCGCGGTTGCCCTCAGCGGCTTGACCTGCAGCACCAACTCGTTGACGGGAGCGGTTTCCGATACCTGCGCAGTCACTCTTACGGGCACGGCCGGAACCGGAGGGATGGCAGTGGCGCTTGCCAGCAGCAGCAACTCCGTTACAGTGCCTTCCTCGGTGACCGTTCCGGCAGGCGCCTCGACGGTATCCTTTACGGCGACGGCAACAGCGGTGAGCACGACTCAGTCCGTTACACTCTCTGCTTCTGCCGCTGGAGTGACCAAGACCTATGCGCTGCAGCTGAATGCTGCAACTGCTGTACTGGCGATCAATCCAACATCCATTGCATTTGGCAATGTGACGGTAGCCAGCCCAGCGACCCAGACACTCACCATTACCTCCAACGGCAACTCCGCACTTACGGTCAACTCGGCGTCGATTTCAGGAACGGGCTTCTCGTTCACAGGAGCATCATTCCCGGTTACGCTCAATCCTGGCCAATCCGTCGCACTGCAGGTCACGTTCAATCCGGCATCGGCAACCAGTTACACCGGCACGCTTACGCTGAACAGCAATGCGAGCTCTACCAGCACCGTTACGGTGCCGCTATCCGGCACTGGTGTAGCAACAGCGTACACGGTGGCACTAACATGGGCGGCACCTACGAGTTCTACGGATCCGGTAGCTGGATATGACGTATACCGAGCCCCCAGTGGGAGCTCGACCTACCAGCTTCTGAACTCTTCACCGACCACTTCGACAACTTATTCCGATTCTTCCGTAGCCAACGGGCAGACCTATCTCTACTATGTTGTGAGCGTTGATGCCACGGGAAACCAAAGCAGCCCGTCGAATACGTATACTGCGACGATTCCATGACAACATGCACCACAGGTGTGCCAGTTCACCCGGCCCCTGTGGTGCATGTTTTCTTGATCGCGATCCCCAGAGCAGAAGCAACTGTCCGTCTACAACAACTGCCGTTCGGGCACATTTACGCTAGACACATATCTTCACTCCAGAGCAAAGGTGGTGCCTTCTGCCAGGCGCTCCTCACAGCCACCTATATGTCATACCTTTATATATTGCCAGCAATCTTGTGACTCACGGCAAAGAGTGCCAGCTCCACCCGGTTATACATACCGACCTTATCGAAAATATTGCTCATGTGATGCTTGACGGTCTGCTCACTGATTGCGCATTTTTTGGCAATCTCCGGATTCGAATACCCTGCAACCACAAAATTCACAATTTCAAGTTCGCGGCGAGTCAAACCGAAATCCTTTGATTGCTTCCTTGGCGTCTCAGCAGATGTTGGTTCACGGAGAGCTTCGATCAGGTTGTTCATGCACTCATCGGCGAGCCAATACCTCCCCTCGATAACGAGCTGAATTCCTCGCAAGAGATCCCTCGATGTGTATTCCTTGAGTGCTATGCCGTGAACTCCAAGCTGCATAGCCTTGACTACCTGCTCCTTGGAAATGGCAGCTGTCAAAACGATAATCCGCGTTGAAGGAGCCTGCACAACCAATGATTCCACAGCTTCCAGTCCATTCGACTGGGGCATCGCAAGGTCGAGCAGAATGACATCGGGCTGCAGTTTCTGTGCAAGCTGAATCGCGCCACTCGTATTCTCTGCCTCTCCGATTACCTCGAATCCAGGCTCTGAATCGAGCAACCGGCGCAGACCATCCCGAAAGAGTGCGTGATCGTCAGCGATCAGAATACGACACACGGTGATCATGACGCCCTCTGCATATAACGAACGGAGTCGGTTGACTGCGGCTTTCCCCTGGATAGCTGTGGCATTGCAATTGGCACCGTTTCTTGCGGCTCGTGCATCGGAGACAATGGAAGCGAGATCTCCAGGCGGACGCCGCCTCCGGGCAACGACTCCAACTCCAAGTCGCCTCCATTTGCCTGAACACGCTTGCAAATCGTCCGCGGCCTCGTTCCCATAGCATCTAACTCTTCCAAGTCAAATTTTCCGGAAAAGGCTAACCCGCAGCCGTCATCCTGCACATACAAACGCGCTTGATCCTCAACGAGCAAGCAGACATCAACTCTCTTCGCGCGACTGTGTTTACGCACGTTTGACAACGCTTCCTGCAGGAGATACACCAACTCAAATCCAAGTCGCGGCGGTACGTGCTCACCCTTCATCTCGCAGACAAGCGTTGTAGCAATTCCGGTCTCAGACTCAAATTCATTCAACAGCCTTTCTGCCGTTTCTCTCAGCGGATCCGAGTGTTCCCCGCGTTGCAATTCTTCTATCTGTCTCCGCAGCTTTCGAGTCTCGCGTCGAAGTGTCTCCCGCGTTCTCTGAAGGATCTGGCTGTCTGTATCTCCAGCCGCGGTGCTCTCCCGTTCAAGCAGCGCAATCTGAAGTTCTGTGGCGATCAGTGATTGTGTCACTCCGTCGTGGAGATCGAGTGCAAGGCAGCGCCTCTCGTTCACGCGTGCAGAGTTACAGGTCATCTCGAATAAATTGGCGCCCGATCTGGCTGCGCCAACTACCTGTTTCAGCGTGATAAGTTCCGTCTTGTGGCAAGAAGCTACTGGGGCGTCAATGTACGCGACTGTTCCTTGCCAGCGCGACCCTAAATCGAGATAGCTCAGTAAGAGCGTCTTGAATGAACCGTGCCACAGCGCACTCAGATGCTCCAGTAGCCTCGCACTCTCGATGGGTTGATCCTCCCAATTCACGCCCGAGGCAGCAATTCCCTGCTCCTTTCGAACATAAATCGCAGAAGAAAACTCCGACCGCCTCGGCTGTAAACCTGGCTCAGGCTTCGCTGTCACCAGCACGGAAACGCCCTCGTCGCACCGCATCTTCCAGTCCAGTCGTTCCCCCGTGCGTTTGTCCCACAGTGTCATCCCCACACTCTTTGCACGCAGAACTGTAAGCCCGAGCTGCAAAACGCTTTTCAGATGCGTCAGGAGTGGCATCTCAGGGCTCATCTCCATTATTTTTTCGTCGTACGGGGTCGCCCTCAATCTTGCTGCCAAGGCCTGACCATTTAGAGCGCCAAGCCCTGCCACGGCCAAAATCAATGGGGATGTGGTGTCTCCGCAGCAGATCATCCAGATGCCCCCTGCGACCGAAACCAGCAAGAAGCCGACAGCAACGATAAGCCTCTTCTGTCGTCCCCGCCACAGCATCGCGCGCAGGATACTATCGCATGCCTCAGTGCGGAGTTTCATTCCTGGACCTCCTTGCAACACTCAAGCGTCTTTTCCAAGGGCTTGAGTCAGGCCGCGCTTCAGGATTTAGCAATATCCAGACATCCCTCAACGCGCGTACAGTGCCATATCGGAGTGTCGGGGAAACATCCGATCTCACAATGATCTGATGGCCTTTCATCGCGCCTGGTTGGACACATTCTTTTTGCAGTTCCAGGACCCATTTCGCTTCTATCTGGCACTGTTTGTGAAACAGGAAACATGCGGGAAGATAGATTCGCTCATTATCACAATGACTGGATGGATACTAATCCGCCCACTCGCTTCAAGTATCGCCGCACCGCGGCTACCCCTGTGCATCTTCAGACATTAAGGGATAGAGGACGTGAACGCGTTAGACGGGCTGCTTTCATTTCCAGACGCGTCTACGCTGGTCACGTCATAGCTGTAGGTTTCTGCGCTCACGACCGTACAGTCTGTATAGGTCGTGGAACTGTCGGGCGAGGCATTTATCAGCGAACACGACGAGCTCCCGCCGACTTCCCGGTAGACGTTGTAGCCCACGATTGGATCGAAAGACAAGGCCGGCGCACTCCAGCTGAGCTGAATTTGATAGGAGGTGGATTGCGTCGTAGTGGATTGTCCGGTGCCAGAGAGGGAGACAGGGATGGTGCTACTTCCTGGCGCGCAGGGGGACCGTTGAACCGGAAGCTAATCAACGCTGAGAGCATCCGCTGAATTTGAGCGCTTGACTTGGATCGGGCAGGCGCGTGACCGGGCTCACGGTGCCATCCGTGCAAGTTCGACTCATCTCCACACAATCGCATCCTCTCAACGGTCGGTCTCTCGCGGTCCTCGCCGCTCAATCGACTCAAGTCCAGCCCAAAACTCTTCCATCTTCCCTGCCCTTGGCAGGGGAACTCGCACCCGAGCCATAACCTCGACCGCAGGTGGAGCAACATACATTCGCGGCGGCACGCTCCGGGTAATCACGGAACCCGCTCCTATCACGGCTCCGGATCCAATCCGGAGCACTCGGCCCGCACCACCCACCAGTACGCTGTTCGGCCCCACAAACGCCTCTTTCTCGATAATCACCTTCCCGGGGCCCCTCGTATGCGCGATGACAATCGCCCGCATGCTGATCTCCACGTTGTCCTGGATCTCGATGCAATCGGGCCATTCATTGTCGAGATACACGTCTTCGCCGATAAACACGTGCCGGCCCACCTTCACGCCGCGAAGTCGATGCAACATTGGACGCAGCGTGGTGGCGCCCGGGCAGAACCGCCCCATCAGGTGAAGGAAGCGATTTGTCACCCGCCGCAACAGGGATTTGCTCATAGAAGTTGCGCTTGATTCGGAGTTTCAGATTCACGGGATTCGGCCAGCTTCCCTCGCACGAAGACCGCGAGCGTTGCTACCGAGTCAAAATTGGCCCTCGTCACTTCCGTCTGCTTCACGTTCACCCCAAAGCTCTTCTGGACAAACTCCACCAACTCAAGCACGCCAAGCGAATCAATGATTCCTTCCTGCAGGAACGAAGTATCGTCCGTATAGGTAAAGCCGGTCTCGCTGTACAGCAGGTTGCGCGCAATGAAATCCCTGACGCGCTCTTCAATTCTCAGGTTCTCAGTTTCGCTTGCCATAAGGGTCCTCCATTGAATCAGTCAAGTCTTCGCCGCAGCGAAGGAGGCAGCCGGCGAACGCATTGCTTCAGAAACGGTGTTGCTCCTGCCGGCAGGAGCCGGCGCAAAGCTGAATTGAATTCCGTCCTTCGGTGAAAAAGAATCCCCTCATCGAGTTTCCGGAATTGTTCCGCGGGCAATCTCCATCCGGATGCTCCGCAGTTTTCCAGCACGTGCTCAATGGAGTTTCCCTTCGGAATCGCCACGACTCCTTCGTGGCTCACACACCAGTTCAACACAATCTGCGAAACACTCTTCCCAACCTCGCCCGCGACCTCAGCCAGCACATTCCGCGGATCGCAATCATGCAGGCGCTGCAATTCGCGACCCAGCGGACTGTACGCGATGACAGTAATTTCATGCGCCTGGCAATACGCCAGCAGACCACCCTCAATCGACCGGTCGGCGAGGTTGTATCGCACCTGGTTAGAAACAATCGGATATTTCCGCATCGAGTTCCGTGCGCGCTCAAGTTCGGGCACGGAAAAATTCGGTACACCGATGAACCGCACCTTCCCTGCATCCACCAGGTCTTCCATCGCGCCCAGCGTCTCTTCCAGGGGCGCCGCCGCATTTGGTTCGTGAACCTGGTAGAGGTCAATCCAGTCGGTCCGCAGCCGGCGCAGGCTTTCGTCAGCCGCTGCCAATACCTCGGTCCGCCGCAAATGATTCCGCGAGACCTTGGTTGCCACAAATACTCGATCCCGCCGGCCCTCGATTGCCTCGCCCACAACCAGCTCTGAACCATAGGACTCCGCCGTATCGATCAACAGCGCACCTGCATCCAAGCCCGCACGCAAGGGCTCCGCTCCGCCATGGTAACCCCAGGTGCCGAGCCCTATCTCCGGAATTGCAATCCCTGTCTGGCCGAGCGGTTTGTGATTCATACGTCTGGTGGCTCCGGAATTGGGGGGTGTAATCGAAGAAACTCAGTAGTGCGCTGCTTGCGCTGAATATCGTCAAACACGCGATCCACCTCTGGTTCCGTCAAACCCATCACCTGCGCGGTTTCGGCAATGGAAACGCCGTGATCCAGCGCGTACCAAAGCAGATCGAGAGTCTCAAACGGAAGCCGGAAGAAGAACTCCTGCTGGGTGCACACCGCGCTGTAGGTATCAGTTGTAGGCGTGCGCTCCTGAATCGACTTTGGCACGCCAAGATAACGCGCCAGTTGATAAACCTGCGTCTTGTAGAGGTGGGCAATCGGCTGCAGGTCCGCGCCCCCATCTCCATATTTCACAAAGAATCCCTGGGCGTATTCGTTCCGGTTCGCCGTGCCCATCACGGCAAACTGCCGCGCTTCGGCGTGGTGGTAAAGCGTCGCCATGCGCGACCGCTGCTTTAAATTCGTCGCGGCCACAATCTCCAGCATCTCGCGCGCCGGCAGCGACTGGTTTTGCTCGCACCCATCAGGCGCAATTGCAGTCACCGAAAATACGTTCAGCGTCCCGCCCTCCAGCAGGTCTTGCGGCAAAACGATCTTTGCCTTCCACCCTTCTTCCGGTTCGTATTCAGGAACCACCCGGCGAATCGCCGCGTCGCGCCCTTCGTAGCATCCCAAGCCGGCCAGGGCCGACGTAATGTCCTTGAGAACCGGCTCAATCCCAAACTGGGCGGCCAGCTCTCGAGCATAGGCTTCGCTGATGGGATCAGAATCCTTGTCCGGCATCATCACCGCCACCACGTTTCGCGGACCAAATGCGCGCAGCGCCAGCGCCAGCACCACGGATGAATCGATGCCACCGCTGATTCCCACAACAGCGCCGCGCCGCAACCATTTCCGGACGTTCTTTTGAATAAAATGCACCAGCCGTTCGGTCTCCCGCGCGGCATCGAGATCGAGAGACGTTCTGCTGAATTTCATGCTTGTTCTCGCATTGTTTTCATTGTGCAGATCCTTACGTCCTTGTCTGGCAGCAACGGTTCTGGACTGCGAAAGTCGTCTACAAACTGGTGCTGAACGAGCTGCGTGGAAAGGATGCCCACCAGCGCCATCTCATCGGTCTCGCCCAGCATGCCACCTCCATCAATCTTGCGAACCAGTTGCTCCACCGCACCCGGCCTGAAAAATCCAGCAGCCTTCACGGCACCCGGCGAAAGCATCTCCCGCACATAGTCCGGCGTAGATGCATGAAAGAAACTGCGATATACGGGGGCTCGATAAGGCCGCTTCGGCCGGCGACGAATGGTCTCCGGAAGCCACGGGCGCGCGGCCAGCCTGAGCAGATATTTCTCCTCCAGGCCATGCAACTTCATTCCCGGCGGCAGCGAGTTGCAGAATTCGATCAGCCGCACGTCAAGAAACGGAAAGCGCCCCTCAATCGAATGCGCCAGGCCCATTCGATCTCCCTGGGAAGAAAGCAGGTACCGCGAAAGAAAACTCGCAGCCTCCACCCATTGGGCCTGCGAGAGCGGCGGCCAGTCCGAAAAGCCCGCGGGCATATCCCTGGCCATCGCGCCCAGAGAATCTCCCTCGACTGGCGGCAAGACACCATCGACAAAAAAGCGCAGCGTGCGCCTATTGTTGCGCCAGCGCACCGTATGCGAGTACCAGGGAGACGCAACATCTGTTAACCCTTCGCCAAAGAACGCGCTCAGTATGCTGGTATTCGCCCCCGACAATCCGCGCACATCCGGGTAGAGCCGCTGGAGCAATAGCGGCCTCAGGCGAGAATCCGGCTGCCGCGCCCAGAACCGGCGAATCTTGGCTTCCTTAAAAATGTCGTAACCAGCAAGAAACTCATCTGCTCCTTCGCCGGTCAGAACCACTTTGAATCCCGTCTCCCTGACCAGCTTCGAAAGCAAGAACATTGGCGCCGGAGCCGTCCGCATCAGTGGTGTTTCGGCATGCCAGATCACGTCCGGAAAGGCACTCCCAATATCGGCATGCGTCGCGCGCACCACATGGTGCTCGGTACCCAGGCTTCGCGCCATCTCGAGCTGAAAAGCGCTTTCGTCAAACTGCTCGTCGGCAAACGCAATGGAGAACGTAACCAGCCGATTCGCAGTATGACGCCGTACTACCGACGCAATGGTCGAAGAATCCAGGCCGCCGCTGAGATACGCACCCACGGGAACATCCGCACGCAAACGGATGCGGCACGCATCCACCAGCAGCGCACGGAACTCCTCAATTACCTCGTCCATTCCGCGCTCCGGCACCCCGTCTCCGTGGGGAGCAAATCTCATCGCCCAGTAGCGTTCCGTTCGTATCCTGTCCCTGTCCACCAGCATCCAGTGCCCGGATGGCAGCTCGCAAATCCCCCGGAAGACCGTTTTCGGCGTCTGCGCAGCCCAGAATGTGAACACCTCTCTCAATCCACCCGGAGCCAACTCCCGCCGAACGCGTCGATCCCCGAACAGGGACTTTATCTCCGAGGCAAACAGAAACGCACCGTCCGCCGTTTCCGTATAAAACAGCGGGCGTACCCCGACCCGGTCGCGCGACAGAAAAAGGCGCCGCCGGATCCGATCCCATATCGCAAACGCAAACTGACCGTTCAGCTTTTCGAGACAGCGCTCGCCCATCTCTTCAAAGAGGTGCAACACCACCTCAGTATCCGTCGCCGTCCTAAAATGATGCCCGCGCGACAGCAGTTCTTCGCGAAGCTCCAGGTAATTGAAAATCTCGCCGTTGAAGACTACCCACAGCGTTTCATCCTCGTTCGCGATCGGCTGCGTCCCGCCCTGGAGATCGATGATGCTCAAACGAGCACTACCCAGCCCCGCTTCGCGATCCACAAGCATTCCAAATTCATCCGGCCCACGATGACGAAGCAGGGCGAGCATGCGGCCCACATCCTGTTGCGATGCGGCTTCATTCCCTCGCCGATGGAATACCCCCACGATGCCACACATCAGGTCAGTTCTCGCTTTCGAATCTTCCCGCTGTCGGTCTTTGGCAGCTCACTGCGGAATTCCACGTCGCGCGGCACCATGACTTCTTCGAGCTTCACTTTGCAGTGAGTGATCACATCAGCAGCAGTCAATTTGGCGCCGGGCGCCACGATAAACGCCTTCACCGCCTGCCCCAGCACTGGATCCGGTACTCCAATCACCGCTGCGTCCTGCACTCCCTCCATTCCATACAGCACGTCTTCCACTTCGCGCGGCGCGACCTTCTCACCTCTGCACTTGATGATGTCGTCCGTGCGGCTCACGAAATAGAAAAATCCTTCTTCATCCGTCCGAAACAAGTCGCCCGAGTAGCACAGCCGCTCGCCCGGGATCCGGCCCGGCCGAAACCGCCTTGCCGTCTGCGTCGGATCCTCCCAGTAACCACGCATCACATGCCGGCCGCGCACCACCAACTCCCCAACCTGATCAGGCCCAAGCCGCTGCCCCGCCTCATCCTCCAGCCAGAGCTCCGTTCCCGGGAGCGCCTTACCTGACGATCCGGGACGAACCGAAGCCTCATTCGGTGGCAGATACATCGTCCGCGCCACTTCCGTCAGGCCATGCATCAGGTAGAGTTCGACGTGAGGCAAGATTTCTCGCAAACGCTTCACATGCTCTATGGGCAATCCCGCTCCCGCGTTGGTGACATAACGCAGGCGGGAAAGATCGAAGCCCTCGAGGCCGATGCCGAGCAGAATCGAGTAAATGGTGGGGACGCCGGCAAAGCCAGTCACGCGCTCCCGTGCCATCGTCTGAACAATCTCCGCCGGAAAGGCGAATGACTCTTCCAGCACCAGCGTGCATCCAGCAATAAATGCGCACATTAACTGGTACAGGCCGTAACTGGAAGCCAGAGGAAGCACGTCGAGGATCACATCGTCGGCAACATTCTTGAGATACTCTGCGACCGTCTGCGCCACAAACACCACGTTGCTGTGGTCGCACATCACACCCTTGGGTTCGCCGGTCGTGCCCGACGTGTAGATCAGGCATGCCAAGTCCAGGTCGATCGTCGAACATGGCAAAGAGGAGGCTGGAAAATCGCCCTGGATGCGGTGAAAATCCCAAACGCGGTCCGTCTCCGCGTATCCTTCATCGCCCTTTCTCGAACACACCACGAGTTTCAGGTCTGGCATTTCCTTCAGCAGATGACCAGGGAGCCCTGCATCCAAGGCACGATCATCTGTCACCAACACCGTTGCACGGCTGTTTTTCAAGACGTAACTCAGCTTTTCTGCTTTGACTCCGCGATGCATCACTACGAAGACACCGTCCGCCTTCAGAACCCCGAAGATGGTGACAACCAGCTCTTCCGAGTTCTTCAGGTAAATGACCACTCGATCCCCTCGCGCCACTCCGAGTTCGCGCAGCGCGCGCGACAACCTGTTGGCCGCGAGGTCTATCCATCTATAGGTCAGCCTTCGCCCGCGACTTACCAGCGCGACCTTTTCCGGCTGCCGCGCTGCGGAATCCTCCAAAACTCCCTGTACCAGCCTTAACACTGTGAGGCCTCACCTTACTCCCGCGGCAACGCATCGCCGGTTTCGCAACTTCTTGCCCGTCTGCCGTTGGATTCGTCCACTTGCCCTCGCAGGTATACGCCAAGAAGGCTCCGGTCCCGAACCTCCGCCATGAACCTCCGCACCAGTGGCCAATATCTTCGAGGTGGCGCAGAAACTGAATTGGAGTCCACCTTGTCCAACAAGGAAGAAGAAAGCTCCAACACCGTGCTCTCATCGAGCGAAATAGGGCCAATCACCGCTGCAGAAGATACAGCTCGGAATAGCTCCTTGCTCTCGCCTCGCAAGACCATGAGCTCGGATTCGTCCTTCCCGTGCAGCCAGGGGCGATGAACTACGACCTTTCGCATGCCTCGCCCAACAGCAACGTCCACCAGGCGCGATCCAAGCTTGATATGCAGCACGTCACCAACCTGGCGAAACTGATAGCACGCACGAGCTGCACCCTTTGGGCTGGCCCAGCAGACGTCCGGGAGGCTGTTTACGATCTCCGCAAAGTCCTGGACCACATGGCTCCCATGGGCGAAATCCCAATGGTGCGTGGCCAGGAACATAGGTTGCCGAAGAAAAGCGGCAAGACGCACGTCTGTCTCCCAGTCTGCGTAGACTTGAATTCGCGGAAGAATCGGGACTGCCTTCTCAGTGAGCAGTGTCGGCTCGGCTCCCAACTCGCTGCGGAACCTCACATCGGGATTGAACTTCAAGAAATAAGCCGTGCTCGCAAGTGCAGCTTCGTACCCGAGTTTTGCCATCGGTTCCAGCCTGTCTTCCGCAATCGCGCAGTGAGGGCACTCCATCACGCGGCAGACTTCCATTCCCGCTTCATTCTCCAGACGCTCCATGCGCCGCAGCGCCTCAGACAGCAGCGAAAGGATCTCCGCCTCAGATGCCGGGCATGCCAGTTCCTCATATGTGTGATTGTTTCCATGCAGCAGAATCGAAATGCGCGGGGCATTCTGGCGAAAGATCTCTCTCACCTCACGGCCAATCCACCAGCTGTCCAGCGGCACCATTGCGATAGACACAAAAAAGTTCTGCGCCCAAGCATCGTCCGCAAGTCTCTGGAAATCCAAATATCCGTAAGTTCTTAAGTGAAGATTGGGGTCATCGACCACGAGACAGGCCGGAGTCGGTGGGGACTGCCAATCCTCCGCGCGCGTCAGATTACGCAGAAACTGCAGCAATGGCAGCAAATGCAGTAACTCACTTGGCCACAAGTAATCGTGTATGAAGTCTCTCTCTGTAAACAATGGCAGCGGCAAGGCCGCCATCATCACGTTCACTCCGACCACGCGCCGTTGCGTCCAGATCGGAACTCCGTCTTGCCACGCCAGCACCACATCGCCGACTGCTTCCTCCAGCGCGCTCCCTATCGCAGAGTCCCGCACCTCACAACAATAACCACGCCAGCAGGCGCTCAGAGCCGCGTCGTCCCCAAAACGGATCCGAGTGCTCTTCCTAGCGGCTGCAGTCGAGGGTTGAGCGGCTACGGCAAACACAGGAAGTCCGGTGGAGGCCGCCATCCGGATCCTTTCCGGATCCAGCCCGAGAACAACCACTGCGTCCAGGCCATCGCAGTCACTTTCGATGCACGATCGAAAGTCAACAGGGAAAATACTGGCAAGCGTTGTGAACAGTCGGAGGCCCGACGGAGCTTCTGATTCCCCTACCACTCCGATGGCAAAGCGCCGGCATGCGCTGGTGGCGGACATGTGGGGTTGGCGAGCAAGCATTTCAACAAGTTTCGGCAAACTCTCTCCTCCTCCGAATCACCGCATCCGCACTCACTCCCGCTTTCAGCTTGAGCCAAAAAGGGCTCAACGCAGACAACCCTTAGCTTACCGCTCAGGGCTGCGCACTTTTCGTGACAGACGTCACAAGAATAAGAACAACACGTGCCGCTTTTGGATGCCATTCCTTATTGTTATGACTTATTTTCCAGAGACATTTCAAACACCTGACTCACGTGCCAGGCAATCGCCGCATTTAGGGAAGCGTCACTCATCGTGCAGCGATAGGTATATGCGCATTCAACGTGCATTCCTGTCACCGCAATACCTTCATGACTATTACCTTCTCAGTCAGAAATACGGTGAAACGGGCAGGGCGCAAAATGTCGATATGATGCAGACGCATATCGACTGGCTGCGCGATTCGCCGTCAAACGGCAGCAATTACATTCGATCAGCACATCCTGACATAGACGGTCGATTATCACTGCCTTACATTCATCCCGAATTGAGATTTGGTGGGTGTCAGTGCCACAAATCCGGTCTTTGATGCGGGGCGATCCGGAGTGTCGAACTGTATAACTCCGGACCCATTTTCCAACGTTTCCAACTCCTGCGCCACGCTGTCAGACGCGCTAGAAGTGTTCTCATGAACCCTCCGCGCCTGTTGAGGCATCGTATGAGACCCGCCATCAAAGCGGGGCTCATGCTTGTCATCGACGCCGCTACGCTATTTATGAGACCAGTTCTAGCCCCGTACAGGCCTCAGTTCGCAGGGTGATGCGGCTACATGTGGTCGTCTGTGCCGTCCTGTTTCCCGCTGGCGATTGTGGCCGACGATATTCGGGGCGAGACTCTTCGGCTGCACCGCTCCTTCGCGACATTGATCGGTCTCACCTACAAGCGGCCATGCAAAAGAGCCCACACTCGGTCCTTTCACCGCTCTCTTTCTATATGCTGCATAACTCTTCTCGACACTGGAACCGGGTTATTGCAGGAGTTCGAAGCCGCGGTGGGAGTGGGCACGGCACGAGGGTGGGACTCGCCTCGGCACCTCAGCAACATCATCTTAGGTGGAAGAGGTCTGCCGCGTGCATCGCTTTTGCACCACCACAAGCCGCCCCTTACGTCCCGTTTCGTGGCCAATCTTCACTCCGCCGCGTACAGGCCGAGCTTGCTGTTGGAAGCTTCGCCCGCCATCATCTGTCATCCACGATCTTCGGCAACACAGCGCGGTTCAGCAGAAATCGATCTTTCCGGGGAGACCCGACTGGCACCGTTGTCACCGACTTGGGCTACTGATGTGCCATGTCGAGTTGGAACCACGTGCTCCAGGGCCCTCTGCAACTGCGCAGCAATGAGCTCCATCCTTCAGAGTGGGATAGCCGGACAAATGGCCAGTTCCCAAGACTACGATGCAAATCCCAGCAGACGTGTCCCTGGTTCGTCGAAAACGATCACACCTCCTCACCCGGAACTGCTCTCTCCGTACTCGCCCTACCGCTCCAACTCGCCTATCAAAGGTCGCATTTCCTGTCGCATGCTGACGTACCCGAGTAACACCATCGAGTCCTACCCCACATGGCACTATAGAACCCGACCAAATTGGACCGCTCTAGCCATTGTTTAGGCTTCTCCTTCGACATACTCTCACCCTAGCGGCTCCGAAATGCGAGCGGCGGTTGATCTCTCAGGTCGGGAAGAAGGCATGAAAAGACAAGAAGCCTCGAATCACGCCAGATCGACGATAGATCCCAGGGCCACACGCTTTGAGATTGTAACGACCGTCTGGTATCGGGTTCGCGGGGACAGTACGTGGCGGGAAGGAATGCTGAAGAACTTCAGCATTTCCGGAATGCTCTTCACTGCCGAACAACCTCTGGAGCGAGGCACCAGCATTGAAATGAAATTCACACTGCCCGTCGCACTGGATGGCAAATGCGCTGCAGATCTCAGTTGTCGCGGATTTGTGGTTCGATCAGAGAAACATGGAACGACAGGGAGTGCCGTTCGTATTGCTGCAAAGGTTTTGCATTCGCACTTGTTACGCCACTCAGAGCTGGAATAAAGAAGACTTGGCGGTGCGATATTTATCAGACACTGTTATAGGCTTTCGCTGGTATTTTTGCTTATTTATGTACACCACGGCTTAACGGGTTAGTTTCAGGTCGTGATCGGCGTTCTGTTCGACTGCAAGCCTGCACATGGTTGTGGTCGCGTGTGGAAAATGGGTCATGTAACCCACAGGGCGAAGCTATATCCGTTTGACGATAACGACAACCGCCTAACAGCCGCCATGAACTGGAGGGGCCTGTGGAGATTCCGCATAACAATTCGTCAGAGGAGCAGGCTTGGTGGGCACTTTATACGCGTCATCAGCATGAAAAAGTAGTAGCCGATACCCTCATCGCGAAAGGTTTCGAGGTGTTTTTGCCTCTCTATAACTCGGTGCGGCGCTGGAAGGATCGGCGTAAGACTCTCTCTCTTCCGCTCTTTCCTTGTTATGTATTTGTTCGAGGCGGCCTGGATCGGAGGGCGCAGGTGGTCACGACGCCTGGCGTATACATGGTTCTTAGCCGTGGAGAAGAGGTGGCAACCATTCCGGAATTCGAGATCCAAGCTATCCGTCGAGTTGTCGACGGCTACTTTGATGTAGAACCCCACCCCTTCCTACACTGTGGTGATCGGGTTCGGGTTACGCGCGGGCCCTTGACGGGAATCGAGGGAATCCTAATCCGTAAGAAGAATCTCTTTCGCCTTGTTCTTTCAGTAGACATGCTGGTGCAGTCCGTGGCGGTGGAGATCGACGCAACAGATGTTGAAGCAGTCACTCCGCATAATCCTGGCGTTTCCATATCTCATTCCCACCCCTCATGGCCAAATGATTCAGTGAAAACTCTACAGACAGTGCCGGATCGCATTTCCGGCTCTCGCCACGCCTCATATCCGAAACAGGAATCACTATGACTGCCACATCCTTCTATCGCACTGTCATCACGTCGCTTCTCTTTCCGCTCATTCTGTCGATCCCGGGATATTCCGCCCTTCGGCATAGATCGACATCCACGGCTTCCGTTGAACATCAGCGCGCCGCCAGCCCGCTGGTTCAGAATTCATCAGAGAGAAATTATGTCATTGGCGACGGAGATCTACTCGCCATTAATGTATGGAACGAACCCGATTTCAAGCAATCTCTCCCGGTTCGCCCTGATGGCAAAATCACACTGCCTCTCATTGGTGCAGTTCAGGCAGCCGGGAAAACCCCTTCGCAGCTCGAAAAGACGATCGAGACCAAACTCGAAGCATACATTCACAACCCCAACGTGGCGGTGATGGTTCTGACAATTAATAGTCGCAAGTTCAACATTTTAGGTCGAGTCGCCAAGCCGGGCTCATACCCGTTGTCTGGAAATGTTACGGTACTCGACGCAATTGCTGAAGCTGGAGGTTTCACACCTTTCGCCAAAGTAACACGCATTTACATCCTGCGTCAGAACCCCGGAGGCGGCGACACGCGCATTCGGTTTAACTACAAGGCAATTATCAAGGGTAAACACCAGGGCCAAAACATATTCTTGCAGCCACAAGACACAGTCGTTGTACCCTGAGGCGCGCATCATGCTGGGACGAATCTGTCTTATTTCACTCCTCTTCTTCGTGCCGTCCGCGACTGCGCAAATTGGCAGCCCACCTGCATATCCTCAGGCAGAGGTTCGGATGCAGTTGCCCCCGCCTGTCAGCAGCATGGGTCTCCCCAATGTTGTCGGCGCAGCAGAATTGTCCAACTACCTTCGTGGGGACATCACCTTCAGCGGCGGGTATATCAACAACCTATACCCCGGGAGCGGCAACAGGACAATTGACGACAGCACATTCAGTTTTCAACCCGGGCTATCGATGGATCGCACAACCGACCGCATTCACGAAACTCTACGATATGCCCCGGCTTTCGACTACTACAGCCCAAATGGTAGCCTGAATACGGTCAACCAAACCGGTAACGCTGATTTCCAGTATCGCTTCACCCCGTATGCAACGCTGTTTATTGGCGATTCAGCTACCAAGACATCGACTACCTGGAGTCAGCCTTTGCCTTCCGGGTCCGTTTCCGGAAACCTTCCGCCAACATCACCCGGTTTCATTGCCCCGTTTGCGCCACAGATATCCAATAACGCTTACGCACAATTCGCCTGGCAGCTAGCTCGAAACAGCATGATCGGATTGGGAGGTAACGCGACCTTCCTTGACTACTACAAGCCCTCCCAAGCGCAAGGGTTATTCGATTCGAATTCCCGCAGCGGTTCGGCCTATTACACACAACGCTTTGGATCGAGACAATATATCGGCGGCCTCTACCAATATTCCCTCATTCTGGCTACTCCAGTTAGCACGACAGGTCCAGCCAACACCAACCTTGACGCGCATAACTTTCTCGGCTTTTATACGATATATTTCCAACCCTCGCTCTCTGTCTCGCTCGGCGCTGGATCGCAAGATTACAACCTCACACAATCGTCTATCAAGCCCATTCGTGCATGGGCTCCGATTGCTGTCGGAAGTATCGGCTGGCAGGTTCCCCGCGCAAGCTTCGCCCTGAACTACAGCCGTCTCGTCACAGAAGGGGAGGGCATTATTGGGGCCTATACCTCTAACGCAGGGAATCTATCGACGCAATTACAACTGTCGCCACATTGGATTGCGACCATCAGCGGGACATACTCTCAATTTACGCCAGTGTCGGAATTCGTTATGAACTCTACTCCTGGCGGACACACCCTCTCCTTTGCTGGAATGCTGGAGCGCAGGTTGGGCGTGAATCTCACACTATCCGTTCGATATCAGTATCTGCACCAGAACTATCTCGGCATTGCTTCAATCGCCAGCAGCCCCGAAAGTTCCCGCGAAACCGCCTCGATTACGTATCACTTATCCAGGCTTCTAGGAAGGTAAGTGCCATGCCGGACGATTTATTCGCAACAGAGCAACCCAAACAGTTCGATCTTGGTCGCATACTCAGCCTCGTGCGCAGGCGGCATTTGCAGTTCATCCTGCCATTTTTCCTCGGCTGGCTCCTCATATGGACCGCCAGTTGGCTCATGCCCGTGCGTTATAAATCGACGACCACCATCCTAGTGCAGCAATCGTCTCTGCCCCACGACTATGTAACCCCAAACACAAGCGTCACCATGCAGGAACAACTCGCCAGTCTGAAGGAACAGATCCTCAGCCGCACGCGGCTTCTCCTCATCGCTAATCGACTCCATCTCTATCAGAAATCGAGCAAAGTCCCGGCAGCCGACGGGATCGCAGAACGAATGCGCAAAGACATCACCATCCAGCTTGTGAGCAGTACTGAATCTGGGCCAATCAGCGGCTTCAGTGTAAGCTATTCAGCATCTTCTCCGCGCCTGGCCCAGAGCGTTACAAGCGATTTGACAAATCTATTCATCCAGAACAACCAGACCACTCTTCAGGAAGACTCAGAAATCACTACGAAATTTCTGCAGGAGCAACTCGCGAAAGCGCGTGTAACTCTCTCTGAGCACGAAGCAAATGTCAGACAATTTGAATTGGCGCACCAGGGCGCACTCCCAACGCAACAAGCAACCAACACCCAAATCCTAATCGGGTTGCAGACGCAGCTAGACACTAATGAAGACTCACTCAACACTGCTCGCCAGCAACAGGTTTACTTCCAATCGCTCATCGATCAATACAATTCCCTCTACTCACCTGTTAACGGTTCATCCAACACTGCGACGGATTTGGCCACTCTCGACGCTCAATTGTCGAAAATGAAGTCACAACTCGCGGATCTGAGGGCACGGTATACCGCTCGGTATCCAGCCGTTCAGGATCTTCAGAACCAAATCGCCGCTGCGACCGAAGAGCGCAAACAGATTCTCGCTGCAATTCAAGCCAGATCGGGAGCGCCACACAGGCAGCAACTGACTGACGCTCTTTCTCCCACATCAGCTTCGTCGGCGACAGATATAGCCATGCTCCAACTCAAAAGCCAACTTCAGGCCGTCAAGACAGAAATTGCCAATCGTCAACGCGCCATCGCCGAGCTGAATACTCGCATTGCTTCCTACCAGGCACGTCTCAGTGCAGAACCTGCTGTCGCAGCGCAGCTTTCTGCTTTAACCCACTCCTATGAGCAGGCACAAACTAGCTACAATAATCTGCTGAAGAAAGAGAATGACTCAGCGATGGCGACGGGGATGGAACAGATACAGCGGAGCCAGCGCTTCAGCATTCTGGACCCCCCCAGTTTACCAGCCGCTCCCGACTCGCCCGATCGGGTGAAGCTATCCCTCTTCGGCCTCGCCGTCGGTCTCATGCTGGGGCTGATCGTTGCTGGCACAGCAGAGTTCCTGGATGATCGCCTCTATAGCGATAAGGATATTGAAAGCCTGCTCCCAATCGCCGTAATCGGCGAGATACCCGAGCTCGCTCCCGCTGACAAACACCGAAGCGATAAGAGAAGGTTAACGGTGGCATGGGCGCTAACCGCCGTGATCATCCTTGCGATCATTGCCGGCTCCGCCTTCAATTACGCGAATGCGAGCGAGCCATCCATCCCTATTCACGCACTATTGTCCAATCATCATGTATAACTCATTCTTTGGTCTCAAGCAGACTCCATTCGACCTTACGCCCGATCCGGCCTGTTTCATTTCGACTCCGGCGCACGATGAGGCACTAGCAACGCTCTATTACGGAGTGCGCCAGCACAAAGGTTTCATTCTCGTCACCGGCGAAGTGGGCACGGGCAAAACCGTGTTACTTCGTTACCTGCTTCAGCTATTACACGATAGCCCCGACGTTGCATACTCGTATGTGTTCAATACGCACTTAAACGACTTTGACTTTCTTCAATATCTTATCTCCGACTTCGGCATCTCCACGGCAGGCAAAACGAAGAGCGATCTGCTAATCGCGCTCGCTGCTTTTCTCACTCACCGAGGGGCTCGAAACCTAACGACTGTTCTCGTCATCGATGAGGCGCACGACTTATCGGAAGACCTTCTTGAAGAGATTCGGCTCTTGTCAAACATCGAGACATCAAGGGACAAGCTCCTTCAGATCCTACTGATTGGACAGCCGGAACTCGAAGCAAAGCTCGATTCTGTTGGCCTGCGACAGTTGAAGCAACGCATCGCACTGCGGGCGAGACTGCGAGAGCTTTCCCCTGCTGAAACGGAACGTTACATATCGCGACGCCTCGAGATCGCCGGTGCCGATTCTCAACGAAGTCCTATATTCCCCACAGATACTGTCGCAGCCGTCTACCGTTATTCTCATGGCATTCCGCGACTGATTAATACGATCTGCGAGAATGCCCTGATCTCCGCCTTTGCAAAGCATATATCACCTGTCACTCCCGACATTATCGACGCCGTGGCAATGGAATTTCGGTTGGATAACATGCCGACACCAGAATCGCAGACTTTGGAAGCGAGAAGCTCCAAGACAGCTTATGCTTCCATGGAGCTTACCAAGTTTTTTCGAAATGCGAGGTAAACCCGGTTGAACACTGATCGTGGTATCCGCAGGAAAGAGTCCATATGAGCCTCATATTTGACGCCCTTCGAAGAGCGGAGTCGGACTACTTGGGAAAGAATGACACCATATCGGCCAACGCGGCCGAACTTCTCAAGCGCGCTGAGCATCAGGCTCGCGCGCAGCGAAGTGCTGAAACCCGTGTCAACGGTTCCGAAGTGTCCGATCCGTTCGGACACGAGAGAAGAAATTGCATACAGGAGTGCTTGCCGAACGACGATCCCTCGAAGGATTTCGTTCCCGGGTCAGTTGTTCTTGAGCCAGCAGCCCTGACTGACTTCCAGACTGTGCACTTATCGTGCCCCTTCGACGATCAGCTCGTTGTGCTGGCCGATAAAGAGAGTCCTGCAACAGAAGCTTTTCGCTTGCTCGGTCTTAGACTGCGCCACATACGTCGAGAGCGCGCGATACAAACACTGCTGGTCTGTAGTACCGCCACGCAAGAAGGAAAGAGTGTGATTTCTGCCAACCTGGCCTGTACGATTGCGGCTACCACGCAACAGAATGTGCTTCTCATTGAGGGGGACATTCGACGCCCATCCCTTGGCCACTTATTCCATCTGGATCCCCATCCCGGCCTCTCCGAATATTTGCGCTGCGAGCACCCCCTTTCGGAAAGCATTTATCAGCTTCAAGAAGCTGGACTCTGGTTTATGCCGGCAGGTACCAGCCCTGATAGTCATGCCGAGTTGATCCAGTCCCCGTCCCTTGTGCCTACGATTCATCAACTGGCCGAATTATTTCCTTCGATCATTATTGATTCGCCTCCAGTACTCCCCTTGGCCGACACCAGTGTTTGGGCGCGCCTCGCAGATAGCATTCTTTTAGTGGTAAGAAACGGCTCGACACAGAAACGAAAGCTTCAGAGAGGCCTCGAGGCACTTGACGAGGATAAGTTAATTGGTGCGGTTATTAATTCTGCCACAACTTCCACCGAAGAAGACTATTACTACTATCGGGATCATTCCACCTCATCCCGCAGCGCGACCAACGTCAGCGGCAGTCCTCATTGAGCCTTTCGTCTCCGCAATAGACCTCATGAACAACAACACTTCTTACCACCTATCCAACATTCCTCTCTGCCCCCGCCTGAAATACGGGCGCGCACCGAGTGGGTCGCGGGCCCTTCTTCAGACCGTGGTGTGACCATTCATGGCTGTTCTGAACTTTGCAAATTTATTTACGGGAAACAAACGCAGGATGGCTGCCGCCCTAAATGGGAAATGCACGACCCTTTCCCAATCGGCTTTTCAGAAAATCCTTGCGTGCGAGCGTAAAAGGTCTGAGCGTTCAAAACGGCCGATCCTTCTGCTGCTGATCGAGAGCCGCAATTCTCAAGACGCAACAGATGGGCCCCACGACCTCTCGAAGGCCATGTCAGCTTTGGCGCCTGAGATTCGGGGAACGGACTCAATCGGTTGGTACCGAGAGAATACAACGGGTGGCGTGATTTTTACAGAGCTGCCTATCAATGACAA
>JAKAAZ010000271.1 GCA_021802085.1 Acidobacteriota bacterium
GTGGAATTGCCCAGCCTGGAGGCCATCAAACGATTTGTCGCCATGGGAAACGGCGTGGCCCTGCTGCCCGGCCTGACCGCGCGACAGGAAATCGAACGCGGAGAACTGGTGCAGTTGCGCGTGCCGGAGTTGTCCTTTGAGCGTCGCCTGCGCATCATCCATCGCAGGCAGGCTAATCTATCCCACGCCTCCCTCGCCTTTCTCAAGGTGGTGGAATCGATGGCCAAGGAGCGCGGCGACCCCTTCCACTATCAAGTTGAAAAAGGCTCGTAGGAACCGCCAGCAACCCGATAGGATCGTTCACTACCAGTCGCCTACCGCTGCTACGCTAAGGTAAAGGATCCAGATCGCATGAACCTTAAGGAGTTCTTCAACTCCGAACTCGTTCAACTCCCGCGGGGAGGGTTCGATGAAACCAGCGAAACCTTCGAGCAGTTCCTCAACTCGCTGTTCGATCGCTATCTCGGAGAATTGCAGAAAATAGATGGTACTCAATTTCCGGAGATCACAACTGCGCTGGCCGATACCGCTGACTTGGCGCGGGAACTCTCAGATACGATTGCGAAGTCGGCGGGGATGTACTTGAGTGGCCACCCGCATTCCGCCTACAACGAACTGGAGCACGTTCTCTCGAAGTTTGATTGGAGCCCGTTTCGCTCCCAGCTTGGGGAAAGCACGAGTTCCTTCAGCTTGTCCGACCCCTTCTCACCGTATTTGTATTCAGTCCTCTACCCTCCGCTCTATAGGATCCGGGCCGACAGAAGCGAATTCAAAATTCCGAGCAGAGGAGATATCTTCCATGTCCCATTTGAAAAGCGACGCCTAGTCAACAACCAGCGTTACAGCATCGCGGGACTCCCGTGCCTGTATCTAGGGAGCTCAATCTGGATCTGTTGGGAAGAACTTGGGCGGCCGGCATTAGATAGCATTTGGGTCTCGCGGTTCAGGATCGTAAAGCCAGTCAACGTGTTGGATTTTCAGTTTGCTCCACACCACGTTTGGACGCTTTTTGAAGCCCTCACCGGGGGTACGCCAAATGCCTCGGACCGGAGCTCGGAAGCAAAGCTAAAGGAGCGATTCAATCAGGAATTCCTCAAGTCCTACCTCGTATGCTGGCCGCTCTTAGCCGCCTGTTCCATAAGACCCCAATCCAGATCTGGTTCGTTCGTCCCCGAGTATGTTGTCCCGCAATTATTGCTGCAATGGGTCGCCCAGGAGGGCCGTGTTGATGGAATCCGATATTTCTCGGCTCGAATGCCATCGAAAGGGAACCACATTCTTGCTCACTCAAATTGTGTTTTCCCGGTGAAGACGAACTTGGTGAAAGGGCACTGCACTGAACTAAAGAAGGCGTTTGCCTTAACCGAGCCACTTTCCTGGGAAGTGTTGACAGCGACAAATCTTGGTTCGCCGCGGGTCGTGACCAATAGGTCTTCGAATGCATTTGCTCCGGTTCAAATGAGCGACGACATCCTCCTGCAGTATTCACAGACCGCATTCTTTGACGTGGAAATGCAGCTTGAACAAATCGAGGGAACAAAGGACTATTCAAGAGTTATAAACCCGTGATGCTTGGCGCTACAAGTGTGTTCCTTTGCGCCTGTCTAGACCGCTAATCGGTGAATGGTTTCGCAGGCGATGGGTCTCAATGAGTGCCAAATCGCTGCGTCACGCACGGAACGCTGCATTCTTCGATCCATCTCATCTGCCGCTGGAATCTTCGTTGGCTGCGCAACTTCCCGCGTTCCTATGGCGTCTACCTTGATAGCCCGCGGATTTGCCGCTGATCCCCAATGCAGTTCAGGAAGTGTTCAGTTGCTGCGCGGTGCGCGCCCATCGAAAGGACTTGATTGATTATGAATCGTCGTACAGTCGTCAGCTTCATGAGCACGGGGGTCGCAATTCTAGGAATTGCTCTCTGTGTTCCCGCCGCGATGCAGGCCCAGGACACAACCCCACCGCCGAACTCCCAGGGAATGCCGGCCCAGCAAGGCGGCATGCCCAGGCGTCGCGGTGGCCCTCGAAGCCCCAAGGCACAGTTGCAACAGCTCACCACAATGTTGAACCTGACGCCGGACCAGCAAAAGCAGATGCTGCCGATCCTGCGAGACCAACACAAGCAAATAGCGGCGATTCGGAGCGATGGCTCACTCGATCGCCAGATGCGCCGCCAGAAGATGCGGGCCTCGATGATGGATACCCATCAGAAGCTGGAAGCGCTGATGACAGACAGCCAGAAGCAGCAGTTTGAGCAGCGGATGCGGCAGCGCCGTCGTGGCATGGGCATGATGGGGCCGGGCATGGGTTCAGGTCCGGGAGCAGGCGCGCCACCGCCGCCTCCTCAACTATAAAAAGTACCGAAATCGTATGCCGAATCGGGCAGGGAACTCATCGCTCCCTGCCCTTCTTCTTTTGGACCGGTGCAATTTCATCCTGGGCCGATGGAAAAATGATGTCCCCGCCGCCGAAGAAACATCCTGACAGGTACAATTGGAAACAGGTTACGGAGTCAGAGCCAAACCAAACTTTGCACGTGCAAGCGTTCGTCGTGTTTGCGTGTGAAGGTGGCGGACGAGGGGTTCATTACCGCATGAAGAAGTTGTTTCTTTTGTTTTGTCTGTTGCCCGCGCTGGTGACAATCGGGTTTGCTCAGGAGAGTCGGCAGGACGCCAGTATGAGCTTCATCAGCACCTATCAGCCAATCATTACGGGCAACGCGGTTACCCAGACCTCAACCTGGGGCAAGGGCGCACTGCTGGAGTACCGTTTCATGTTGACACCGAGCAGCGCGCTCGAGGGCAATTACCAGTATTCCCAAATGAACATGAAGTATGTTGGTCCATTCTCCAATGCAAGATTCCACAACTCCCTGCAGGAAGGATCGGTCGAGTTTGTGCACAGTTTTGTGTACAAAAAATTCAATCCGTTTATAGGGGTCGGCGTGGGCTTGCTGCTCTTCGATCCAATAGATGACACGGGAACGACCACCAACGCTGGCACGCGCACGAGAGCGCCCGCGACGGTATTTTCCGGCGGCATTGCCTATGAATTGAGTCCCAGTTGGGATTTGCGGGTGGAGTATCGCGGGGACGTGCTCAAGTCAATGGAATTCGGTCTCTCGCAGTTCGGCACCAACCGCTGGTATCTCATGCAGCAGCCCGCGATTGGCTTTGCGTATCACTTTTAATGGAAACGAAGAGGCAATCGAGTGGTTTGCGCTGGCGCGGTTAGTCGCCGCACGCAAACTTGACGGATACGATATGTAGTTCAAATTGGCCCGGCAATCGAATGGGAATTGAACGGGAAGATTGATCGACCAGAGGTCTGCTACCGAATGAAGAAGTTGTTTTTTTTACTGTGTCTGCTTCCAATGCTGGCGGGAATAGGATTCTCCCAGGACAAGGGCATGCGGGAGGAAGTGAACCTGAGCTTCATGGGCGTCATCCAGCCCTATGTGGAAGGGACCACGACTGGCCCAACCACTCCGCCTGTCCAGCAAAAATCGACGCTTGGGACGGGCCTTTACCTCGGATATCGCTATCTGCTTACACCCAATGGCGCTGTGGAAGCCAACTATTCCTATAGCCATTTCACCAACAAGTTCACCGCAAATGCGGGCGGCGTCTACGGAGGCGCGCGCATCTATACCGGCATGCAGGAATCGACCTTTGCGTACGTGCGCACCATCCCTTTCAAAAAGTTCAATCCATTCCTTGAAGTTGGCGGCGGCCTTCTTTACTTCACTCCGATCGAGCCCGGAACGACAACGTACGACACCGAGCAAACGGAATCCGTGACGGTGCTCGCGGGTGGCGGCGTCGCGTATCAGCTAAGCCCCAGTTGGGACCTGCGGGTCCAATATCGCGGACAGGTCTTTAAGACGAATAATTTTGGATTGAACCGACTCTCCACGAATCGCCACTACATTATGTCGGAGCCGGCGATCGGCTTCGCGTACCACTTCTAAACCGCATCCCCTCCAGCCGAAAAACTTCATAACGCCGACTGCCCGCGTCCACCGGAACACATAGTACTACAGTTGTAGATAAGTGTTATGCTGTGGATGCTCTGGATAAGCGGTTCATCTGCATCTGAGATGGAAAATCGACTGGCAGGATGGAAGCGCGAGTTGCTGCGTGCGCATAGCCTGATCGC
>JAKAAZ010000032.1 GCA_021802085.1 Acidobacteriota bacterium
TAAAATCAACAACCTACAAAATCTACCATGTTTGGTATGTTGTTGATTCTATGTTGGTTACAAAATCTCAAACCCTTATGCCCGACAGACTCCTAGAGCCATCGCACAGTTCCCGTGGTGGGGTGAGATGAATTTCCATGCAGCCGTTCCTTGATGGAACGGCCGCGCGAAGATCCATTTCCCGGCTTACAGCAACTGTGCGATTGCTCGATCGATTTCGAACAGCCTTCAACCGATTGAGGATACAGCAAACGGTGCTCGGCGCATGGATTGAGCCTCTATTTGATCGACCGCTGCACCGGGTACTGGGCGGGCATTCGCTCTGGAGATACCTTCCCCGATTCCCCGTGTGTACGATACATCCGCAGGGTAACCGACATGGCCGTACAATGGGAGATACCAGCATTCCCCAAAAGGCCCGTACAACACCGAATGTCCTCAAACGGCTATCACTCTCGTTCCTCACGCAGCCACAATCTGCGTTCGCTGTTCAGCTTGTTTTCAAGCGACCTGGCCATCGATCTTGGCACGGCGAACACGCTTGTCTTCGCGGCTGGCAAGGGTATTGTTGTCAATGAGCCTTCGATCGTTGCGCTGAATAAGGTAACCGGCGAAGTGGAAGCGGTGGGCAAGGAAGCGAAAGAGATGCTGGGGCGGACGCCAGGCAACATCGTCGCCATCCGGCCGATGAAGGACGGCGTCATCGCCGACTTCAAGGTGACGGAAAAGATGCTGAATTATTTTATTCAGAAAGCGCATGGCCGTAAGATGCTGGTCCATCCACGCATCGTGATCGGTGTGCCATCGGAAATCACCCAGGTGGAAAAGCGGGCCGTGGAAGACTCGGCGTACCGGGCGAAGGCGAGCGAAGTGTACCTGGTGGAGCAGGCAATGGTGGCGGCCATCGGCGCGGGTCTGCCCATTACCGAGCCGGGCGGCAATATGGTCGTTGACATCGGCGGCGGAACGACGGACATCGCCGTGATCTCGCTGTCGGGCATCGTCTATTCGCGGTCGGTCCGCATGGCCGGCAACCAGATGGACGAAGCCATCATGAATTACCTGAAGCGCAAATACAACCTGCTGATCGGCGAGCGCACCGCGGAACATATCAAAATGGAACTTGGCTCCGCGTATCCGCTGGACAAGCCCGCGACCATGGAAATTAAAGGGCGCAACCTGATTGAAGGCGTGCCGAAGACCATCACCATCGACGACAGCGAAATCCGCGAGTCTCTGGCCGAGTGCATCAGCACCATCATGAATGCCATCCGCGTGGCGCTGGAACGTACACCGCCGGAGCTTTCCGCCGACATCAGCGATCGCGGCATTGTGCTAACGGGCGGAGGCGCACTGATCAAGAATCTGGACAAACGCATTCGCGAAGAAACGGGGCTGCCGGTCTCCGTGGCGGACGATCCCCTCGCGTCTGTGGTGCTGGGAACAGGAAAGATGCTGTCGGATTTCCGATTGCTGCGCAAGATCAAGATCGATTAGGTATTGCCCTCCCCGAATACCCGCCGGGGGCTGCACGATAGATTTTTCGTTATCGCCGCGAATCCGGTGAAATACGCTCCGCGCGGGCGTTCCTGAAAGAACGCCTGTGCATAATGAATGTTCGCTCGTCGGCACCTCGAGCGAACACGGTCTATCATCCTCGCAGCCTGTTGCAGGCCTCATGGAATCCTTTCTCAGTCGAAACCGCAATCCCCTGGTGCTGCTGGCTGTCGTGCTGGCGCAGTTACTGGGCCTTGCCGTGCAGGTGCGACGTCCAACGGCAGACAACAGTGGCCATCAGACGCGACTGGTTCGCTATTGGGTGGTCAGCCTGATGTCCCCGTTTGAGCGGGCATTTCTGTTTGTTGGGCATGGAGTCAGCCACACCTGGGACGGTTATGTAGATCTGCGCCACGTTCGAGCGCAGAACCAGCAGTTGCAGGCGGAACTGAACCGGATGCGGCTGGAGCAATCCTCGCTCGCCGAAGACGCCCGTCAAGACATTCGACTACAGAAGTTGTTGGGCTTCCAACAGAATTACATTTCGAAAACGGTTGCCGGCCACGTGATTGGGACCAGCGGAACCGACCTGTCGCGGGTGGTCTACATCGATAAAGGTTTCGACAGCGGCATCCGGATCGACATGCCGGTGATCACGCCGGATGGAGTGGTGGGAAAAATCCGCGCGGTGTTTCCGCACACGGCGCAGGTGCTGGAAATCAATGACCAGACCAGCGGGCTTGGTGTGGTTCTGACACGTACACGCTTGCGCGGTATTCTGCGCGGCACCACGGATGGGCGGACGGAGATCACCGACATTCTGCCGGATGAACGCATTCAACCGGGCGAACAGGTCATCACCAGCGGCGGCGATCAAGTCTATCCCAGCGGCCTTCCGGTGGGCGTGGTCGAACGCATCGTGCCGGACCCGGAGCAAAATTCCGATGTGGCTCTGCTGATCAAACCGGCGGTGAATCTGTCGCGTCTGGATGAAGTGCTGGTGATCACGCAAACGCAGAGCAGCATTCCGTCCACGATGCAGCAGGATGTTTCCACCAGCGAACAGAGGGCAGCGGACGTTCTGGCGCAGCGTCTACCGGGCGCGCTGCCGCCACCAACGGTGGGCCCGGATGGAAAGCCTCTGGATGCAAATTCTCCACCGCCGCCCGTACGGCCGCCTGCACCGCTGCATCCTGACCGGTTTACACCGGGCGCCACGCCGCCAGCGGACGATCTGAAGCCGGGCGCCGCGTACCAGAAGCAGATGTTCGCGCCAGAATCGCCCGCGAACGCGACGGCACAGCCTGGCGGCGCAGCCAAGAGTTCGCCGGCAGACGGACAGCCAACAGCGACACCGACTCCCAAAACCAAACAGGAGCCGCAGAACTAGCAATGTCACTCTTGCACCCAAGCTCGCGACGAGAGATGGAGGAGCACCGCTTCCATCCGCTCGTCTTGATTCTGGTGCCGCTGCTGGCGATCTTTTTTCAGGCGTATCTGCCGCTGCGTTTTCCATCCGTCGGATTCCTCAACGTGCCGGTGCTTATAGTCATTTATTTTGCCGTCTCGCGACGGAGTCCTATCGGTGGAACGCTGCTGGGCCTGATTATCGGAATCATCCAGGACGCGTTGACACACCTGCCGCTCGGCATCAACGGCATCATCGACTGCATTCTCGGCTATCTGGCGGCGTCCATCGGGCTGCGCATCGACGTGGACAATCCCGGCACGCGGCTGATCATGAACTTTACATTCATTCTGCTGGCCAGCATCCTGCACGTGCTGATCCTGCGCCGCCTGCTGGGCATCCACGAGCAGTGGTACGGGTTGCACGAGGTGGCTCGCGCGGTGGTCAATGGGTTAATCGGCGTGGTTCTGTTCGCGCTGCTCGACCGTCTGCGGCAGCGCCAGTGACCCCACAATCCGGAGTATCCTGAAGGCACATCCCCCGCCATGGCTGGCACAGCAAACAAAGACGACAAGATCCCATCGATCAAGCTGACGGCGATCCAGTACGTCATTGCGTTGATTCTCGTCATCCTGGTTTCCGGGCTATGGAGACTGCAGGTGCTGGGAGCGCAGAATTATCGCGCTCTTGCCCAGGCGAACCGGATTCGGAAAGTTCCCATCCTGGCGCCACGAGGAAAAATCTTCGACCGGTATGGACGCCTGATTGTCGACAACTATCCTTCAGTCACCTGTTTCCTGGTTCCCGAGCAGGCGCACGACCTGGACAGCGATATTCCGCTGATCGCCGAGGGACTGCACATGCAGCCGGACCAACTGCGGGCGG
This sequence comes from Acidobacteriota bacterium, assembly GCA_021802085.1. Lineage (GTDB taxonomy): Bacteria > Acidobacteriota > Terriglobia > Terriglobales > Acidobacteriaceae > JAKAAZ01. The sequence continues at coordinate 3,791 of JAKAAZ010000032.1, forward strand.
TGCTGCTGCGCTATCGCCACCAGCCGAAGTATCAGCCCATCCCGCTGCAGCAGGACATCACGCCGGACGAGCAGGCCTTCATCGCGGCGCACGCCAATGAGCTACCGGAGCTGGAAACGATTGAGGAACAGCGGCGACTCTACCCTAGCAACGGATTTGCGGCGCACCTGATCGGCTATGTTGGGGAAGTATCGGAAGATATGCTGGACGACCCGCGCTATGCCTTCTACCAGCCGGGCGACGTGGTGGGACGATCGGGCGTCGAGGAGTCCTACGATCCCATATTGCGCGGTCAGGATGGATCGCGCGATGTGATTGTCGATAGCCACGGACGCGAGTTGGGCGCGCTCGGGATCGAGCCAGCGGTGCCTGGCAAATCCATACGATTGACGATCGATCTAGATATCCAGAAGGCTGCCGAGGATGCCATGGGGCAGCGGGAAGGCGCTCTGGTGGCCATCGATCCGCGCACCGGCGAAGTACTCGCCATGGTGAGCCGGCCGACGTTCGATCCGAACGATTTTGCCATCCGCATCCATCGCAAGCAGTGGGATGCGCTGCTCACGAATCCAGAGAATCCGCTGATGAACAAGGCGATCCAGGCGCAGCTTGCTCCCGGCTCGACTTTCAAGATCATCGAAGCCATTGCCGGCCTGCAGGACGGAATTGCGCAGACGCTGAAAGTGGATTGCCACGGCGGCGCCGTCTTCTATGGGCGATATTTCAAGTGCTGGATCACAGCCCGGCATCAGTCGCACGGAATCACGGACATCAGCAAGGGAATTTATCAGTCCTGCGACGTGTTTTTTTACACCCTGGCGGAAAAGCTCGGCATCGACAAGATCGCGTACTGGGGCCACAGGTTCGGGCTGGGAGAGAAGACTGGCATCGACCTGCCCAACGAAGCGACGGGCATCATGCCCTCGCCGGAGTGGAAGATGCGGAACTACCACCAAAAATGGTTTGCGGGAGAAACCATCTCGGTAGGAATCGGGCAAGGCGCGATCGCCGTTACGCCGATCCAACTGATACGCGCCATCGCAGGCATCGGGTCCGGCGGAGTTCTGAAGCGGCCGCACGTTGTGTTCCCCAGCGAGATACCGCCGGACCTGACCGGGTATTACCAGAGCCAGTTTCCGGGCTCGGGAGATCAAGTGATTGCCATCGATCCCGCGAACTGGGAAATTGTGACGGACGCGATGGCGCAGGTAACGACGTTTGCCGGGACCGCTGGGATGGCGCACCTGGATGGCATCGACTTCGCCGGGAAAACCGGCAGCGCGCAGATTGTCAGCAATGCATACAAGGCGTCTGTGGGAGGCGGCGCGAAACTGAACGATACCGCCTGGTTCGTCGGCATGACGCCGAGACGCAACCCGGAAATTGCGGTCGTTCTGATGTGGCAGAACGGTTCCGAGGGATATCTCAGCGCACGGCTGGCCGCTCGCGTGATTGCAGCGTATGTCGACAAGCAGCGGCGCGAAGCCGATAACCTTCCGCAGGTTGTGAACGCGACGAAACCCGCCGAAGCCAATCCTCCGACCGCGGTTCCTACGGTTCAACAGAACAAGGCGGCTCCCACGACCGGCGCGAAGCAAAAAGAGGCTGGCCGTCTGCAACCGAACGCAACTGCGAATCAGCCAGCCACTGCAATGGCTGCTCTTTGGACCAGTCCGGCGAATGGCACGAACGACACATCTGGAACGCAAATCCCCAAACGCGTCGCCTCCCTGTTTCCACTGCCTGCTGGAACAACGTTGCACGCCGGAACTTTCCTGCTTCCACCCGATCCTGCCAAGTCGACCGCGCATCCCTTGAGGACAAAGCCACCGGCAGTGGCGGGCTCGCATGGTCGCAGCCCGTCGCGGCGGAAGAGCGGAACCTAACCTATGCGCCGTTTCCTTTCCTATCGCGATTTCGACTGGACGCTGCTGGTGTTTGTGCTGGCCCTGTCGGTGATCAGCGTGCTGGAAATCTACAGCGCAACGTTACACACGAAGTTCGTTCACTTCGATGAGAAGCAGATTCTGTGGCTGGCAGGCGGGTTCGTCAGCATGTTTGTGCTGTCTCTGATCGACTACCACATCCTGCTGGATATCGCTGTGTGGGCCTACGGAATCTGCCTGCTATCGCTGGCAGCGGTGCTGGTTGTGGGCACGAAGGTGCTGGGAGCGCGGCGCTGGATCCATCTGCCCGGCGGCATCCACTTCCAGCCCTCGGAGTGGGTCAAGCTGATTCTGATTGTGGTGCTGGCGCGATACTTTACAAACTTGGGCGGCCGCGAGTTGACATGGAAAGACATCTTCAAGGCAATGGCCATTGTCGGCGTACCGATGCTGCTGGTGCTGAAGCAACCGGACCTGGGGACCGCGCTGACCTATGCGCCGGTCCTGCTGGTGGGCCTGTTTCTCGGCGGCATACGATTTCGGCAGGCGGCGATCCTGTTTTTGGCTGCATCGCTGGCCATTGTTCCGGCGTGGTACAAGGTGCTGAAGCCGTATCAGAAGCAGCGACTCACAAGCTTTTTGCAGCCCGATAACGACCCTCGGGGCAGCGGGTATCAGATTCGACAATCCTTGATTGCGGTGGGTTCCGGCGGCATCTGGGGGCAGGGTGCAGAGCGTGGCAGCCAGACGCAGGGCGACTTTCTTCCGATTCCCTATACGGATTTTATTTTCGCGGCATTTTGCGAGGAGCATGGATTGGCGGGGGCCATTTTCGTCCTGCTGTTATACTTTTTATTGTTGATGCGTTTAGTTCAAAACGCTCAAACCGCCGCTGACCTGCCCGGCACTTTGATTATTATGGGGGTCGTGGCCGTCCTGATTTTTCAGATCGCGGTCAATGTGGGCATGGTCATCGGGTTGATGCCGGTTACCGGTATTCCTTTGCCCCTAATGAGTTATGGCGGCTCATCGGTGCTGTTTGCGTTTCTGGCCTTCGGCATCGTCATGAACATCCGCATGAGCCGCTTTGTAAATTAGCAGCATCTCTGGCGCACGAGAAGGCCGCGCCAGACAAGCAAATTCGCGCATCCGACGTCCAAATCAGAATGACTGATGACATGGATGCGACAAGAGGTTTTTCTCGGTAAGGCAGATTCCAACCGAGACCAGGCAGGTTTGATCGAATGCACGCATTGAGAAACGCAGCTGGACTGGAAACGGCCCCACCCCTTTTGGGGGAAGTAGTGGCCACAAAGTCTTTGCGTGCCGTTCTTTCACGTCGCAGTCAAGATTCTTCGCTTCCATTGCCAACCCGCTCTCGCGGGAGAGTCGTATTTCCCTGGCCTAAAGCAAGTTTCCCATCCGCAGCGTCATCAGAACACACCCTCGATCCAACCGCCCTAGTCACGGTCGCCGCGCATGGAGTTCGCTAGCGCGTAGAAATCTGCCTCGCCAATACCCCGAGTCCGCCGCCTTGATGGCTTCGGACTGGAATGAGGCAGCATGACAAAAGAAATTTATATCTCCAGCACCCCCCACGAAACGCGGCTGGCAGTAGTCGAAGACGACCAGCTTGCGGAAATCTATTACGAACGCGAGAACGAATACACGCTCGCCGGATCCATTTACAAGGGCAAAGTTACCCGCGTGCTTCCCGGCATGCAGTCGGCCTTCGTCGACATTGGCCTGGAACGCGACGCCTTCCTATACGTCACCGACTTCGCCGAAGAGCAGGAAGATGGCGAAGAGTATGTACCGCTGGCGCCGGGACAATCTCGGGGCCAGCGGCGTCCCAACGGAGGGCACTCGAATGACACGCGGGGGGCAGCCGAGGGGGACTCTCACGCCAGCGGGGAAGAACCCGCGGCGCGTTCCTTCGACGACAGGAAGCCAGCAGGACAGCCCGCTCGCGAAGCGTCGACTACGCCGGGCAGCTCGTCAGGTGAGGAAGACGGTGGCCCTGGCGGACGCCGCTGGCGCGGACGGCGCGGACGGCGGCGCGGACGGCGCGGAACATCCGGGCAGGAACGGTCATCTTCGAATGGTCAGGGTGGATTTACCGAAGCTCAGCGGACGGAGAGCGCCGAGTCAACGCAATTTGAAACGGAAGCGATTTCACCCGGCGCGACCTTCGGAAACGCGCGCGAAGATTTCGTGGTTCAGTCTGTTGCGCCAGAGCGTTTCCCGGCTCCGCAGTCGGAGCGTCCCCGGTCGGAACCTGTTCCGATGGTGCTTCCCGGCGAATCACTGTCCAAGTATCGTCGTGACGAGTCCGCCGCGGCATTCCAATCCGCGGGAGGGGTGAACCGCGAGACAGAAACATCCGCAACGACACCCAAGCCGACCTTCCAGCCATCGACGATGGTGGTGGGTCCATTGGCGTGGGATGGCAGCGGAGTGTTGCCCGGCGAATCCCTCTCGCGTCAGAAACGTTCGCGAGGAGCCTCCTCCGCCATTGAAAGCTTTTCCTCTCCGGCAGCCGAGGTGAGTCCCGTTGCTGAGGAGGCCTTGGCATCGCCAGCGGAGAATGACACGAGGGCTGAGATTGCAATATCCCTGCCCGTGGCCGAGTTCGAAGAGCCTTCCTTGGTGCAGCACGACACCATTCCGGAAGAGCCTTCCTTGGTGCAACACGCGACGACCGTCGAAGAGCCTTCGCTAGTGCGGCACGACACATCCACTGTAGAAGCGCAGGAATTCGAGCCGGCAGAAGCTTCGGCGTCGTACCGCGTCGATCCGGTTACTCCCAGCGCGTACCGCCAGAGCAGTATCGCCAAACCGCCAGAGCACGAGTCGACCGTGGAAACGGAGTCGGCGCCAGCGCAGGGAGCTTCGGAACACGACGCGGTCGCCGAACAGACGGAAGAAGCGGACTCTGATCTGGAGCCGTTCTTTGGCGAAGCTGCTTCCATCGTTCAACCGGCGCATCCGCGGGAAGCATCCTTCGACACACAGGCCGCAGCTTCATTGGAGGCGGAAGAAGTAGCGCCAGTCCACCCAGCACACGGAGCATCCCCTGCGACGGAAGAGGCCTCGACCGAGGAAGAAGAGTCCGATCACGACGAGCACGTGTTCGATCCTGGCCATGGAAATCTCGAAGAAGAGACCATCGACGAGGAAGAGCCGGAAGGATACGCGGCGCAGAGCCTACAGGAAGAAGCGGAGTATGACGATCTGATTGAAGAGACGCTGGACATGCAGATGGATAGCGGCCTGCTCAGCGAGCTGGTGCGCGATCGGCATATCGAACAGCGGACACGTTTTGCCGGTGAGAATGGGGAGGAAGAATCGGCAGCGGCTGGAACCGAAGAGGACACGTTCGAAGAAGAGAGCTTTGGGGCCGAGCTGGGAGAGATCGAACTGGAAGATGCGACGGGGTCGGCGGACGAAGACGCCGAGGGCAATGAGCCCGCCAATGCGGATGCGGCGCGCAACCGTGCGAGCGGGGGCCGCAATGGACGGCGGGGAAGCCGCGGCCAGCAGCGCCATGGAAGTGGACACGGCGGCGATCGCCGCATGCGCCGCGGTACAGCGCAAACCACCAATCTGCCCGCTATTACAGAACTGCTGAAGCCCAATCAGGAAATCCTGGTACAGATTGCGAAGGAGCCGATTGCCCGCAAGGGCGCGCGAATCACCAGTCATATCGCATTGCCGGGACGCTTCCTGGTCTTCATGCCCACGGTGAATCACGTTGGCGTCTCGCGCAAGATCGCCTCCGATGAGGAGCGCCAGCGGCTGAAACATATTTTGTTGAGCGAAAAAGGCGCGGCGTCCGGAGGGTTCATTGTCCGCACGGCGGCTGCCACCGCCAGCGAGGAAGATCTCCGCGCGGACATTCGCTTCCTGCTGACACTGTGGGCGGAGATTCGCCAGCGCACCGAGAACGCCAAGCCGCCGGCCCTGATCTATCACGACCTGAGCCTGGTAGAACGCGTTCTGCGGGACCAGGTGACGGACAATTTTTCCTCTATCTGGGTCGATACGGAAGCGGATTACGAGCGCGTGTTGCGCTTCCTGAATCGCTTCGAACCCGCCCTGGTACGGCGCGTCAAGCTGTACACCAAGGAAACGCCGCTGTTTGAGCAATTCGGGATTCAGGAAGAAATCAACAATGCCCTGCGCTCGAAGGTGTGGCTGAAGTCCGGCGGTTCGATCGTCATCAACCAGACCGAGGCGCTGGTGGCCATCGACATCAACACAGGAAAATACGTAGGCAAAACGGCGCGGCTGGAGGACACCATCCTCAAGACAAATCTGGACGCGATTCCGGAGATTGTCCGTCAGATTCGGCTGCGCGATCTGGGCGGCATCATCGTGATCGACTTCATCGACATGGATGAGCGCAAGAACCGCAATAAGGTGATGCTGGCGCTGGAGGACGCGTTGAAGTCGGATCGCGCTCCGTCCAAGGTTCTCCAGTTCAACGATTTTGGCCTGGTGGCGATTACGCGCAAACGCGTTAAGCAATCGCTGGAGCGCACGCTGTCCGTTCCCTGCTCGGTTTGCACAGGCACGGGTATGGTGAAGGGTCCGCTGACGGTCTGCAACGAGATCTATGTCGAGCTACGCAAGATGCACCGTCAGATTGACCGCGGCGATGTCATGCTCCGCGTCAATCCCGAGGTCGTCAAGCAACTGAAGGCGTCCAATGGACGCTGGCTGAGCGAGATGGAGGAGATGTCCGGCAAAACCGTCATCGTGAAAAGCGATGCCACCCTGCATCCGGAACAGTTCGACATACAGTAGCGGCAGCGGGACGATGGATGCAGTCCGGATCGAGGATTCAGGTTATCGAATAGATTCCAGGCCCGCTCCATCGCCTTTTGGATTTGCGATTGTCGATGAATTTTACGCCTTACCAAAATAGAGAACGAGGATGGAGCATGATGTAATAAAAACGTGGCGGCAGGAGTGTCACAATCACCGCAACATTTTCCCCTTGCATGCGTCTAACCATGCGAAGGACTAGCATCCCCGATACATGCGTCTGAACATCAGGGGGCCGAACGCATCAAGCATCTTGCGATTCACACTGCGCATCCGACCTAGCAGAATGCGCGCATAATGCAGAGTACACAGTATCGGGACGAACGATGGAGGGTAACAAACATCATGATAACGGCGAAAAAAGCAATCTGCAAGACGTTACAACATGTGGGTTATGCGGCGCTTGCATGCGGGTTGCCCCTCACGGTTGGCCTGCAGGCACAGAGTTATTCCAGTTCGAAAGTAAGCTACAACTTTCAAAACAATTACCAATACAACGGGCCCAACTCTCAGTACAACGGTCCCTATAGCCAGAGTCAATACCAGCAGCCAGTGACCCCCCCGCGCTATAAGGGAGAAGGCTGGGGCAAACATTTTGTGTTCGAAGGCGGCGGCGGCGTGACCGCACCCGCGGCCGGGACGCAAAAATTTGCGAACACGGGCTTCAATGTGCTGCTCGGCGGCGGGTTTAGGTTCAATGATCGTCTCAGTCTTTTGGCTGAATGGAATTTCAATCGCATGGGGGTTCCCACGGACCTCGCCCTAGCCACAGCCAAGGTTCCCGGAGGGAACGAGCATATCTGGACAGCCATGTTCAATCCAAAATTCGACTATATTCGGGGCAACAGGCTGGATGGATACGTGATCGGCGGTGGCGGGTTTTCACGCCAGCTCACTACGTTCACAGCGCCGGTTCTCGTGCCGTGCGGCTATGGGTATGGGTATGGGTATGGCTATGGCTATGGGTTCGGCGGGGCGTGCGCAGGAAGCGTCAATGTGTCCCACGAGTCCAGCAATCAGGGGATGTACGATTTCGGAACAGGCGTGGAATTCCGCTTCTCGCCCTATGGCCGCTTTAAGCTTTTTGTAGAAGGTCGATACGAGAAGTTTTACACGCCCAAGAGCAATCTCCCGCCCGGGTACAACGCAACGCTTGTCCCCGTAACGATCGGCGTCCGCTGGTAACCGCCAGACTTCGCGTGGAAAAAGCGCGACCTTCGGTGCGCGCTTTCTTGCGATTACACGCCCACGGGAAATGGCTTCGGCGAGGACTCGTCCGGGTTGGCAACGCCGATGCGGAAGCGGTCAAACATGCCCTGCGTCACGCTTAACACCGCGGTATACCCGTAGCCGAACATGAACAGGAACAAGAATGGGATGGTAATGTAGTTCGCGTTCGATATGGCATACCAGATGGTCAGGGCAAAGTAGGCGCTGATCAGCAGTTCCACCACGGGAAGAAGGCCGAGGCGCTTGCGATATTTCGCCGCCTGCGACTTCTCGCCGCGCTTTTCCACGCGATATTTCGGCGTGCGTTTGAAAGGGCTTTTGATTCCGAACAGGGCCTCCATCACGGCCCTGGCATTGGTCAGGGTGAGGCCGATGCCGCCCAGCGCCAGCACAAACGGCAGGTACAACAGCGAGCGATACCATTTGCCCGGATACAACTCCTTCTGCGATATCAGGTAAAACGAAGAAACCGAAAAAGTCGATGCCATAAAGAGGGGCAGGTCGATCCAGAGCATCTGAAACCATCCCTGGTAAAAACGGATGATCATGGCGGGCATCAGCAGGATGGAAAGCAGCACCATCAGCGGATAACTGATGTTGGCCGTCAGATGGTAAAAGGTTTCCAGCTTCACATGGAATGGCAACTTGGCGCGAAATACCTGGGGCAGAATTTTCTTCGAGGTCTGGATGAGGCCTTTGGACCAACGCGCCTGCTGCGTTTTGAAGGCCGTCATTTCGATGGGCAGCTCGGCCGGACATTCGACGTCCTGCAGATACCTGAAGCGCCATCCCTTCAACTGCGCGCGATAGCTGAGGTCGGTATCTTCTGTGAGCGTGTCATGTTGCCAGCCGCCCGCTTCTTCTATGGCGGTCCTGCGCCACATGCCCGCAGTGCCGTTAAAATTGAAAAACACGCCGCAGCGCGAGCGCCCGCCATGCTCGAGAACAAAGTGGCCGTCGAGCAGGATGGCTTCGACCTGGGTGAGGAAACTATAGTCGCGATTCAGGTGGGTCCAACGGGTTTGCACCATGCCGATTTTGGGATCGGAAAAATGATGGACCACGCGCATGAGCCAGTCGGGGGGCGGCACAAAATCGGCGTCGAACATGGCGATCAGTTCGCCTTTAGCGGTCTTCAATCCATTGTCGAGCGCGCCTGCTTTGTACCCGTGGCGATTGGTGCGATGGATGTAGACAATCGGCTGCGAATCCCCATGCAATCCACTCCGATAACGCTCCACGACCGCTGCGGCGACCTGCTGGGTCTCGTCCGTGGAGTCGTCGAGCACCTGAATTTCCAGCCGATCGCGCGGATACTCGAGACGACAACAGGCATCGACAAGACGGTCGATGACAAATTGCTCGTTGAAAATGGGTAGCTGAATAGTGATGAAAGGCAGTTCGGTAAAGTGCTGCGGCGCTTCCCGGGTGGCATTTTTCTTGTGCCGGTAGTAAAGCCAGACCAACTGATAGCGGTGCAATCCATAAAACGCCAGGATGACCATCAGCACGAAGTACGGGATCAGAAGCGAGGCGTCGAACCAGTTCCAGGCATAGAGATGGCCGAAGGTCTGGTTGGCGACCTGCTGCTCGTGCAGATAGTGCATCAATCCATGACGCGGCGCGAACAACATGGCGCAAATATCCGCTCGACCGACGATTTCCGAACCGGAAAGTAAGCCACCAATCCCAACTGAAAGTACAGGAGTCAACAACATGGCCGCAAAATGGGCCTCCACGGAAGTATCTGCTGGCTTCATTGTACGTGAGCACAAACCGAGGCCGGCTGGACGCTGTCGCTGTGCGTTGGATTGCGCATGACGATCGATGCTTCGTCGGATAGAATTCGCTGCAAGTGACAGCCTTCACGCCCAGCACGACTGCAGCCCTTATCATCGCGGCAAGCTTTGCCGCGGGGTTGAATGTCTACGCCACGGTGTTGACGCTTGGCCTGCTGGCGCACGCGCATTGGGTGGTGTTGCCGCCCGGCCTGGAAATCCTGGGCGATTGGGTCGTGATCGCGGTGAGCGGGACGTTGTTCGCTGCCGAGTTTGTTGCCGACAAGATTCCCGGGCTCGACATGATCTGGAACGCGCTGCACACTTTCATCCGCGTGCCGGTGGCGGGTCTGCTGGCCTATCGGGCCAGCTTTCATCTATCGCCGGAGATGCAATTGCTGGCAACCCTGGGTGGCGCGGCGATCGCCATGGTGGCGCATAGTTCCAAAACGGCGGTACGAGCTATCGTGACGCCGAGTCCGGAGCCGGTGTCGAACATCGCGTTGAGCACGGGCGAGGATGGTATCGCGATTGGACTGACGTGGCTGGTGACGCAGCATCCTTGGACCGCTGCCAGCATCGCCATCGCGTTCATTGTGATTGCGCTCCTGATGACACGGTGGGTCGTGGGGGCGCTGCGGCGCACCTGGCGCAGAGTGCAAACCATTTAAGTGGAGAGCTGTTTCGCTCTGGCTGTCATTTGTAACCCTGCCGTCATTCCGCAAGAGATTTCAGAAATTCCGCTGGACGTAGGACGCGTACTCCGCACAGAACCTGACGGAAATACCTGCCGAAATGCTGGATGTCGCCGGTCAGCAGAAAGTCCGCTTTGGCGGCAACGGCGGCAGCAAGAATGGGACGGTCCTTGTCAGGCAATACAATCTCCTGCAACAAAACCTGAAACGTCGCGTTTATTCCCACGTCGTCTGAAACGATTTCTACGTCTTCAAGCAGGTCTCGCAGGCGTGATTGTTGGTCTTCCTTGTCGAGATTGTTAGCCGCTTCCTGCGCTGCGTACAAGGATGTAAGGAGTTGGACCCGACGCAGTTTCCATAAAACCGCAAGACCAGCTTGCTCGCTGTAAGAAGCTGAAAACAAAACATTCGCATCCAAGAAAACTCGAAAGTCCGGCCCCAAAGCTGGCATAAAAGATCAGGCCGGACGCCGATGCGATATGTTCCGAGGAGACAGCCCCAGTTTCCGTACTTCTTTAACCGCCCGCGCATAATCGGCGGCATCGACCGCGTTATTCAGCATGAATTCCGCCTTGCGCTCATTTGTATAGGTCTCAACCGGAACGGCCACTGCGGGCCGCAGTAGAATTCCGCCGCTTTGTTCTTCCGCAATCAGCAGCGTGCCTTCCTTCAGGCCGAACCGCTGTCGCAGCTTTGCCGGAACCACGATCGTGCCCCGCTTTCCAACCCGGCTGGTTTCCATCTGAATCTCCGATATTCTGATTTTCAGTCAAAATAAAAAAATTTGCAAGATATACCGCTACAGGTTCGACTGTGGGAAGCTTTCAGTGTCAGCAGCAATTTCGAAACAAAAATTCAGTACGATTTCTTCAGGAGCATGTCATGGAACAAGCCGTATACGCAGAAACATGGTTAAACATTGTAGATGCAGCAGTCCAAAAATCTGGGTTTTCTGCGCAGATTGATAGCCAGCAACAAGACTTGGTCGGTTACCGAATATTTCGTAAAGGTTGCGAGCTGCGACTCGTGATTAGCCCGCTTTTTCTCGAGCGGTTCCTGCATGGTCACGGCGCAATCGACGCGTTGGCCGCCCGGCTCGAAGAACCTCTCAGAAATGCTGTACCACGAAAATTCATCTTGATACAAGATGAGACAGGGTAGATATCCCTAATTCAAGAACATGGTGCGATAGAGGGTGTCGCGCTGCACCGGCTTGAAGCCCGCATCGCGGATCACGTGGCGGAGTTCTTCTTCGGTGGTGCGGTTCGCCGTGCCAGCGGCCCTGACGACATTTTCTTCCAGCATCACCGAGCCCACGTCGTTGCCGCCAAAGCGCAGGCCCATTTGCAGGACCTTCAGGCCCTGCGTCACCCAGCTCGACTGCACATTTTCAATGTTGTCGAGATAGAGGCGAGAGATCGCCAGCACCTTCAGGTATTCGACCGAGGTTGCTTCGTCCCAGCCGCGACCGCCCAGCGCCGTGTTGTGGGGCTGGAAGCTCCACGGAATAAAGGCTGTGAATCCGCCCGTCTCTTCCTGGAGACGGCGCAGCGTTTCAAAGTGATTCACGCGCTGCTCGAAGGTCTCGCCCACGCCGAACATCATGGTCGCGGTGGTGCGCATGCCAAGCTGATGCGCGGTGCGGTGCACCAGCACCCACTCGTCGGTGCCGCATTTCAGCCGGGCGATGCGGTGTCGCACTTCGTCGTCGAGAATTTCGGCGCCGCCGCCGGGGATGGAATCGAGGCCAGCATCGCGCAATCGCGCGATGGTGTCGCGGACGGAAAGCTCGCTGTATTCCGCGATCGCCAGAATCTCCGACGCGGAAAAGCAATGCAGCCAGATGGAGGGAAAGCGCTGCTTGATGCCGCGCAGGAGGCGCTCAAACCAGTCGATCTTCAGGTCGGGATGCAGGCCGCCCTGCATCAGCACGCCAGTCCCGCCCATCTCCACCGTCTCGCGGATCTTCTGGTAAATGGTGTCGAAGTCGAGGATGTAGCCTTCCGCGGCGAGTTTGCCCTTGAGCGGGCGATAGAAGGCGCAGAAGCTGCAATATTCCGTGCAGAAATTGGTGTAGTTGATGTTGCGGTCGATGATGTAGGTGACAATGCCTTCCGGATGCAGCTTGCGGCGCACCGCGTTGGCTTCCATGCCGAGGCCGATCAAATCGTCGGACTGAAAAGCATCCAGGGCCTGTTGTCGCGTGATCCCCATAGCATTAGTTTACCTGCTCGGCGCCGATGCGCGCCTGCAAACCGCAGTGTTTCCGAAGCTGCCGATGCGATCGCGGTTTGCAGGCGATCACCAACTGCGGCGGTATCACCGGGTCGGCGGCTTATCTTTTCCCGCGGTATCTGGCGCGCTTTCTTCCGGATGGGATGAGGAATCCGCAAGTGGGGATTGCGGAGGGCGCGACATCGCCGGCGCCGGCGGCATCTTTCTGCGCTCCATCCTGCGAATGTCGTCTGGATTGGAGACGCCGAAAATGGAAAGCACGCGGCCCATCTTGTTGAAAATGCCGTCGAACATTTGCATTTTCTCCTTGTTCCGTTAGTTTATATGCTGTATTCAACATAAATCTCAGATCCTGGCATCTGAACAAAATATGCGAATTTTTTCTCTCAAAAAAACCGTATTCCTTCCGACTTTCGTGGAGAATTCCATTGCCATCGCTCTATTCTTATTGATTGGTTTGGCTCCGGCCCTTGCTACCCCTAAAAGCAAAAAGTCCGTGTCAAAGTCAGCGCCCAAGGCGTCTGCCAAGGCCCAACCGGATGTCCTCGTTTTTTTGAATGGCGACAGGATCACGGGAAATCTTGTCAAGGCCGATGGCGCCAACATTTACTTTGCCACCGACGAGGCCGGTCAAGTGACGGTGCCATGGGCAAAAATTAAAAGCTTCGAGACGTCCAAGCGGTTTGCTGTGCTCACTAAAAACAAGACGGCACAACGCAGACATAGCAACCCCTCAATTCCTGTCGGGAGTTTGCAGTTGAATGGAAAGATGTTGACGATTGCCGACAACAACACAAGCCAAAATGTCCCCGTCAGCGACATCAGCTATGTAATCGATGACGCAACTTATGAAAAGAATGTAGCGCATAAACAGGGATTGTTGCATGGGATCTCAGGCTCCGTGACGGAAGGCTACAGCCAGGTCAACTCTACCTTCAGCACAACGACCATCACTTCCGCCATCAACCTTACACGCATTGTTCCAGCGGTCCCGTGGATGAAGCCGGGCCGCCGCACGCTCCTCAATTTTTCCAATGCATACTCGACTTTTACACAGTCCCCCAACCCAACGGCAGTCACCAATATTCTCCTCGGCAGCCTGGAAGAAGATGAGTATTTGAAACCTAGATTTTATGTCCTCGAACAGGCGATCTACAACATCAATTCCGTCGAAGGTTTGGCGTTAGAGCAGACGTATGGAAGTGGTTTCGGGTACACAACAGTCAAAACGCCGAAGCAAGAGCTGGACCTGAGCGCGACGGTCAACTACACACAGCAGCAATTCAGCCAGCCGGTCACTCTGGCCCCCGGCCAGATTCCAAATGCAACCCAAAACCTGATCGGCGCGACATTTGCCGACAATTACACTTACAAATTTCCCCGTAAGATCGTATTGACTGAAATGTCGAACGTTACGCCAGAATTCAATTTTCCCCAGGCGTATACCGCAAATGCGACGGTCGGGGCGACCATGCCGATCTTCAAAAACTTTGGCCTGTCCATCCAGGCGATCGACAATTACCTGAACGACCCGCCACCGGGATTCAAAGGGAATTCCACCCAGTACACCACCGGCTTGACCTACACGATCCCGTGACCGCTTCCGACACCGTAGCCCAAAACAAAATGCCCGTGGACGAACCCACGGGCATTTTGTTTTGGGCAGGAAACATCAGAACGCCAGCGGCTTGGCGAGGATGTCCATCGCCGGCTGCGGCAAGGGTTTGTTGGCGCTGGCCAGCAGTACGCTGACCTGCCACATTTGCGTGGAGGAAAGAATTTGATCGAACGACGGCATTCCTGTCAAGCGAATTCCGTTGGCAACCTTCCAATATGTTTCTCCCGGCGGATCGTCGCTGACGCCGACAATGCTGCGCGGCCCATGCGCTTGCCACAACTGCGGGGCGCGAGGATACATATGAGGAGCGATCGCGGAGTTCTGGCTATTCAGGCCATGACAAAATGCGCAATTCTGCCGGTAAATCTGCGCCCCCGCCACCAGATTGTCCGCAGTGGGCTGGATGGGCACGGACTTCGGCATGTCCTTCTGGATACGGTCATGGAGCGGCACATGCACAATCTGTTTCTCAAAGGGAAAAGGCGTGTCCGCGACGGCGACTGGAGGGTTGCCAAAGCGGAGGTAGAATAGTGCGCCGATCGGTAGGATCACCAGACCGATCAACAGGCCAATCAACAACTTCATACACACTCCCAAATCATTGAATTTTCATCCTGAAAAGAGGGCCGGGCTCGTCTCTCTACTCCCAGTACAGATAGACTACATATGTCACGCAATCCTAGTAAATGATTTCGATGATTTAATGGAGACTTAGGAGAAAACAGTGCTGTCTCAGTTCACCCGGAGAGCCAACCGCTTTCCTTTGTCCATTTGGGCGTCCATGTTGTCCAGCGCCGCTCGTACCGGTTTCGGTTTCATTTTTTCGAGTACCGCATGTTTAGCACTTCTAGTGCTTTTATGCAGCGTGGGCGCTCCATTGGAGGCCCAGAGCCAGGCTCCAGACCAGCAGGCGCCATCGACTTCATCCTCCTCCGTCCAGTCGAAGCAGCAAGTCAATGAAACCAGACGCACTCTGGAAAGCAGGCGTCAGCAGACCAAGCGACGCCGCGAGGCGGCGCTGGTAACGGACACCTACACGCATCGATGGGAGGTTTACACCGGCGGCGGATATATGCGTTTTCGCCCAGGCCCGTATATTCATAATTCCGGCATGGGCGGCTGGATTGTGGGTGCGACACGCTATTTCACTCCGCGACTGGGAATTACAGTCGACGTGCGCGGCTTTTATGGGAACAATTCCCTGGGTGCAGTCCAGGGAGGCGGTTACAACACATACAACTCCAAGTTCAGCGTCTTCCCCTTCACTATTGGCCCTCAATATCGCTTGTATGGCAGCCCGAAAATTTCTGTCACCGCAGCACTCCAGGTTGGCGATATTTACGGATATTTCGACCAGAATACTGGCCCATTTCCGCCGGCTTCGGTGGGTTTTTATCCTGCCAGCAATGTGGGCGCTGCCATTGCCAGCGTCAATCTGGATTACAACCTGAGTCCAGGTATGGCGGTGAGGATCGCTCCGAACATGCTGCTGGATCATTTCGGCGGCCATGGCAATATTGACCACAATCAGGGGTTCCAGGTCGGTATTGTGTATCGTTTCGGACGGCAGTAGGCGCTTGGGGCGGCAAGGACTTCGGTTTCGTTGATCGGCAATACATAGAGACGCCGCCACGCTGCGGTGCTTTGTGCCGGTGAGCGCCGGGGCATACTCCTGCTTTGGCAGGATGCTGGCTCTTATGCTTTTCCCTTGACATGGTCGCGATGTTTGGCCGCGGCCAGAGGAAATTGCGGCTCGGTCATGCGCCTGGGGTCGAGAATTTCCGCGATTTCCTTTTCGCTCAGCAGCTTTTTCTCTCGCGCCAGTTCCACAATGGATCGACCGGTCGCCACGGATTCCTTGACGATTTCCGCCGCCTTGGCGTAGCCGATGTAGGGATTCAGCGCGGTCGCCAGCGAGACGGTGCTCTCCGCATATATCCGGCAGCGGGCCACATTTGCCGTGATTCCGGCGATGCAATATCGGTCGAACTGGCGCAGCATGTTGGCGAGTATGGTGATCGACTGAAGCACGTTGTAGGCCATGGTCGGCATCATCACGTTCAATTCCAACTGGCCTCCCTGGACCGCGTAGGCCACCGCGGTGTCATTGCCAATCACCTGAAAGCTGACCATGGCGGCCAGCTCCGCCATCACTGGATTGATTTTGCCGGGCATGATGGACGAACCGGGTTGCAGGCTGGGCAGAGCAATCTCCGCAAGGCCGGTGTTGGGGCCGGAGGCGAGCAGGCGCAGGTCATTCGAGATGCGAATCACCTCCAGCGCCAGCGAGCGCAGCGCGGCGCTGACATCGGCCATGCAGGCATTCGACTGCATCGCCCAGCGCATATCTTTGGAGGGCGTCAGCTTCTGGCCGGAGATTTTCGCCAGGGTCGCGATGGCCGTGGCGCGATAGCGCGGATGCGTGTTGATTCCGGTGCCGACTGCGGAACCGCCGAGACCAAGTTCGCGCAGACCTTCGGCTTGCTGCGCGATGTTGGCGCGCGCTTTGCGGATCGCGACGGCATACGCGGCAAATTCCTGGCCGAGGCGGATCGGGACCGCATCCTGCAAATGGGTGCGGCCGGATTTCAGGATGCCGTCGAATTCTTTGGCCTTCTTCTCGAGGCTTTGCGCCAACGATTCAAGGGCCGGGTATAGCGTTTCGAGCGCAAGCAGCGTGCCGAGCCGCATCGCTGTCGGAAAGACATCATTGGTCGATTGACCATAGTTCACATGGTCGTTGGGATGGACGTGGGCATACTCGCCGAGCTTGCCGCCCCCCGTTTTTCCACTCATGATTTCATTGGCGCGGTTGGCGATGACCTCGTTGGCATTCATGTGAAAGCTGACGCCCGCGCCAGCCTGGAAAACATCCACCACAAATTCGTCATCCCACTTGCCGTCGATGACCTCCTGCGCCGCTTTCGAGATGGCGTCGGCACGATGCGCTTCGACCAGGCCGAGTTTTTTGTTGGCCTCGGAGGCAGCACGCTTGACCATTCCGATGGCGCGGATCAGCAGCGGGTGCGCCCGCATCCCTGAGATGGGATAATTCGCGACCGCACGCGCCGTCTGCGCCCCGTAATACGCGCGCGCGGGAACCTCGACGAAGCCAAGAGAATCTTTTTCCCTGCGTGTTTTGGGCATAACTCACACCCCCGAATGGCCCTAAAGCCTGCCACCAGCTAGTGTAGTAGATTCTTCAATCTTCATTCGTAGACAAAAATAGTTCAACAAACATGCAGGAACA
>JAKAAZ010000033.1 GCA_021802085.1 Acidobacteriota bacterium
AAAAATGCGGGGAGGAACACGGCATGAAGTTGCAGGACAAGGTTGCAATTGTGACTGGCTCAGCCAGCGGCATCGGCAAAGCCATTGTCATGGGGATGGCCAGGGAAGGCGCCGCTGTTGTCGTAGATTACGTCGGTAACAATGATGCGGCCAACCAAGTCGTCAGCCAGATTCGAAGCGCAGCGGGAAAAGCGCAGGCGATCGAGGCGGACATTTCCGATCCCGCGCAAGTGAACAATCTGGTGCAGCAGACTTTGGAAACCATGGGGCGAATTGACATTTTCGTCAACAACGCCGGCCTCGAGTACAAGCATCCGTTCACGGAATATCCCTTTGACCTATGGCAGGAAATCATCGCAGTCGACCTTACAGGACCGTTTTTGTGCGCGCAGGCCGCCGCAAAAGCCATGATCCAGCAGGGCGATGGCGGCCGCATTCTTAACATTTCCTCGGTCCATGAGGATTTGCCGATGCCGACCAACGCTCCCTACTGCGCGGCCAAGGGCGGCCTTCGCATGTTGATGCGCACCATTGCGGTGGAGCTTGCGCCGCACAAGATCACCGTGAATAACATTGCGCCCGGCGCCATTTTCACACCGATCGACGCGGATGTCGAAGCGAACGCCGCCATCGAAAAGCAGCTGATGGGGGAAATCCCCCTGGGACGCTGGGGCAAACCGGAAGAAGTGGCGGCGCTGGCCATCTTTCTCGCTTCCGACGCAGCCGCGTATTGCACCGGCAGCACGTTCTTCATTGACGGCGGCATGATGCGCCAGTCCGGCAGCCTATAATTCTTGTTCGCGTTGGATTGCCGGTATTCTAAGAGAAATCTTTTGTCCATTCGCATGGAAGAATAAAAATGAGCAAACCCAGCCGTTCGAATACGGTCCTCGCACTGGCGGCAGTCCTGATAATGCTGCCGACCCTGCGCGCCGTGGCGCAGAATGCCAATGCAACCCGCCAAAAACGTGAAATAGGCCGATACTCTTTGGGTCGCCACCACGAGCCAAAAATCTCGCGGGAACAGCTACTGAAGCTGGAGCATGACAAAATCCACTATGTCTTTGTGATCTATCAGGAGAATCGTTCCTTCGATTCTTACTTTGGCACTTTTCCGGGCGCCGATGGCCTGTATAGTCAAAAGCCGGCAGATACGCCGGGCTTCACGCAGGTCATTCTCAACACCGACGGCTCCGCCACTACGATCCAGCCCTTTCGCATCGGACCGGAACAGTACGCCGCGGATCTGGACGATGTGGACCACTCGCATCCGGCACTCGTCGCCAAGATGGATATCCGGGACAATGTTCCGCGGATGGATAAATTCGCTCTATTCGAGGAGCGGAAGCATAGTCCGACTGGCAGTCCCTCGCTCCAGGCCAAACAATTCGGCGAACTGGCGATGGCCCATGAGGATTGCGATACGGTCCCGCTGCTGTGGGACTATGCCGACCGGTTTGTCCTCTTCGATCATGTTTTTCAGGAAATGATCGGGCCTTCCACGTTGGGCAACCTCGCCATCATCGGCGCGCAGACAGGTCAGACCCAGTGGGCGCTGCATCCGGATGAGGCGTTCAAAGGCGATGGCGGTTCAACGCCGGGCGTTCCCGTGCTCAATGACGACGATCCCTTCTGGGGATCGCAACTGGATTCATCGGCCCACAAGATGCCGGTGAATCCAAGAGATTTCCGCCATGGGGTCGAGCCTGGCACGCAAATCAACCTGACCTATGCCACACTGCCATTGACGCTCCAGGGGTCCCATCTGGGCGGGACCGTCCGATCCGATCGAGACCCGGATGGCGATCTTGGGGATGTTTCGGACGATGTGAAATTTATTTCCGGCGCCGGTAAGGGACAGATTCCCTTCGGCTGGTACGAGGAAGGGTATGACAAGGAAGCGACCGACCCAGACGTAGGCCCTGTGGACGCCGATGGCCTGCATGCGTCGTATGTCACCCATCACAACGGGCCGCAGTATTTCGGATATATTTCCAACAATCCCGCCATGCGTTCCCAGTTGCACGGGCTGGGAGATTTCTTCCATGCCCTCGATAGCCGCACGCTGCCGCCCAGGGGCGTTTTCTTTGTGAAGGGCGGTTATCGCAACCTCTCTGGAATCGAACCTGCCGACCCGTATCCCGCCGCACAAAAGAATTTTCAGGGCGACGACGATCATCCCGGCTATTCCGATTCCCAAATCAGTGAAGCCATGGTAGCCAGGGCTGTCAATAAAATTGCAGCCAGTCCTTATTGGAACCACAGCGTCATCATCGTCACCTGGGATGACTCCGAGGGCGATTATGACCACGTTCGCCCGCCTATCCGTGCCTATGGCCCGGATGGATCTCCCATCACCGATGGCCCCCGTGTCCCGCTGCTGTTGATTTCTCCCTATGCCAAGGCGCATTTTATTGCCTCCGCGGAAGGCAATCATGCTTCCGTGGTGAAGTTCATCGACCGAACATTCCGCCTGACGCCGCTGGCCCTGTTACCGGATGAAGTAAAAGGCCGCAACCTGGGCAAACAGGAGTTTCATCAACAAAACCTTGGCCCGCAGGACGCCTTGACGCCGGACGTTACAGATCTGCTCCAGGGATTGAGCGCCGCTCGTCTTACCGGCCATGCTCCGCTGCTGCCGCCCTCGTATGCCCACGTGCCGGAGTCTCAGATCGACAATCTTCCGCGAAAGACTGGCTATGGCTGCGCCGACCTGGGCATTGTTCCAACAGATCGTGCGCTTGGCATTCAGAACAGGATTCCCGCGGACTTCAACCCCAGGCCCAAAACACAGCCCACGCCTGTTTCTCCCGCGCAACTCCATCCTGACTGAAGGGCTGGAATCGCTCTCGGCAGCGAAGAGGACATCGATTGATAGTCCTATAGCGGATTTACAGTTTGTATAGTCATTTGTGGTGAAGAATCCAGACGATATCCGCATCGTAAACGCCGCCTCACCCTCTGGATTCTTCGCTGCGCTCAGAATGACTCCTCTCATTTTGAAACCAGTATATGTAAAACCGCTCTGACAGACGCGATGACTCGATCAGCCTGAACAAATGCGCGCGTTTATACCTTGACCGCGGACCGGAGTTCCGGCGCTGCACCGTCGGCCAGCCGGATCGTTGGATTCCTGCGCAGAATGTCCATCACTTCCATCACTATGCGGTCGTCGAGCTCAGCGGCCTGACGCAGCGGGACAGGGTAATGCACCACCACCTCCAGTCCGGAGCCGACGAAGCGCGCCCGCGTATTTGGCTTGGGTACATCCATATGCACGCCGACCATCTGTTCAATGCCCATATGCTGTTTTTCCAGCAGGGGCCGGTACTCGTCATAGAGCGTATTGACGAGCGCAAGCAGCTCTTTTTCCGCCAGTTGCACATCGCTTTCCGCGTGCAAAGGAAGCCCAATCTCGCGCCACGTATATTCTGTGCCAGGCACTTGTTTGAACAGCGGGCTGGTCTGAAACAGAATGGAGTTGGGAAACACGACTATGCGTCCAGTCGGCGTCACCTCGATGCCGCTGCCAGCCAGTTCCATCAGATAGAAACGAACCAGACCGATGTCGACCACATCGCCAGTCACGCTGTTGGCGCCGTTGTACACCACGGTCACGCGGTCGCCCACGCGAACGCCATAACGGCCCACCAGGAAAAAATATGCCGCGACGGACAGAATGACGGCCTGCAACGCGACAGCGATACCGGCTGTAATTAAACCGGCATACGTGGCCAGCGAACTGAAGTCGCTGATAAACCCCAGTAGAATGACCACTGCCATGCAAAAGCCGGTGACGACGCGGCGCAGAACAAGAAACTGACGCCTGCGTCGCGCATCGTGAATGTAACGGAAGCTGGCGCGGCGCCACAGTTCGGAGAACAGCCAGATCAAACCGAGTACGATCAGCAGCGTGGCGACGCGCAGCAGCAGAGAACGCAGGATCTGCGTGTATTCATGTTCGATGGAATCCTGCAACTGCCCCAGACTGGCTTGGCTTTGATCCAGAAGCATCAACTGCTGGCTCAACGGCAACGTGGCGCTGGAAATCTGCTTGAAATGCAGCACCAGCTCCGTCATTTCGCTCTGTTTCTGCTGTGAAGTTTCCTGGCTCTGCGCTGCGGGAGCAGTGGCTGAGGCAGTCGTCGCGGAGTCGGGAGCACTCGGATTCGCGGCACCGGCGCTTGCAGCCGTTCCGTTACTCTGTCCCACGTTGGCGAGTTCGATTTGCCCTTGCTGCAGGGTCGCGCGCAGCGCCGCCAGCAAGGGGGCACGAAGTCGCTGTGTCGCCGCCTGCAATCGCGTGGTCTCATCCTCGATCTGGTCCAGCGTGCGCAGGCTTCCCATCAGATGGACCATTTGCGACATCTGCCCGATCAGACCTTCGTTCTGCCGATTGCCAATGATTTGAAAACGCGCCGGCGGCGGAGCAGACACTTTTTCGCCTGCCTTGGCTGCGCCCGGAGATACAGCGATCCCCGGGCCAGGAATCGTACGCTGCAATGCCTGAATCTTGGCGGTCAGTTCCGTCCCGGCCCCAATTGCGTTCTCCGCCGAGTTCATGAAAGCAATTAGCTGATCGAGGTTGTCTTCCAGCGCCTGGGCCAATTGCAATTGGCCTTGCAGCGTGCCCCGCTGCATCGCGAGGGCAGGCCGCTCGCTCGCGCGTACCGTTGGAATCTTACGGTTCAATGCATCCAGTTCAGTTTGTAATATTTGAATTTGCTGGCGGATGCTTTGTTGCCTCTTGAAGATGTTCTGGGCATCGATCGCATTCCCGGTATTCCCGGCCGCGGGTCCGTTCTTCGGAGACGATTCCTCGATCAGTTCGGCCTGCGCCAGCGCCGACTCGAACTCCAGTTTCACCACCTTTTGCGCGATGGCCTGCCCATTCTCGACATACAACTCATCTCCCGAGCGGGCCAGGTAAATTTCCGCGCTCTCCCATTGCCGGGACCAGCGCTGCACCAGGGTCAAGTGATTCAATACCTGATCTTCGGTATTCGGCGGCGTCATCTGAGCGACAGCCGTGAAACAAACTACAAGCGCCGCCAGGCCGGCTAGACCGGCACATGCATTCAGCCTGCGCATGAAATTGCGTAGAACCCACATAGAATCTCCAGGAAATGAAAGGGCATTCTTCAGGATGCCTTGGATCGGAGTTGGCAGAAGTTGGTTGCGCGGAAGAATTACTTGTCGTCAACCATCATTTTTCACGGGACACAACAAAGTCCGGCACCCACAGCAGTGCTCTCTTGAATTCCGAATCCGGCAGAATGGCAAGGTCGTTTCGCGCCGCTTCCGCATGTGCGTCGGCAACCTGAATGGCATAGTCCAGAGAAGCATTCCGCCGCAGGATGGCAAGGATGCGTTCGTGCCCGACGCGCTCCAATCCATGATCTTCGATCACCGCAAGGATGTCGGCGCGTTCTTGTGCATTGCCATGTTCCAGCGCGTGGACCACGGCCAGCGTGGCTTTGCCTTCCCGCAGATCGCTGGCGGTCGGCTTGCCCAGCACGGCCTCGCTGGCGGTCAAATCGAGCACATCATCCACAATCTGAAAGGCCAGCCCGAGATTGCGGCCGTACTCGCCAAGCGCCTCTTCCATTGGCGCGGAAGCTCCAGCCAGCACGCATCCCAGTTGCATCGACACGCGGAACAAGCACGCGGTCTTGCGATAAATCAGCTCGTGATATTCCTGCTCGTTCAGCGCATTTCCCAGGCACTCCATCTGCAGCAGTTCTCCTTCCACCATCTGCTGCGTCAGGCTGATCAGCAAATCGAGGATACGGAAATTGCGCTCCTCCAGTGCCACGCGGAAGGCCTGCATATAGAGCCAGTCGCCAGCCAGCACGCATTTGGAGTTGCCCCATTGCGTGTTCGTGGAAGGACGCCCGCGGCGAATGTCCGCCACATCGATAATGTCGTCATGCACCAACGTTGCGGTATGCACCATCTCGATCACGGCGCCCAGGCGCACGCTGCTGCTTCCCGTGTGACCCAGGGCCTTGGCCGCCAGCAGCAGCAGGGCCGGACGAATCCGCTTGCCGCCGCCTTCGCGCAGGTATCCAGCGATCTCCGTGATGGAATCGACCTCGGAAGCGGAAAGGCGCTCGAATTCCCGTTCCACGGCGACCAGGTCGTCGTGGAGCAGATCGAACACCTCTTTCGCCGTCGTGATGGCCGCTGTGCTCAAATTCGTTCCGCCTCTGTTCCCCTCGATGCTGCTGACCGCTAGTTGGACCGATAATTCGTGAACTGCAAGTCGATGCCAAAGTCGTGCTTCTTCAACATTGCAATCATATCCTGTAATGTATCGCGGTCCTTGCTGCTGACGCGGACCATGTCCCCCTGGATGGTGGCCTGCGCCTTGCTCTTGGACTCTTTAATCAGCTTGACGATCTCTTTCGCTTTTTCGATCGCAATCCCCTGCTGCAGCGTGACCTTCTGGCGAACGCTGGAGCCCGAGGCTGGCTCGATCTTGCCATAGGTCAGGGCCTTCAGAGAAACTCCGCGTTTCGCCAGTTTTTGCTGCAAGATTTCCGTCACCGCCTTCAGCTTGTATTCATCGCTGGACGCAAGCTGAATGGCCTCCTCGCCCTCCAGTTTGATTTCGGAGTGCGAATCCTTTAAATCGAACCGCGTGCGGATCTCCTTCGATGCCTGATCCACAGCATTCAACACCTCTTGCGCGTCCACTTTGCTGACAATATCGAATGAATTCTCGGTCGCCATACTTCCCTGCCCTTACTGGATTCTATTTTCCGCGCTGTCGGCGCCTGCTGTCGTTCGCCCGATTGCCTGCACTGTTTCCGACCGCGCTCAACCAAAAAAACGATAGAAGTTTTCCGTCGTCGTCAAAGCCATGGTCTCACAGTTCACGCCGCGGACCGCGCCCAGTTGCTCCGCCACGCGCCGCACCATGGCCGGTTCGTTGCGCTTGCCGCGATGCGGTACCGGTGCAAGAAAGGGTGCATCGGTCTCGATCAAGATCCTATCCACCGGGATTTTCTCCGCTACATCCCGGATGGGCTGCGCCTTGGGAAAGGTAATGTTCCCGGCGAAGGAAATAAGAAAGCCCATGTCCATGGCCTGCTGTGCGTGCCGATATTCGCCCGCAAAACAGTGCAATACTCCTCCCAGCCCGGTCGCGCGCCAATACTCGTCCAGCAGGGCCAGGGCATCGTCCCAGGCATTCGTACTCTCCGCGGACGCCCGGCAGTGGATCAAAATTGGCAGTCTGTGCCGCGCGGCAACTTTCATCTGATCTACAAAAACACGCTGCTGCACTTCGCGGGGCGAGTGGTCATAAAAGTAATCGAGGCCAATCTCGCCAATGGCGACGACTTCCGGTTCCGCGGCCAGGGTGTCCAGTTTGTTGAGCGCACCCTCGTCCGCCAGGCTCGCCTCATGCGGATGGATGCCGGCGCTGACCAGAATCCGTGGCATATCGGATCTGGATCGGTAGGCGCGGCTCAGGTCGAGCGCGCCGTGCATCGTCTCCGGACCCTCCCCAATGCCGACGGCCAAAATCGCCTCGACGCCTGCCTCGAATGCACGAACCAGCATCGCCTCGCGGTCCTCCGTGTAGCGGTCACTGTCCAGGTGTGCATGCGAGTCCACCAGCATGGGGAGTTGCTTCCATTCCTCAGCGTCAGCGCCTGGGTGCCCCAGGTCTCGTTTCTGAGACCTGGGATCAATCCCACAGAAACCGCTATTTCAGCCGTGCGCCGATTTCGACGTCTTCCAAAAATCCTGCCAACACCGGCTTGCCTTTTTCTCCCACCGAGGCGGCAACGATCATCCCATTCGATTCCAGTCCGCGCAGTTTGCGCGGCGCCAGATTGGCAACGATGACGACCTTGCGGCCAATGAGGCTCTCCGGCGTGTACGCCTCGGCGATTCCGGCAACAATTTGCCGCCGTTCGTAGCCGAGATCGACCTCCAGCCGCAGCAAGCGGTCCGCCTTGGGAACGCGCTCGGCGACGCGAACGATCGCGACCCGCAGTTCCACCTTGGCGAAATCTTCGATGGCAATTTTGGGGGCTTCCTCCGCAGGCTGCGGCGGCGCTGCGTGCGTCGCGGGCGCTACGATCGGTTGCCCGGGCGGAACAGGATCGAGGACAGCACTGACGGAACGCACCTCCGGTATGGCGGCGGCCTGCTGCGAGATAGCGTCGGCCTCCTGCTCCGGAGACATCGCGGCCGCCGATTGCGACTCATGCACATGGGGAGGCGGCGGTTGCTCCGCTGGCCCCGATGTTTTCGCCTGGCTTAGAGCCGCCTGCTCCGACGCAGCCTCTTGGTCCGCTGTGGATTGTGCCTGACGGTCCTCTTCCATTTTCTGCATACGTTCGATCGCTTCCTTTTCCGCGCGGGGAAACACGGGGCCCAACTCGCCGAGTTTGGTACCCGGCCGCAGATCGCCCCACTGCAAGTCTTTCAAGTCTGCTTTTGTAATATCGCCCAGCCCAAGCTGCTTCCAAACCTTCGCCGCCGCATCGGGAATCACCGGATACACCAGCGCCGTGATGATGCGTATCGATTCCGCGGCGGTGTCAAGAATTTGTTTGACGCGGTTTTGCATTGGGAGATCATTGGATTGAGCAAGCTTTTTCCAAGGGGCCTCAGCAGTTAGGTATGCATCGACGATCTTCATGAATGCCCATACCGCTTCCAATGCCGCCGAAAACTGAAAATCCTCGAAGTGCTTATTAAAAGACTTAATGCAATCTGAAGCAGCATTTTCTATGCCTGAGACTGGGGACGCATGAATAGACCGCCCAGGAAATGACACCGCGCCATTGAAATATTTCACGATCATCGTCAGCGTCCTGCTGACCAGATTGCCGTAGCCATTCGCCAGGTCTGCGTTATACCGTTGCACCAGCGCATCGAAAGAAAAACTGCCGTCCTGCCCGAAAACGATCTCGCGCAGCAGAAAATACCGCAGCGCGTCCGCGCCCAGCACGTCCAGAATCGTCTCGGCCCGCACGATGTTCCCGCGCGACTTCGACATCTTCGACTGTTCAAACAGCAGCCATCCATGCGCCACGATGCTCTTCGGCAGCGGCAGTCCGGCGGCCATCAAAAATGCCGGCCAATAGACGCAGTGGAAGCGGCTGATCTCCTTGCCGATCAACTGCACATCGGCGGGCCAGTATTTCTCAAAATTCGCGGGATCATCGCTGCCATAGCCAAGCGCGGTGATGTAGTTCGCCAGCGCGTCCATCCACACGTAGATCACGTGCTTTTCATCGCCGGGAACAGGAATGCCCCAGTTGAAGCTGGTGCGGCTGATCGACAGATCGCGCAGTCCGCCGCGCACAAAAGCCATCACTTCATTCCGGCGCGCCTCTGGCCGGATGAAGTCCGGATGCTTCTCGTAATGTTCCAGCAGCTTGCGCTCGAAGGCGGACAGCTTGAAGAAATAATTCTCCTCGCTCACCGTCTCGGTGATGCGGCCGCAATCCGGACAGTGCGTTCCCGGCGGCCCTTCGACATACAATTCGTCCCACACGCAATACTGCCCGGAATAGGTGCCTTTGTAGATGAAGCCGCGCTTCTGCAACTCCGAAAACAAATATTGCACGCTGCGCTTGTGCCGGTCTTCCGTGGTGCGGATGAAGTCGTCGTAGGTGAGCCCCATGCGGTCCCACAGTCCGCGAAATTCGCTGGAAACTTCCGCGGCAAATTCCTGGGGCGTTTTGCCAGTCCGGACGGCGGATCGTTCAATTTTCTGGCCATGCTCGTCCGTCCCGGTCAAAAAATGGACATCGTACCCGCGCATCCGCTTCCAGCGGGCCAGCGTGTCCGCGGCCACCGTGGTGTACGTGTGGCCCAGGTGCGGGCGGGCATTCACGTAGTAGATGGGCGTGGTGAGGAAAAAAGTCGGTTTGCTCTCTTGCTTGTTTTCTTGGTTGGACATGCCGTCGGCGTTCAAGCTCCTGGCGCGTCCGGCCGCAGAGCGAGTCACCTTGTATTTTATCCCGAATATCTCTTTTCCCGTAGTGATGGCAAGGAAGATGCCGCCGCGCCCAACCCCACCGGGAAAAACTGTGTCGGGTGGGCTGAATGCGCGGGTGCCTATTCATTCAAGCCTTTTGCTTGGGCTTGAGTGGGTGGAAAGATTTGTCATCCCGACCCCTGGAACGGAAGCATGTTGCTCGGTTGCGGTTGTTTTGCAATCCTCGCTTCACACAGGGGTACGGAGTCTCCAAAACAGCAACAGCCCGCGTAAAGCAGGCTGTTGCTCTTTCGCCCTCCTTGGTTGCTGGCTAGGCTAGCGCCGTCCACCTCCGCCGCCCCCGCCGTGGAAGCCACCTCCACCGCCAAAGCCTCCACCGCCGTGGAATCCGCCACCGCTGAATCCGCCGCGTGAGCCGCTGAATCCGCCCCCGCCATACCCTCCACGTGAGCCGCTGTACCCCCCGCCATAGCTGCGAGCGCCACTGCTGAATCCGCCGCGTGAGCCGCCGTAGCTATTGCCGTAGCTTCGCTGTCCGGCGAAACTGCTGCCGCCATAGCTGCCGCCGCGCTGCAGGTTGTAAGCGCGTGTCGGCGATCCTGCGGAGCCGCCGGAACTGCGCGCCATCGAATTTCCGTAGCTGCGGTTTGCTGCACCATTGAGCGTGCCGCCACGGTTGCCGCCCTGCACCCCGCCGCCGCGGACCGACCCATAGCTGCTGGCGCGGGCGACGCTCTCATTCATCGCTCCACGACCAGTCACCCCGCCGCTCCCCGCCGCTCCCCGCGTATTTCCCGCGGAATTGAACTGGTGCCCATTCCATCCACCCGGACCACGCGAGCCGTTGTACGTATGGTAGCTCACGTTCCGGATGTTGTTCACATAACGGTTGTTGTAGTAACGTCCACCGTCCCAGCGGCCGCCATCGAACCCGCGTCCCCAATACCCGCCACCATAGAATATGCCGCCATAGAAACCGACGCTAAGTCCCCAAAAGCCGGGATACCAACCATAAAAACCGCCACCCCAGCCCCAATAGCCAGGGGTCCACAAGGCTCCGACATACGGAGGATAGGCCCAAACGCCCGGCACCCAGACCCAGCCGTCATCCCAGCCCCAATAGCCAGGGGTCCATACATACCCGTCTCCAGGCATGGGCGGTTGGTCATACGCGTCGACTGGAAACGGAGGCGGAGCGGAATCTACCTGTTGCACAGCGGCGCGCCCAGGATCTTCACTCCCGGTATATACGTCCGGCTGCTGCGACGGACTTGCCTGTCCATTGCCATACTGTCCATTGTCTTGTTGACCATTGTCGGTCGGCGGAGGAGGCGGAGGCGTCCCGTTGTACTGGCCGTTTCCTTGATCCTGCGACTGTGCTCCCGAGCCCTTGTTATAGCTCGGCGCATTGATATACGGCTGGTCGCCATCCTGCGGTTGTGCCGTGCCTTGGCCAGCGTTGGGTGGCTGACAGCTCGGGCAGCTCCATTGTGGGTTGTTGGGATCCTGCGGCGGCGTGACCGTGCCATCGTTCTGTTGCGCAATGGCTGGGACGATTAGGCTGCCCGCAAGGAATATGCCTGCCAATACCGGTACGAAAAGGGAACGAAGGATACGCATACCGTATCTCCCGACCGGAACTCCCGGCTATCCACCAAATTCTGTGGCTTCAGGAGTCTCGAGTCTCGGAGAGTTACTGAGCGGCCACCCTCTGGCCTCACCCAGCTACTCTCATTTCAATCTAACGCTTTTTCAGCCGGAAAGTTGTGGTGATCCCACCACTTTTCCCGCCGCGCTCCGCTTGTTGCAGCACAGAGATCCTGCCACTCATTCGATGCTCAGCCGGATAAACGGATTCCAATCCCCAGTCCAGTCATCATCCCGCGGATTTTCCAACGCCCGGTCGCTGCTACAGTAGAACCTAGGTTCTCGTCCAGGATGTTCATCCGCACCCAGCACGTACATTTCATAGGGATTGGCGGCATTGGCATGAGCGGGATCGCCGAGATTCTCCTCAACCTCGGCCATCGCGTCTCCGGCTCCGACCTGAAACGTTCCCCCGTCACCGACCGACTGCTCAGCCTGGGAGCCGCCATTTTCGAAGGCCATGCCGCGGCCAACATCGCCGGAGCCGATGTCGTCGTGACTACCTCCGCCCTCAGCCCCCTCAACCCGGAAGTCCTCGCCGCGCATGAGCAATCCATCCCGGTGATTCAGCGCGCCGAAATGCTGGCGGAATTGATGCGCCTGAAGTATGGCATCGCCGTCGCCGGAATGCATGGCAAAACCACCACCACTTCCATGATCGCCGCCGTGCTGGCTGCGGGAGGGCTGGACCCAACCGTGGTCGTCGGCGGACGCGTCGAGACCATGGGATCGGGCGCCCGCCTCGGCCGCTCCCAATATCTTGTCGCCGAGGCGGACGAGAGCGATCGCTCCTTTCTCAAGCTCTCCCCCATCCTCGCCGTCGTCACCAACATCGATCGCGAGCACATGGACTGCTATCGCGACATGGAAGACGTGGAGCGAGCCTTCCTCGAGTTTATGGATCGCGTCCCGTTCTACGGCGCGACCACCGCCTGCATCGACGATCCCCAACTCGCCGCCTTGCTGCCCCGCGTGCGCCACACCGTGCTGACCTACGGCATGGCGGAACAAGCCGCCTTCCGCCTCGAAGTTCTTCCCTCCAACAGCGGCCATCGGTCGCAGTTCCTGGTCCATCGCAAAGGTACCGCGCTCGGCCCCTTCACCCTTTCCGTGCCCGGCCTGCACAACCTTAGAAACGCGACTGCCGCCGTTGCCATTGGGGTGCAGCTTGGTGTGCCGGTCGACAGAATCGCCGCAGGGCTGGCGGACTTTGCCGGCGTCGAGCGGCGCTTCCAGCGCAAAGGCGAGGTGCGCGGCGTCACCGTCGTGGACGACTACGGCCATCACCCCACGGAAATTCGCGCCACACTGGAAGCGGCCCGCCAATGCGGCTTTCGTCGCATTCTCGTCCTCTTTCAGCCGCATCGCTATACCCGCACCCGCGATCTTCTCGACCAGTTTCGCCATTGCTTTCAGGCCGCCGACGTGGTCCGCGTCCTCGATATCTACGCCGCCAGCGAGTCTCCCATTCCCGGCGTCGATGCCCTTGCGCTAGTGAACGCGATCGACGGCGCCGATGTCCGCTACGCGTCTTCGTTTGAAGAAGCAGTCGCGCAACTCGCGGCCCTTGCCTATCCCGGCGATCTCGTCCTCACCATGGGCGCGGGCAACGTGCATCAGGCCGCCGCCCTGGTGCTCGCCGCTCTCGCGGCAACCGGCGTCGCTCCCGCATAACTGGAAATCCCTGCAAAATCCGGAAAAAACCGCACAAAACCAGAAAAATAATGTCGCGGAAAATCGGTGGCGAGTTATAGTCGAATTGGCGACTCTCACGACCAGCTGCGGCCGTGGCAAAAAACACAGCAAGCGATGGACGGACCGGGCTGCTCGAATCCGAGGAGACCAAGCATTTCCTTCGCTCAAAAATCCATGCGGAGACAGCGGATATTCCCCAGCCTGTACTCGAAGAACCCGCCAGCCAGGATGCAGACCGGCAGTTTCTGCGCTCTCAGCGGCGTGTCCCGGTTCGTCGCCGCGGAGGATCGCGCTTCGCTTCCCGGTTCGGCTGGAACCCGCGCTGGATTCGCGTGCTGATCGCCGTCGTCGTTGTCGCCGCTCTGGGTGCGGTCGCCGCGCTCGGTCTGGCCGTCCGGTCTCTACTGCTCCACAACCGTCATTTCATCCTGCAGTCGACGGAAACCATTCCGGTCGGCGGCAATCGCGTCGTGACCGACTCCCAGGCGCTTGCCTTCTTCGCTTCCGATGTTGGCCACAGCATTTTTCGCGTGCCTCTGGAGAAACGTCAGGCGCAGTTGGAACAAATCAAGTGGGTGCGCCGGGCGACCGTGATGCGCCTGTGGCCCAATCGACTGCGCGTCGCCGTGGTGGAACGTACGCCGGTGGCCTTCGCCCGCGACGGCAACACGGTGCGCCTGGTCGATGACGATGGCGTCCTGCTCGATCTGCCCGCCGCGGTCGCACAGCATTATTCTTTTCCCGTGTTGGATGGCATCTCCGCCGCCGATCCGCTCTCGATCCGCGCCGCGCGCATCGCCATGTATCGCCAATTTGTCCACGCGCTCGATGCCGAAGGCGGCCGCATTTCGGCAACTCTCAGCGAAGTCGATCTGTCCGATCCGGAGGACATTCGCGCCTTCTTTCTCGGCGGCGCGCGGCAGCCTCTGGTGCATTTTGGCGATGTCGACTTTCTCGCCCGGTATCAGGCATATCGGGCGCATCTCGCGGAATGGCTGCGGCAATATCCCCAGTTGCGGTCCGTCGATATGCGCTATGGCAGACAGGTCGTGCTCGACACCGGCGCGAAGGGCACTGGAACCGCATCGTCGCCTGCAAACAGCGTCACGGACGCGACTCAGCCGAGCGAAAGCGAAACCGGCGCGAGCGAAACTGCAACACCATCGGTGAGTCCGGCGAAGGCTGCAACGAAAACAAAGGCAAGGAAGCCAACCCCGGCGACGCGCCATCGCGCAACGACGCATCCGCGAGAATCCCGACACGCTTCGGGGCGCGGTCACACGGTACGCCATCCGATCATGCACGTGGTATCGGGAATGTAGTTGCTGTACGAGGGTGGTTGGTTTCGAAGCCGCGGAAAGGGAGTGAAATGCCAGAACGAGAACAAAAACACATCGCGGTACTCGACGCAGGCAGCGCCAACGTGCGCGTGCTTTGCGGGGAAATTTCCGATGGCGCGATCCGCTATCGCGGTCACAGCGTGGCCCACGCGCGCGGCATGCGCCGCAGCATCATCGCGGACCTGGGGCCGGCCACCGAGTCGTTTGACGGCGCATTTCAGGCCGTCGAGGAAGCCGCCGACACGCAGGTCGCCAGCGCCACGGTCGGCATCGGCGGTTCCCGTGTTCGCGGGGTGACCAGCCGCGGCGGCATCCTCCTCGGCAGTCGCATGCGAGAGATCACCCGCGACGACGTGCGCGCCGCCGTCGAGCGCGCGCGGGAAGTGCATCTGCCGCCGGAGTATCGCGTGCTCCATCTGTTGCCGCAAGACTTTCTCGTGGACGATCAGGATGGCATCCTCGATCCGGTTGGCATGGTCGGCAGCACGCTGGAAGTGAATCTCCACATCGTCATGGCTCCCGCCAGCACCATGCAGAATGTCGTGACCTGCGCCAACAAGGCGGGCATCGAAGTGTCCGACACCATCTTTGAGGCTATCGCCGCCGCCGAAGCCGTCCTCACCTCCGACGAACGGGAACTCGGCGTCTGCGTGCTCGACATCGGCGCCGCCTCCACGGAAGTCGCCGTGTTGTTCGAAGGCGCCGTGGTGCATACGGATTCCTTGCCCATCGGCGGCGCGCATTTCACCAACGATCTGGCAGTCGTGTTGCGCGTGCCCCTGCCGGAAGCCGAGCGCCTGAAGCTGCAATACGGGCACACCATTGTCACCGCCATTCCTCAGTTGAATGAAATTATGGTCCAGGCCCCGGATGCCGGCGCTGGCCAGTATCGTCAGGTGCCGCAGCGGCATGTGTGCGAGATTCTTGAGCCCCGCGCGCGCGAGCTGTTCCAGATGCTGCGCAACAGTTTGCGTCAGGGCGGAGTCTTGGAAGCGATGGGTTCCGGCTGCATCCTCACCGGCGGCGGAGCGAAATTGCCCGGCATGGCCGAGCACGCGGAAAATATGTTGCGTACCTCCGCGCGCATCGGCCTTCCCGTTCCACTCTCCCGCATGCCGGACGATTTGATCGATCCGGAGTATTCCACCCTCATCGGCTTGTTGCTCTATACCCATCGCGTGCGCGAGCAGCGGGCCGCCGATGAGATTGGAATGGGAGCCAGATTGCGGGCAATTTTTGCGGGCAGTATTTAGCATCGAGCGGCTTGCGCGGATATCGGGCGACAGCGAAACTAGCAACAAGGGCGGAAGAATCGGCAACACAAACATCAACGGCAGCGCAACACACGAATTGAGGGATTCGTACACATGAGCGATATCAAACTGTATGAGCATGGGCAGATAGCAACCGACGATAGCCTGAGGATTCAATATCAGGATGAAATTCCGCGCGGCGCGAAAATCAAAGTGATCGGCGTGGGCGGCGGCGGCGGCAACGCCGTGAATCGCATGATTGAAGCCCATGTCGAAGGGGTCGAGTTTATTGTCGCCAACACCGATGCCCAGGCATTGCGCTCGTCCAAGGCTCCCGTCAAGTTGCAACTCGGGATGAAGCTGACCGCCGGGCTCGGCGCGGGCGCAAACCCAGACGTCGGCCGCCGCGCTGCCATTGAAGATTCAGAAAAGATCATCGAGGCCCTCGAAGGCGCCGACATGGTCTTTGTCACCGCTGGCCTCGGCGGCGGCACCGGCACCGGCGCCGCTCCCGTCATCGCGTCTCTGGCCAGCGAGATGGGCGCGTTGACGGTGGCCGTCGTCACCCGTCCGTTTGCGTTTGAAGGCAAACGCCGTCTGTTGCAGGCGGACCATGGTGTGGCGGAGTTGCTGGAAGGCGTCGATACCATGATCGTCATTCCCAATGAGCGCCTCCTGAACGTCGCCAAGGATGCCGGCTTCTTTGAATCCTTCCGCATTGCCGACGATGTGCTGCGTCAGGGCGTCCAGGGAATCTCCGACATCATTACCATCCCCGGAATCATCAACCGCGATTTTTCCGATGTTAAAACGACCATGGCCGGAATGGGCTACGCCGTGATGGGAACCGCAATGCGCAGCGGTCCCGATCGCGCCAAGGAAGCCGCCCACGCCGCCATGTCGTCGCCGCTTCTGGAAGAAGGAGCCATCGATGGCGCGCGCGGAATTCTCATCAACATCAGCGGCTCCAGTTCCCTCAAGCTTAGTGAAGTCAACGAGGCATCCACCATCATTCAAAGTTCCGCGCATGAAGACGCCAACATCATCTTCGGAGCGGTCCTCGATGAGTCGCTCGGCGATGAGATCAAAATTACCGTGATCGCGACCGGTTTCCGGCCCGATCTGCCGTCGCGCGGCGCGCACCTTGCCCATCCGCTCGATGTGTCCTCCTCTGCCCGTAACGCGGAGCCGCCGCTCGAGCGTTCGGCAAGTCCGTTCAGCAACCGCCCTGTCGCCTCGCCTCGGTTTGCCAGTGAAATCGCCGAAGAGGAACTGCTCCGCACTGCTTCTTCCGCCCGTCATGGAGCGACCACCGCCACAACTTCGCATCCAATCCAGCAGGTGGAAGCGAGCGTACCGTCGCCGGCGCGCGAAGAAGCCCCGCCTTCGTCCGCCGCGCGGCCAACCAACGGCGCGGCCGGCGCGCAGGCAGCGCCCGTCCACGACGCGAAAATATCGGACATTCGAGCCGCCGAAGCGGAGGACCAGCAACTCGACGTACCGGCGTACCTGCGTCGCAACGATTTGTCCTAAGCGGTGTGTAGTTTGCGCCGATTGGTTTCATGAACGGAGAAATTTGCATGGCTTGACGGAGTGATCGAGAGGTTCGAATGAATCCGCCGGAGAAGCCGCTCCCAGGCGCCATTCGGCGCATGTATCAGCGGATACTCCCGAAAATGATATTGCCCATGTCGGGCGAATCCTGAGATGATAAAGTCTCAGCCACAGTTTGAAGGTGTAGTCCCATGAAATTCCATTTCGCCCTCCCCCGGCTTCTTTTGCTGTCCATCTTCGCTCTGCCTTTGGCTCTCTGGACGTCCCCCGTCGCCCTGGCCGCAAATATCACGACGACCAGGGTGGCCGTCCACAAACATTCCACCAAATTGCGCACAACTCACACCGTCCACCATAAGACGGCTACCGTGAGCCACACTCGATCTGCGTCGTCGCGCGCCCGCACCGTATCGTCTGCGCATCACCGCCGGTATCGCAGGCGCCGGTACTATGAACGTTTCACCGCCAGTTCCTACGCGCAGGACCAGACCGCCGGAGATATCACCGCCGGCGAAGACCCTATAGTCCGTCAGGCGGCGATTTCCGCGCTCGGCGACATGAACGGCACCGTCGTCGTCATCAATCCCGACAATGGCCGCATCCTTGCCATGGTCAATCATCATCTGGCGCTGTCGAGTGGCGCCGAGCCCTGTTCGACCATCAAGCTGTCCGTCGCTCTGGCCGCGCTCGAAGAGGGCATCATCACCCAGGACACCCCCGTCAACCTCGGTGGGCGATACCATATGACGCTGACCGACGCCCTGGCGCACTCCAACAATCTTTACTTTGAGACCGTCGGCCGTCGCCTCGGCTTCGACCGCGTCAAGTACTACGCCAACATGTTCGGCCTGGGAGAACTGGCCGGATACAACATTCCCGGCGAGCAGCTCGGCGTGTATCCCAATCACGCTCTTCCCGAAAGCCTCGGCGGCGTCGGACGCATGTGCTCCTTTGGAGAGAGCGTCTCCGTTACCCCCCTGCAATTGGGCGCGCTGGTTGCAGCCATTGCCAACGGCGGCACCCTCTATTACCTGCAGCATCCGCAAACCCCGGCGGAGGTCGCCAATTTCCAGCCCCGCGTGAAACGCCAGCTCGACATTGGCCCGCTGCTTCCCGCCATGAGCGTTGGCATGACCGATGTGGTCAGGTTCGGCACCGGGCGTACCGTGCGGGCCAACTTCAAGGATTTCCCCGTCCTCGGCAAGACTGGCACCTGCTCCGACAACGGCACCCGTTTCGGCTGGTTCGGCTCCTACGCCGACACTCCCTATGGGCGCTTGGTGGCAGTCATTTTTCTGGAAGGCGGCCGTCCGACCTACGGCCCCAAAGCCGCGGAACTCGCCGGGATTTTCTACCACAACCTGGAAGAACAGAATTACTACGCCACCATGCGACCAGAGCAGCCGAAGGGTGAAATCTCCTCCCTGGCGGGGCGTTGAAGAGAAACAGCGTCCGGGTTGCCCCTATCTTCAAGGCGCAGAAGTTCCCAATCCTCTTTCCCCTGCATCTAGAGCGGATTGACAGTAGGTGTAGTTATTTGTGAAAAGGAGTCATTCTGAACCCTTCGGCTACGCTCAGGGCACGCTCCGCGCAGCGGAGTGAAGAATCCAGACGATATGCGCCTGGTCATTGCCGCCGTCACCCTCCGAATTCTTCGCTTCGCTCAGAATGACTCATCTCATTTTTAACTACAGTATCTGTAAATCGGCTCTAGGAGCCTGTCGGGCATAGATTTCATACCCTTTAAAATCAACAACCTACAAAATCTACCATGTTTGGTATGTTGTTGATTCTATGTTGGTTACAAAATCTCAAACCCTTATGCCCGACAGACTCCTAGAGCATTTCGCCTGTTGCTATAGATGGAAGGTCGTCCCTCTACACCATTCGGGAAAATGCATCTAGCAGGCCTGTCGGGCCAGATCGCCTGTTAAGATCGGAACAAATCCGCCGGAAGGATGGAAACGACATTGCCATTGTCGCCCTATGACAAGATACTTTTAAAGTTCGCCACGCTCCTGCATCTCAGCCCGGCTCTTTTGCGCCGATCCAGTCTCGGCTTGTCGATTCTGGCGGCGCTTGTTCTAGGGGTCGCGCTCACCCGCTTTCTCAACCGTCAGGCGGCAATACATCGGAATCGGTGGCGCGGTTTCCTGTTTTCCATTCTGGCAGTGCTCCCGGTCCCGGCATTCCTGATTGCCGCGGTCTCCTTCGATCTGAACGTGCTTGGGCTTACCTTCCACAGCGCGCATGTCGAGCTTCTGCAGCGGGTCAGCCTCGCGCTCACTGTTGGTGTTGCGTATTATGTTCCCACTCGCGTCGCTTTGCTGTTCTTGCGCAGGTGGGGACAAAAGCTTCCCGGCAAAGAGAAGACCATCCGCCTGTTTGCCTTCCTGATGGAAGCGGCGGTGCTCCTGATTGCGGTCTACACGCTGCTGGAAGCGCTGCACCTGGCCCCCAGGCACGAACATTTTGCCGGCCGGTTGTTGATGACGCTGGCAATTTTTCTGGGCTGCTACGGCGCCGGGAAAATGGTGACGCTTTACCTGTCCCGGATGTCCCAGGAAGACCCGTCATACGTACGATTCACGGAGCCCGCCGTGTTTATCGCGCGCGCCATATTCAGCTTGCTGGCTGTGATGATCGTGCTGGAAAACCTGGGGATCCGGCTAACCGCGGTCTGGACCACTCTGGGAGTCGGCAGCATCGCAGTGGCCATGGCGCTACAGGAAACGCTTAGCAATTTTTTTGCCGGCCTCTATCTGCTCGCCGACCGTCCCATCAGGGCTGGCGATTTTATTCAGTTCGACTCCGGTCAGCAGGGGTATATCCTGCGTGTCGGCTGGCGGTCCACCTCCATTCAGTCATTGATGAAGAACCTCGTGGTTGTCCCCAATTCCACGCTAGCCAAGGCCGTGATCACGAACTTCTCCCATCCGCAACCGCAGATGATCCTGCCGATCGAAGTCGGTGTGGCGTACGGCACGAATCCGCGTTTGGTGAGCCAGGTGTTGAAAGAAGTGATGGAAGAGGCGGTCCGCGATCGGGTGGCCGGACTGACTCTCGATGCCGATCCGCAGATACGGTTCATGCCTGGGTTTGGGAATTCGTCCTTGAATTTCACCGTAATGGTCGAAATTCTCGATTTCGCGCAGCAGTTCCATGTCCAGACTGAACTGCGTATGAGGATCGTCGAACGCTTTCAGAAGGAAGGCATCGAATTCCCATTCCCCACCAGGACATTGGTCTTCGACAAGTCCACACCGGAAATTCTCGGGTTGAGACCGCGCGATGGCCGGATTGGCTGACGCTCTCGTTTGGGTCCGCTCACCTGTGATTTACCGTTCGCGCCGCTCGGTCATAGGAACCAAGATTGAAGGCGTTCACATAGCCCAGGCTCTTCAGCTTCTTCTTTGCCATGCCGCTGCGCATTCCGCTTTGGCAATGCAGCAGCAGCAACTGGGTTTTGTCTTTCACGCGGCGCGGCAGCACGGTTTCAATTTCCTGCAGCGGGAGATTGATCGCGTTGGGCAGATGACCGGAATTGAATTCCGCGGAAGTGCGTACGTCGATCACCAGCGCCCCATTTTCCAAATGCGCGCGTGCGTCCTTGTGTGAAATCTGGCCGCTGCGTTTCAGCAAATACACAAACGCGACGACTGCCAGAACGATCAAAGCTGTTGCCCAATGCATTTTGTTTCCACTCCCCTAATGCAGATTTACAGATACTGTAGTTAAAAATGAGATGAGTCATTCTGAGCGAAGCGAAGAATCCAGAGGGTGACGGCGGCAATGACCAGGCGCATATCGTCTGGATTCTTCACTCCGCTGCGCGGAGCCTGC
>JAKAAZ010000272.1 GCA_021802085.1 Acidobacteriota bacterium
GAAGTTGCCGCGGGTCGCCGACTGTGGAAAGTAATCGTACGCTGTATAGCCGCGCTCGGACTCATAACGAAATGCGCCGAAGATTACCAGTTGAGGACTGATCTTGTAATTCGTTTGTCCATAGAAAAAGTCGCGATTGGTCAGTATTCCGTCCGTTCCC
Organism: Acidobacteriota bacterium; assembly: GCA_021802085.1. Taxonomy (GTDB): domain Bacteria; phylum Acidobacteriota; class Terriglobia; order Terriglobales; family Acidobacteriaceae; genus JAKAAZ01. Next base: position 161 of record JAKAAZ010000272.1, read on the forward strand.
GGATAGCTCTGGTTCTGGCAGGAATAGAAAGCCTGCCCGCTTGCGCTGGTTCCGTTCGCCCCGCGAATCGTTACCGGCAGGCCAAGATATTCCGGCGCGCCGGGATTGCCTGCGTTGTCATAGCAGTTGAGATTGTTCGGATTATTCACCAGCACGCCCACCGGCCCAGGATCCGTGTTCAAGGAGCGCAGCCGAACCAGTCCGTACTGCGCCATCAGATCGACCTTCGGGCTCTGCTGATCGTTGATCACGGCGCTGCCGTACAGATCGTGCTCTTTCAAATACTGCACGTCGGGAATGCCATAGAACAGGATCGCGTTCGGCTCGCCCGTCGCAGCGGCAGTCCGGTGTAACGTGGCCCGCAGTTGCGTGTGAGGGTTGATGGCATAGCCCAGGTTGGCCACGGAGCTTGCATTGTGAAACGTGCTGTTGGGATAGCTGTTCGACGTGTCGATCCTCGCAAAGTCACCGAAATAATCCAGCGCTTTGTGCGTCCCACCCAGCGAAGCCTCCTGATGGTACGTGCCAAAATTGCCGCCATCGATTGCATACTGTAGCAACGGCTTCGCCGTGGTGCCGCGCGTCGTGGTCAGGGCAACGACGCCCGCAGATGCATCCGCTCCATACAGAGCGCTGTCGGGTCCACGGTAGATTTCCTCCCTGCTGATGCCATTGGACGCGAGGTAAGCAAAATTTACCGCGCCGCCAATATCGTTGATCGGGACTCCATCCAGCAGGACCGCAGCTGCATTGGAATTTCCACCCATCTCAAATAAAGATGTGGCGGCCCCACGCTGGCCTGTGCTGACTAGCTGCAAACCTGTGACGAGTCGCAACGTGTCCTGGATTTCTGTGGTATGCGGATACAGCGACTGGTCGATAACGGTGGTGGAAGCACCCGTCTGCTCCTGCGGCGTGGAAAGTCCGTTCGCCGTCACCGTGACATGCTGCTCCAATTGGCCGAACTGCATCGTCACATTGGCAAACGCGGGGTGCGACGAGGACATATAAATCTCTTTGCTGGAAGTTACGTCGAAGCCGGTCGCAACGACACGCACAATGAATCGTCCCGGCTTCGTAGTGGAAAGGACATAATGTCCGCGTCCGTCAGTGAAAGTGCGTACCCCCAGGATGATGCCATTCAACGTGACCAGATTCACCTGGGCGTTATAGACCGGCGCGCCCAGCGGGTCGGTCACGGTTCCTTGCACTGTCGGTGGCGCACCCTTCACAGGGGAAACGGCCTCGGCAGCCAGCGTTGGTGCGGTCCGTAGAACAAGCAAGAGCGCCAGCGCCGCCAGCGGCCCTCTCGATCGAAAGAATGCGGAAATTGATTTCGTAAATGCCATGATGCAATCCCCTCGGATGGTTTGGTTGCATGAAGCCGGTCTCCTGACTTGCGTTCTTCAAGCTTGGGCGCCTTCCCAGACCAACTTCGTCCAGTGGCTGTCCGCCGCGGCGGGCCTTGCCCTGCTCTCACGCTTACAGTTACGGGGTAGTGGCGGAATTGCACCGCGCTTCCCGACACTTCATGGATGGTTAAAAACCTTTACACCTGCCGCCAACAGCACGCATGCAGACGCCGGAAGTTCCGTATCCCTCGTACCGAGGAAATACGCAACCTTAAGAAACACAATAGAAACGGGAATGCGAACTTCCGCCGCAACAGGCAGCTTTGCACGCGCCCCTTCGGTCCTCCCATCGCGACCGAAAGACAAGCTTAGAAGTGACCCTGGCCGGTCTCCTGACTCACGCGTCTACGAGCTGAGGCACGCCTTCCCAGACGGTTGCGTCCAGTGGCTGCCCGCCGCGGCGGGCCCTGCCTAGCTCTCCGCGCTTACAGTTACGGGGTAGTGGCGGAATTGCACCGCGCTTCCCGAACACCAAGGGCTACTAAAAGATATATCGGGATCAAATCCCGGCGTCAACTATTTGTGGAGACGAAAAACAGCCGTCGGCCACGGTAGATTTGCGACCGGCCAGGACTTCCGCTTTATTTCTTTACGTGATGCGCAATGATCTGCTCTTTTATTTTTTCATACACCCCGCGGGGCAGAATCCCCTTCGTCACCAGTTGGTTTTTCGTCCGATATGGACGCCCGGCAATGATCTTTTTCGCATACACGTCTCCGATGCCAGGGATGGCCTTCAACTGGTCTTCCGACGCGGTATTGATGTCGAGTTTGGACATCTGAGAATGCATGGCTGACATGGCGCCCATCTGTGCGGCAGTCGAGCCTGAAGAGACTGCCCAGGTTCCCGGAACGACGGCAAGCGCAAGCGCGAGACCAGCGCCAAGAACGATTCGACGTAACGGCTTTCCAATATCCATCGTAGTGACCCTCCAATGAGCTAAGAATTTATGCTCACGCAACACGGTAGTCGCCCGTATGCAGCCAGTCAAATCGAAGGGTCAAGCTTCCTTCAACATCTGCAATCTCGATGAGGCATCTTGACACCGTGCTTGATTGTTCTTATTCTCAAGTCATGCCGATTAGCCCGCTCCATCGCCATCATCATCACCACCATCATTCCCACGTGGCGAACGTGTCAGCGGAGCATTCTGAGCGGCTTTCTTAAAGATCCAACAAGTTCAGAGATTTTATAAGCCCGCCGATGCGAACCGCATCCACGGGCTTTTCGTTTTGCACCATCTAACCAGAAACATGCATAAGGAAGATTTACCATGACCAAGGAAACACTCACCCACCCCGTCATCGACTTCTCCAAGCTTGACGGACTCGTTCCCGGCATCGTGCAGGATTCTGGCACAGGAGATGTCCTAATGGTTGGCTTTCTCAATGAAGAAAGCTATCGAAAAAGCCTCGATTCCGGCTTCGTCACGTTCTGGAGTCGCACCCGCAAAAAGCTATGGATGAAGGGTGAAACCAGCGGCAATCGCCTTCGTATTACAGAAGCTTCCACCGATTGCGACAATGACACATTGTTGTTCCGTGTCGTCGTAGAAGGCGACGGAGTGGTGTGCCACGAGGGCACGGTCAGTTGCTTCACCAAACCTCTATCCATCCGCAAAGCAGACACCCCTAAACCGGAAAGCGAGACGAAAGCATGAGCCATAAACTTCGACTTGGAATCCCAAAAGGCAGCTTGCAGGACGCAACCATTGCACTGTTTGAACGCGCGGGCTGGCGCATCTTCGCCAATGGCCGCTCCTACTTTCCCGGCATCGACGATCCGGAAATCGAATGCATGTTGATTCGCGCGCAGGAGATGGCCCGCTACGTGAACCACGGAGCGCTCGATGCCGGACTCACCGGTAACGACTGGGTCACGGAGAGCGGCCTGACTGTCGAAACCATCGCCAGCCTGACCTACTCCAAGCAGAGCCGCCAGAAGGTACGATGGGTGCTCGCCGTGCCGGAAGATTCGACCTACCAGCGCGCCGAAGACCTCGCCAACAAGATCATCGCGACAGAGTTGGTCGAAGCCACAAAAAAATATTTTGCCGGCAAGAACATCCCCGTCCAGGTTGACTTCAGTTGGGGCGCGACAGAAGTTAAGCCTCCGGTACTCGCCGACGCCATCGTCGAAGTGACGGAGACGGGAAGCTCGCTCCGTGCCAATCGCCTGCGAATTTTAGAAACTATCCTCGAAAGCGAAACGCAACTCATCGCCAACACCCAGGCATGTCTCGACCCCTGGAAGAAACGGAAAATTGAAAATATTGCGTTGATGCTTCAGGGAGCCATCGCAGCACAAGGCCAGGTGGGGTTAATGATGAACGTGCGCGCCGTCGATCTGGCGGCCGTCATTGCAGTGCTGCCAGCGCTGAATTCGCCGACCATTTCCACGCTCAACAACTCCGAATGGGTCGCCGTGAATACTATCCTGGAGGAACGCACCGTGCGCGATGTCATCCCACGCCTGAAAGCGGCCAACGCCACCGGCATCGTCGAATAT
>JAKAAZ010000034.1 GCA_021802085.1 Acidobacteriota bacterium
GCTCACCAACTCCTGGCCATCTTCTACCACTACCGAAAACGCGAATCTCCCCTGCCTGATTGCTTCCGGCAACTCCTACCCGATCAATATCTACAACTGTAGTACTAAGCGAAGAGCGTGTGGATCGATCGCGGAGGAGGGAATCCGCATCGCACCATACCAGATCTTTGCTGAAGGATCGATTCGTGCCGCAACTTGCAAGCCTGAATTCCATGTCCAGCCGTCCTCGTGGTGAGGACGATTGAGATTGATGTCAAGGTCAACCCATTCCCCCTGCGGCGATATCTCGAATTCCTTATAGTGGAGGATATTCTGAAAATCGGAGCCGATGAAAATTTCGGCCACGTCCCAATTCCACAGTTGGTTCGTTTCCGTGGTCGTGCTCGGATTTGGTTTCAGGTTTAGCTTCTGATAAGGACAAACGAAAAGAATATAGAGACTATCTTTTGTCCATCGAGAGCGCACCTCGGTCCGATAACCGGGGACAGCTTTGCCCCAGTTGTCCCCAACGATATATATGGGTGACGCCTTTTTCCAGAACGCTGATGTTGGATCGGTTTCCAAAGGGACATCGTGAGATGCATGTAGACTCACGAACGTCGCGGGATTCAGACTCTGTGGATGCGCTATGCCGGTCATGACAAGGAAACAAATAACCGCTGTCCCTTTCATCATAAGAGCTCCATCGTACCGCGATTGCTGGGAACGTTCATTGGTGGGAGGGTCCGATTACACTTGAAAGAAATCGACATTCAATAGATCGGCAAGCTTCTTCGTTGCACAAGCGGCAGAACTATACTGCTAACCGCACAGGTCGTTACATAAATAAAGAGCAGATCAATGCCGGCGCTGCGAAATTGATGGCCTGCCTTGAGTTCAGATGCGGGCGTATCAATCAAACCTAGATTGACAAGGTTTATACCTGGATGGCTTAGCCTGGTTGCAACCTCTCGAATATGATCTTCCAACCGTGATTTAAGATTTTCGAGCTGTCCCCAATATGCTTCGAGACCTGTGCCGCACAGACCAACTCGCAGATTCTCAGTTTGCTTTATGGGGCCAGGTCCTCCTGCTGTTTCACGCGCAAAGTAATTGGAGCGATCATTCCAGATCGCAGTGGGACGCACGCATGGAGACGTTTCGCGCCCGCTACAATGCTCCCAGGGGAGGGATGGACACATGTGGGAGCAGCGGGATGCGCGCGTGTTTCCAGAGCTGTTCCTTTGCCGATGGCCAGCAGTACCAGGTCGGCTAGCTCTTCGCCGGACTGCTGCAATACGCGTCGTGCCACGACATCTCCGTCTGCAGCGCACTGCGCAACCAGCGGCGCGAGCTGGGAAAATTCGACCATGGGAATGCGATTGCCCAAGTCCTCTAGTTCCTCGACGGTCTGCGTCTCCCAGGCGGCGTGGAGTGCAGGCAACAACGATGTCTCTTCCGAGGCATCCATTGCGTGAAAAATGGCGCGCAGCGCGAGCAGTCCGATCCTGCTTCCCGCGCCCCGGTCGCTCATCACCGGCACCCCACCCGCCCGTGCGGAACAGTTGACTGTTCGCAGTGCGACCGACAACATGGGAGCCCGTTCCCGCGATGACCAGAATTCCCCGGCTGCTATGAAATGCAGGGTCCAGCGCAATCTCCTCATCGCCGCAGAGAGCGATGTGACCGCGGACGCGGGACGCGAGTGCATTCCGCACCCAGCCGGCCACGCTGGGAATCGCGATGCCGGAAAGTCCAACGCAGATGCCGATGATGGAGTTGAGTGTGACGCCGGACTGCGTCGCGACAGTGGACAAGACCGCTTCCAGATTCGTTTCCGCACTCGCTTCATCCACCCGCGTAATTTCGATAGAGTCGGCTTGCGCGCGGGCCAGTACATCGCTTCCTGTGCCCAGCACACACCGTGTTTTGGTTACGCCCGCATCGATGCCGAGAAAGTAGCTCATTCGGCTAGTTCTTTGGCTGCTGTGCAGGTAGGTTGGCCGCAGCGCGGTCGTGCGATGGCAGCAACTGCCAGATGGCAGGGTCTTCTTCGCCCAGCACCCAGGAGCAGAATCCTTCCAGACCGTCCTGTTTCACCAGATCGTAGCGTGCGGCGAAGGTGCGTGAATCCGTGTAGAAAACCCACTCCCGATCCTGAGCGCGATAGAAGTAGAACCACGCCGTCTTATCTTCAGGGTCCCACTGCAATTTGGCGTTATACGCGTGCGCCAGTTGCAACGCGGCAGGCCCACCGATGTATTCGGCAGAGTTGTTCGGTATGTTCTTGCCGCCGGGCGGCATTCCGGCAAACCAGTGATAGCCGTAGACTGCAATGCCGAGTGAGAGTTTGTCTTTGGGAACGACGGTCAGCGCGTACTTTACGTTTTCGAGCACCCATGGATAGCCCGCGACGGGTCCGGGCGGCGTATAGCGGGTGTGCTGATCGTAGGTCATCAGGCAGATCAAATCCGCCGACTGTGCCAGCGCCTTCAGATCGTATGCTCCGCGCCAGTCGCGGTACATCCACGCGCTGTATCCTGTCTGGCCGGGATATCCAGGGGCATTCGGCACGGTGGCGATCGAAAGCTGATAGCCCGCAGCGTGCAGCGCGGCCGCAGTTTCCGCTACGGTTTGCGTCAGCGCGTCGCTGTCTTGCCAGCTAATATCCTCAAAGTCGAACTGGATCCCAAGGTAGCCGTTCTGCCGGCATTCTCGCACCAGCGATTGCTCCATCGCATGTCTGGCCGTCGCATCGTTGAAAAACTGATGGTACTGCTCGGTTCCCATGCCGCTGCCGCCAATGATCGGCATCACAGCGACGTGGTGTTTGCGCGCAACTTGCATGACCTGCGGGTTGGGACCGCCCCACACCAGACCATGCACGTCCACGGAGTACCAGGTGGGCACCAGAATGTCGATTTTGTCGGCATGGTCGAGGAACGACTGCACCGACGGCGCGGAGCTCGTCATGTAAAACAACGCTTTCGGTTGCGCCCGCACGAACGGTGTAGTGATCGCAAGCAATAGCAGAATGCAAAAGGTGCGCATTTGAGTATCCCCTTGGTCCGTATAAACGATGCCAGCTTTGTGCTGATTTCCGCGTCCAGGTTGGACAGCACCCGATTCTATCTGGAATTTTGGCGTACTGTGAATGATTCACCGTCTGTGTCTGAAAACTATGAGGGAATTCCATGACGATACCATGCCGGTATTTCGGTCAGAGCTTTCGCAGCAAGATCGTTCCATTCTCGGCACACTGCAGACGGCCTTCGACGATCACCTTTTGACCGATGCTGGGCATGGTAAGGATCAAAACATCGTTGGACCCGGTGAGGTGCCGGACAAGCTTGGGTTCCGATACGCCATCGAGGAGAAGCACTGCGTGGTCAATCGGGTTCACGCATCCGGCCCATCCCGCCTGCGGAACGAAGCGCAGACGATATTGCGTGGCGGCAACGATCTTGGCGGATATGTCCACATGGAAGCTGTAGTTGTTCCAGGTTCCAACTTCATCGTAGGCCTATGCCGCTGCGGGAGCGTCCCATTTTGGAGGCGGCGGGGTATTCGTATCGAACACGGCGACGCGTCGGATCAGCGGACGGGTAGAGCTCTCGATTACGACCACTCGCACCGCGTCGACCAGCGTTGGCACAACCGGCTGAATTCTTTTGTGGCCGATTGCCGTGCCGGTGCCGAGCGGTACCCAGGTCCCTGCATGGCGCGCTTCCAATTTGTATCTGCGCACACGCTCGCCGAACGAGCAGTCTTCTTCGAGGATGATGGTGTCAATGCGGGCAGGGGTAGGCAGCGGCAGTGTGACGATAGTGCCGGTGCCCGATGTCTCCGCCAGACTCTTGCCGAATCGGCGCTGAATCTCTTCGCCAAACTGTCGAGCGCGCACAGCATCCGCTGCTGGCATTAACCCGGTCGTGTCCGGCGGAAGATTCAGCAGCAGTTGCGCGCCTCGCCCAATCGAGCGGTAATAGATTTCCAGCATCGCATCGAGCGACAGCAGGTTGCGCTCTTTCTTTTCGCTCCAGAACCAATTTGGCCGCAGGATAGAAACATCCACTTCATTCGGCATCCAGACCGTACCGTTGGGATCTCCGTTCAGCGCGGTCGCGATGCCGGTCTTCGCATCGGCGGCTGAGATGGAGTTCCATGCCGGATACGGCACAAAGCCATTTTCATTGCCCGCCCAACGGATGGTCGCATGCGGTCCCTGGAAGATCATGGCATGTTGCGCATAGCGCTCAAGAATATCTCCGACGGGAATGACATTCGAGCCGTCGAACCATATTTCCACCATGGCTCCGTAGCGGGAGAGCACCTCGGTCAGCTGGCGACGATAGACGGCAGTGTAGATCCTCTGCTGCGCGGGCGTTTTGCAGAGGCCGCCAACGTCCGCCGAGAACGTAGCATCGCGCGGTGAAACATACACCCCCAGTTTCAATCCGAATTTGCGGCAGGAGGCGGAGACATCCGCCAGTACATCGCCGCGCCCGTCGCGCCATGGCGTATTGCCGATGCTGTATTTTGTCGTCTCGGTCTGCCACATGCAGAAACCGCCGGAATGCTTGGCCACGAAGACGATATATTTTGCGCCCAAATCCCGCGCGGTGGAGGCCCATTGATCCGTGTTCAGCAGTGCGGGATTGATCGCTGACAGAGGCGTAAACAGATCGTCCTGCTCGACGCCCTGCCATGTGTTGGGCGCGAAGTGGACAAACATTCCCATTTCGAGGTCCTGCCATGCCAGTTGATCCGCAGTGGGCAACGCGAGATGAGGATGAGAACTCGCAGTCGACGCGTGGTCCAGCTCAGCGCCAGCACTTCTTGTACCGGAAATGCTGGCGGCCATGCCTGCAAGAGAAGCGAGAAAGCTGCGACGGTCCATGTTCTCTGTTCCGAGTGGATTGTGGCGCCAACCATCGGTCCACTAGCTCAACCCTCCAAAGGATACAGGAGAAGGAGGGATGCCTTGGGAGAGCAGGTGGCCTCATCTCCGAAGGAAATGGCAAACGAGCTATGCCGACCTAAAAATGATCAAAGTCTTCACAACGATGGTTACATCTCTAAAAGTGACAAATACGATCACCATCTATCATTACCAATTCTGTGAATATTGCCATGGTGTTGAGCCGCAGCGCGGGCACACACACGTGCAGTTTTTCCTGCCGGGCAACTGGGCAAGCAGGGTTGCGTAATGTACATCTGTCGCGCGGCGATGCTAGGAAAAGCGCGTCTTTTTCCAAAGCCAATATCCTCCGCCCAGAAAGGTCAGGAGGAGAATCGCAAGCAGGCCGTCGGCCCAGGCCATATTCATCGGCACGGTTGGACGGCTGGCTCCGCGGGCCAGCGCAACGAAAATGCAGCATGCAGTCAGGATGATGGCATAGTCCCACCAGCCCCGGTGTATCCCGGGTGTATCTTTCGTGTCCGTGCCTGTCTGCGCTTTGAAAACGCGGGCGTGATCGAGGGAATACCGATCGCATTCGCGCGTGATGGCCCGATCGGTTGAAGCGTGTTCCGCGCTGCTGGCTGCCGATGTACTGATTCCCAGTGCGCCGAGCAGCATCAGCAACGATCCTGCAACGACGATCACGTGATGCATCGCATCGGTGGAGGCCAACTCGCCAAAGACCAACGCACCCCAGACTAAGCCCCATAACTGGTTGGTATTGGACAGGGGAATTGCACGGCCAATACCTATGTATTTTGTGGAATAGTGTTGAAACAGATCGCCGATTACCCAGCAGAAGCCACCCAGAAAGAGCCAGAACACCGCGGAATGCGCCATTCGCAATTCCGCAACGAGCGGATGGATCCCTCCGCGCAGGCTGACTGCGAGCAGCAACATGGTAACCAACTCGCCAACGGTAAAAACGGTAACGAAGGAGAGAGGATTCATGCCGCTTAAATACGCCTTGCGGTACGGGACATACATGGTACCCCACATCAGGCTGGCGCACAGAGCAGCCAGGATACCCTGACGGGCATGGGCAGGAACGATCAGAGAGCCGTGCATGGAACTGTAGGCCAGCATCAGGGCGGCGATCAAAATCGCCAGTGTGCCGCCCAGGACCTTCAGCCAGTTTCTGATATTTGCTCCGCGCAATTCATTGAATAAGAGCCATCCCCAGAAAATGCCTACTAGGCAATTCGTATTCCAAAGTGGGAAGGCAATAGCCAGGCCTACATCGCGGATGGCGAATACGGTTAAGGTGTTGGCGATCGCCCAGAGAGCGCCAGCCAGGATGCCCCACACAATCAGGTGCCTGTTTTCCCGGACGTCGGCAAAAACATACTTGCTTCCCTTGAGCAGGGAAGGAATCGTCCATTGTTCGACAAATACACCCGCCACCATGCATAGAGAGATTGCAATCGGAGAAATGGTTGTGCTGGCGAGCTTTGCGGGAACTTCCGCGCCTCCCAACCATGCTCCCGCGGCCAAACCGCAGACGACGCCGACGCCATGCATCGACTGCACTGGAGAGGAGGCTGTTTTCTTTACTTCTGTCGGCAAGCAGCTTCTCCCCTAGCGTAGATACAGCAACACGGCAATTCCAAAAAGGAGCACGACCACAGGAATCCAGAAATGACTATCGGTGAGAATTGCTTTCCACATGACGCCCTTTCCGAGTGGCTTCGTGCATGTCCATCCTACTCGACTCTAAACTTGCCCGGCACAAAAATTCTCCGAAGGGCATGGCGCGAAAAGTTTCACATGTTCCACCTATACTCGTAAGGTGCGGAGATCCGGAGACTGTGCGAGATTTCCTGTTATAAGGTCGGACCGCGGATCCTTTTGGCGTCCGCTTGAAAGAGGGAATTCTTTAGTGGGAAAATGCCGGATTTGGAGTGATACGTGAAGTTGAGGTGGATCCGAACTACACTGTTCCTTTCTCTGGCTCTCAGCTGCATCTCTCGGCAGAGTTATGCCGACTCCGTTAAGTCCGATCTCGTATTGCAAGGCACGATCACGCACGCGCAGAACCAGACCTACGTTCAGGTACCCTTCAATATCCCTCCAGGTGTTTTTCGCCTGACGGTGACGTTTCAATATACGGGCAAGGAGCAGGGAACCAGACTGGATCTTGGCATCTTCGATCCGAATCGATTTCGCGGAGCCAGTGGAGGAAATAAGTCGACTTTTACCATCAGCGAAACCGATGCGACTCCTTCCTATTTGCCAGGACCCATCATAGCCGGACGATGGTTTCTTTTGATCGCTGTGCCAAACATCCGACCGAACGATGTCGCCCACTATGTCGCCGACGTCGTTTTTGAAACCAAGCCGCAAATAGAATCCTTCTCGAATGGCCCGCTACGCAACGGGCCAGCCTGGTATCGCGGCGACTTGCACATGCACACTGGACATAGTGACGGCACGTGTCCTAGCCAGACCGGCAAATCCGTTCCGTGCCCGGTGTTTGTCACTGCGGAGGCAGCCATGCGACGCGGCCTGGATTTCATTGCCATCACGGATCACAACACTGTCTCCCACTACGACGCGATGCGGGAGCTGCAACCTTACTTCGATACGTTGCTCTTCATTCCTGGGCGCGAGATCACTACATTCTGGGGGCACGCGAATGCCTTTGGCATTACCAGATTCGTCGACTATCGCGTTGGCAGCCCCGCCGTGCCAGACATCAATGCCGTGGCCCGGCAAGTCGATCGGTTGGGCGGAATCATTTCCATCAATCACCCCAATGATCCCACCGGAGAAGATTGTCTCGGCTGTGGCTGGACTCCGAATCCACCTGCCGATCTGCATTTATTTTCTGCCATCGAAGCTGTGAACGGTGGGGCCTTGCAAGGCCCCAATTCTGGCGTAAGTTTTTGGGAGAGGCAGTTGGACGACGGGTATAGAATTCCAGCCATCGGCGGCAGCGACAACCATCATGCGGCATGGCCTTTGAACCATCCGGACTCGGTCGGCATTCCAACGACCGTCGTGTATGCGCAAAATCTGTCGGTGTCCGCCATTCTCGACGGAATTCGTGCTGGCCATGTATTTATCGATCTAACTGGTTCCCGCAACCGGATACTGGAAATGACGGCTTCCGCGCCGGGACAAGCAACTGCCTTGATGGGCGATTCGCTGCACGCGGCTCCCGGCGCCGATCTTCAGTTGACCGTCCATGTCGTGGGATGTTCGGGCTGGCTGTTGAAAATGTCCGACAACGGCCAGGACAATTCCGCACTTCCATCCAGGATTGTGTCCCAGGGAGATGCGATCGCGCATTTCACTTGGCGTAGCGACGGTAAGCGGCATTGGCTGCTTCCTCAAATGGAAACACCTCAAGGAAAACTTGAGGTTCTCGGCAATCCAATTTACGTGAACGATGGTGATCGCAAATCGATCCGCCAGTAAAGGAGTTGTTAGCATCGTGTCGAGAAAGATTGCTTTGATTGGTCTGCTGGTATCGTCCAGTTTATTTTTCGCTTTTACCGGCGTATGCCAGCGCACGGCGATTCGGCCGGGAACCCGCACGTTGATGGATGCGCACAATTGCTATCCATATGGCGATTGGTGGGCCGACCGGATCGATCGCGCCCTTTCCGCCGGGACTCCGCTGGCCATTGAACAGGACTTGAGTTGGTATACCGATCCGAAGACGGGAAAATCATGGTCGGTAGTTGCCCACGCGACACCGCTCACCGGGCACGAACCTACGCTGCAAACCTACTTCTTCGATCGTATTCGCCCAATCGCGGAGCGCGCATTGCGCGAAAATAATCAGGCCCAGTGGCCGCTGATCACGCTGAATCTGGATTTCAAGGATAACAAGCCTGAACATATCGCCTATATTTGGGCCGTCTTGCAGCGCTATCAGGCCTGGCTTACAACAGCACCGCGCACGACAAAGATTCATGACGTTCAGCGGTTGCACGTTGGGCCCATCCTGGTTCTTACGGGCGATTCCGACGCACAGCAAAAGGTGTTCTACGACCAGGTCCCAGTGGGCGGGCGTCTGCTCGTCTTTGGCGCTGTTCACACCAATCCGCAGGATCCAATGGCTGCCCCTGATGTGCTGGAGCCAGAATCAGCTAACAATTATCGTCGCTGGTGGAACAATCCTTGGAACGTTGTGGAGAAGGGTGGGCAAACGCAAGCGGGAGGCTGGACCGGTGCGGATTTCGCGCGTCTAAAATCGCTGGTCCAGCACGCCCACGCCAATGGCTTATGGATTCGTTTTTACACGCTCGATGGAGCCACCACTGCCGAACTGAGTTGTCGCGGCTGGTTCCCAAGCTATAACTTTGGATCGGTTGCGCGAGCCGAACAACGGTGGCGCGCGGCGTATCTGGCGAAGGTCGATTACATGGCCAGCGACGAATACGAACTTGTCTCCAACTATCTACAACATCTCCAGTCCAACAGTGCGCCTTCATCCAGGCAAGTCCGGGCGCGCCTGTTCGCCTGTCCCGTAGGCGGCGAGAAGGCGCGTGGGATGTGAGGATGCAATCGTTGTTGGGAGCTGGGAGGTAGCACTATGAGGAAACACTCCTTGGCCATCGCATGATCGCATGGAGTTGGACCTGCCGTTGGTCAGCCGTCTGGAAGCCGTGGATGCGCAACATCCGGATACGGTGGCTCTGGCTACCGGGGCCCCTGGTGCTGATGGCATTGAGATCTCACGCGCAGGAACCGGCTCCGGAGTCGCCACAGGAACCATTCACACGCGCAGTGCTGCTGTCCGCAAAGCCAGGCATCGACTCGGAGCCACCAGTGGACGGCTGGGACTGGCGCCGGTATGCTGCGACTGAAATCATTTCTGGATATTCAAGATGAGGGATACACGACCTATCTGAAAGGTATTGCCGACCTGATTGGCGCCAGGCGCGGACATTCCCTCGTTTCAGCGCGGACCAACCTCTCGCCCACTCCACGTGACAGCATGGAAGGCGATGATTCTACAGTTCGATCGTTGCTGCAGAAAATCTTGTTTTCCGGAAGGAATGCCTGTCGCTGGCGCCTGAGGTGCTGGGCCATTTATCTTAGTAGAAGCGATGATTTCAGAAGATCTACGTGCAAAGGGAAACGACATGGCGACGAAGGTGGAACAGGCCGTTCAGCAAGACATGACCGCTGAGGTCGCAGAGTGGATCGAGGCGTTTGACGAGGTTGTTGCGCAGGATTGGGAGCAGGGAGCCGCTCTCCTCTCCGCTCTGCGCGCACGCGCTCGCGAAGCTGGCGTGCCCGCCGTAGGAGAGGTCGTCACGCCCTATGTGAACACTATCCCCAAACACGACGAAGTTCCCTATCCCGGTGACCGTCGCTTGGAGCGGCGCATCGAAGCTCTACTGCGCTGGAATGCGATGGCGATGGTGCATGGGCAAAACAAGAACGACGCTGGCATCGGCGGCCATATCTCCACCTATTCCTCTCTGGCGACGCTGCTGGAAGTCGGCTTTAACCACTTCTTTAAAGCCCGGTATGGAGATCAACCCGGGGACTTGATCTACTTTCAGGGCCATGCATCTCCCGGAGTCTACGCGAGGGCGTATTTAGAAGGCCGCTTCGACGAAGCCCGTCTCGGCAATTTTCGCCACGAATTGCGTGACAAGCCGGGACTTTCCAGCTACCCGCACCCTTGGCTCATGCCGGACTTCTGGCAGTTTCCAACGGTCTCCATGGGCATCGGGCCGCTGAACGCGATCTACCAGGCCCGATTCATGAAGTACCTAGAGAACCGTAACCTCATACCGAAGACCGATCGAAAAGTCTGGGCCTTTGTCGGCGACGGCGAGACGGATGAGGTTGACACTCTGGGAGCTATCTCTCTCGGTTCAAGAGAAAAATTGGACAACCTGATCTTCGTTGTCAACTGTAACCTGCAGCGGCTCGATGGCCCGGTGCGAGGCAACAAACGGATCATCGATGAACTGGAGGCGACGTTTCGAGGAGCGGGTTGGAATGTCATCAAAGTCATCTGGGGTTCGGACTGGGATGAGTTGTTCGAGCGCGACCACCAGGGATTGCTGGTCAAGCGGATGGAAGAGTGCGTCGATGGCGACTACCAGGCTTTCAAAGCCAAGAACGGCCGCTACGTGCGCGAGCACTTCTTCGGCAAGTATCCCGAGCTGCTGAAACTGGTCGAAGACTGGACCGACAAACAGATTTTCAAGCTCCATCGCGGCGGCCATGACCCCGCCAAAATCTATAACGCATACAAGCGCGCTCTCGAGCACAAGGGCAGCCCGACAGTCATCCTGGCAAAAACCATCAAGGGTTACGGACTTGGCTCCGCGCAGGCTCGCAACGCCACCCACTCGGAAAAAAAGCTCACCGACGAGAGCCTGGCAGAGTTCGTCAAGCATTTCGATATCCCGCTTCCCGAAGGCGCGGCGAAGCATGCGGATTTCTATCGTCCCGACCCGAGTGACCCGGCAATCCAGTACCTGCAGTCGCGACGAGCCGAACTCGGCGGTTATCTTCCAAAGCGCGAAGTCCCGAAGACCAACTTCGATGCTCCTAGGCTGGAGTTCTTTCACGAATGGCTGTTGGGGGCCAAGGGTCGCGAAGTCTCTACCACCGGCGTCTTCGTCGCGATGCTGCGCGGACTTATGAAGGATCCGAAGATTGGGAAGCTTATCGTCCCGATTGTTCCTGACGAAGGCCGCACCTTCGGCATGGAATCGGCGATCAAGCAGGTTGGCATTTACGCTCACGAAGGGCAGAAGTACACGCCCCACGACGCCGATATGCTGTTGTCGTATCGAGAAAATGTCGACGGTCAGATACTGGAAGAAGGCATCACCGAAGCGGGCTCAATGGCCTCATTCACGGCGGCTGGTACGGCTTACACCAATTACCGGATTCCCATGGTGCCGTTTTACATGTACTACTCGATGTTCGGCTTTCAGCGGATCGGAGACATGGCATGGGCGTTTGCCGATTCGCGTGGTAAGGGCTTCATGATGGGCGGCACTGCCGGTCGCACAACAATGTTGGGCGAAGGCCTGCAGCACCAGGACGGCCACTCGCCGGTACTCTCCGGCACGATCCCCACCTGCCTTACCTACGACCCCGCGTTCGCCTACGAAATGGCGGTTATCATCCAGGACGGTCTTAGACGAATGTACGAAGCCGGCGAAGATTGCTTCTATTACATCACGATGTATAACGAGGCGTATGCGATGCCTGCGATGCCTAACGGCGAGGGCGTTCAGGAAGGCATCCTTCGGGGCATTTATAAGTACAAGGCCGCCGAGGCGGGTACATCGCAGGCGCAACTTTTCGGCTCCGGCGCAATCTTGAACGAGGTCGTTCGCGCCCAGCAGATTCTTGTCGAGAAGTACGAAATCGCGGCCGATGTCTGGAGCGTCACCAGCTACAACGAGCTACGCCGTAACGCGTTGGATGTCGAGCGCTGGAACCGGCTGCACCCTGCCGAGAAGGAACGCGTGCCATCCATTGTCACTGCTGTGGGCAACTCTGCCGGTCCTATTGTTGCAGCCAGCGATTACATGAAGTCGATGCCCGATAGCCTTGCGCCGTGGCTGGGTTCGCGACTGGCTTCGCTCGGCACCGACGGCTTCGGCCGCTCCGACAACCGCAAGCATCTGCGCCGGCACTTCGAGGTGGACGCTGAGTCCATCGTTGTGGCAACGCTTTCGAAGCTCGCGCGTGAAGGCGTTATCCAGGCCAATGTCGCGGAGAAAGCCTTCTCGGAACTCGGCCTACCCACCGAAGGCGCAGGAGCTGCTCGAACTTAAGCCGAATTTGAATATTGCGATACGAAGGCGGTATGT
Source organism: Acidobacteriota bacterium (assembly GCA_021802085.1). Taxonomy (GTDB): domain Bacteria; phylum Acidobacteriota; class Terriglobia; order Terriglobales; family Acidobacteriaceae; genus JAKAAZ01. Next base: position 12,748 of record JAKAAZ010000034.1, read on the forward strand.
TTGCCTCTTCCTCGCGGCCGTTAGCTTCCTCTCGGTTACGCAGGCGTGTGACGGATCTTCCTGCGGGGAAAGGGCATAAAACTGCGGGCAAACAATTGATTGGAGACGAGTTGTCGCTCCCTGGTTGGGAGCGAGTGCCTGACTACATCGTGAGTTTTCGGCAAGGCTGCGTAGCATGTCTGTGCGAGCGTGAACCGGCTGCGAGGATCAGTTAGTTGCGGACGTATTTTGCCAGCAGTTCGTCCATGTCATCGCCGACGCCATATCCAAAATTGTGGCTGATGGTGCGCACGCGCTCCAGCCGGGCGATCGTGTGTTTTCGGCAAGCGCGCGTTGTCCGAGATACCGGTTTAATTCCTGGAGGCTTTGCCGCGACGACGAGCGGGTAAGAGCATCTGGTTGACGCTGTCGATCGAGAAGGCCAGCGGGTCGAAGTCATAGCCGAGCCAGTTCCTCAGTTCCTGGTGCTGTTTGTGTTTGGGGTCAGCGATGGCCTCAACGAGATCGTAAAATCCAGGGATGCCCCCACAGTCTTCCGGCGGACAGGCAAGCCGACCATCGGTGCAGACCGGATACTTCGTACTCGGATCAACTGGAAGTTGCTTCTCCAGGACGATGGCGTGCTCCCAGCTATCGCCGAGATCATAGGTATAGATAATCTTGGCGCCAGTCCTCGGCAGTACCTCGGAAAGACGCACTGTTCGCTCGTTTTCGACCGGATCCATCCCCATGCTCCGATATTCGGGGTCTGGCTTACCGAAGTATCGTTTGCCGGCACGGAACTCGTGCATATGGCCGCCCTGCCACCCCATTGAGGCTTGCACTACATCGTGCAACTGCGCCAGCGTCATGACTGCGGGAACCAGCAGGCGGCGCCAGATGGGCGGTTTGGTGCCAAGCAGAGTGACCTTGATCTGATAGAAGTCCTTCCGTCCCGGCGACGAAGACCTGTCGCTGGGGACCCCGGCTTGAGAACTCGCGATCTTCTTCGTTGCCATGTCAGCCCTTTTCCGATGTTAAGATTGCACTTCACTGGCCAAGTGGGTTTCGTTGTCCACGCCGCAGGGTGACATTGCGCCTACCTCCGGCGTAAAGAAAACTGTTCCTGCTGCTGGGCGAACTGACTCGTCCGCAGAACCGTCCGGTTCTGCACCTCCGAGAATAGCCCCTGGTACAAAATATGGCCAATGACATCCTGCGCAAGATTCACCGACTGAAGCCGATCAAGGTCTGAAATCGTAATCTTCACGCCGGCTTCAGGTTGATAGGTAAGCCGAATTAGGAATGCCAGTGCTTCAAAACGTCTTCCGGTTTGTTCGGGAAACCGGTGATGCCGCGCGACCTGTCGAACTGATAAATGCGCCGCAGCGGCCTCGCTTGAAACGAGAGCTTCCGGAGGCCATTGCCGTCCAGTACGGCTCCCAATTCTGGCATTTGGCATGCCGCCAGTGCCTTGTTGTAAAGCTGCTGTTTGACCTCGCTGCGAATCTGGGCTACGTTAGTCAACTCGTTTGGATCATCCTGGAGGTGGAATAACTGCTCGCGTCCGCCATTGGCCATGAAAATATACTTCCACTGCTCGAAGCGGACCATCACCTTGAACTGCCTGCTTCCTGGATCTCCATAGAAGCAGACCAAATCCTGCCGTTCTTGAGGAGTCCCAGCGGTAACGCCAAGGATGTCGTTGCCTTGCCGCAGTTCCTGGTGGCCGGCGGCGCCGGTAGCGATTCCAAAGAGGTCAGTAAGACAGGCCAAATCGTTTCGGCGGTGAGCCGCGGGAAGTCGCGCAGGCCAACTGACAAGGAGCGGTACATGGCAGGATGCTTCAAAAAAGCTCTCCTTTTGCCAGCCGTGATGATCGCCCAGGTGGTCCCCATGGTCAGCGAAGAAACAGATCACAGTATTTTCCGCATCTCCGCGCCGCTCGACCGCATCCAGAATGCGCCCTATGCAGGAATCGATGTAGGTGATCTCGCCGTAATAACGGGCCTTTAAAACGCGTGCATGAGACTTTCCGATATCGTTTGCCCAAACCTCATAGTTCATGAAAGGGATTTGTTCATCCATGAAGTCGTTTTCCGGGTCTCCTACAACTGGATTGGGCATGCGGTCTGGATCATACAAACGGTTGAATGGAATCGGCGGCGCAAATGGAGGATGTGGACCGATGAACGATACGAAGCCGAAGTATGGCCGATTATCCTGCCGACCGATCTGGTCGACAGCTTGAGTCGCAACCCATCCCTCGACTGTTACGGCTGCGGGCATCGGGCTCATCTGAGGCATGTAGTACATCTCTGTGCGCTCTCCCATCAAGCCCTCAATGAAGTTGAATTCGGGATGTTGGGTCGCAATCCAGGAAGCATAAGAGTCTCGCTTGCGCTGGTCGGGAGTGCTGTATAACTCTTCACTGTGCAGGTGCACATCGTAGCCCAGCTCCTCATCCCACGGAATCGTGTGGAATTTCCCGATCCCAAACGTACGGTAGCCCATATTCTTCATGGTTTGGGCCAAATATGGCCCACATCGACCTGTCATCGTCGGCGCCTGATTCGGGGTGGGGTGCGCTCGCTCGTTGCAGAAGATACTGGTTGTCGGCGGTTTACAACCGGTTCGGATGCAATACCGCGCGGGCACACACACCGGACAGGGGGAATACGTATTGGTGAATGCCAATCCGCGATCCACGAGACGATCCAGATGGGGCGTGTAGATGGTTCTGTTGCCGAGCGCGGCGATGGTGTCGAACCGCTGCTGATCGACCATAAAAAAAAGAACATTCGGCTTATCCAGTGATTTCCTGACCGACTGCGCTTGCAAACTAAACTTAGAAGGCGAGAACAAGCCGGAGGCTCCGGCCATCAATTTTAAGGCGGATCGTCTGTCAATGTCTTTCATTTTGTAAATCCAGCCTTTCCGACAATTGCTGAATTATCGCTTGCTGTTGAACTAACCTGGCTGGCGTCCCATTGCCAACGCACTGCTCTGAAACTCATTTCTTTGAAATCCGGAATAAAACTGTTGAATCATGGCATGCTCAATGCACGCTTCCGTCAATACTTATGCCGTTAGGTCTAATTGTTGAAGATCTTTCTGGTCAATCGGTTCCATCCAGTGTCCGTTTGCTTTGTGCAAACTATCTCTCCATATCTTCCTGTAAGTAGTCAATGCGCTCTGTTGACGGGAGTATTGAGCCTGGCCGATGAGGTTCCGGGTCTCGAACGGATCACTCGTGAGATCGTAAAGCTCTTCGTAGGGGGCTGCGTCGTCCGTGTAGACTATATATTTCCATCTTTTTGTTCGAATACCTTCACTCGATGGAATCCATCCTCGATAGGGGAAATGATGCTCGATGAAAAATGCTGATCTAAAATCGGGCTGATCCTCACGAAGAAGATTGATCAGGCTTTGCCCCTGCGCTGACTCCGGTGGATTCAGGCCTGCCATTTCTAGAAGTGTCGGATGCAGGTCGATGTTCAGTGTCATCGCCTGTCTACGCTTGCCGCGAGCATTCTCCGGTAAGCGTGGATCGTATATGATAAGTGGCATTCGTATCGATTCTTCATGCGCATACCATTTACCCGCCATGCCATGCTCGCCATTGAATATTCCGTGATCAGCTGAATATACGATGATCGTATTCTCAGCTAATCCTTGCTGGCCTAGAGTTTCACGTATGGACGCTACAGCAGCATCAATTCCGCTAATCAGGCGATAGTAACCCTTCATCGATGCTTGATATATATCTGGTGTTGCAAACCTAACACCCCATCTGTGCCTATTTTCGGAGTGTTGAATGGCTAGTGGAAACCGATCGATATCGTTCGTTCCGGCACGTCCGTGAGGCGGAATACTTACATCTTTATACAGGGAAAGGGTATTCCTGGAAGGCAAGTATTGCCTGGGATCTTGATCTTGTACATGAGGTGCTTTGAAGCTGATCGATAAACAGAATGGTTTATCTCTTGGTGCGTTCTGGATGAATTCGTTTGCTTGATCGCGCATGATATTTGTCAAATGAGGCCCATTTGGACCCTCCGGGAAATAATTTCCTTGTCCAGGAAATCCTTTCCAATAATCGAATGCCTCGCTCGGCATCGTATTGCCAACACCGAACTTTCCGATGAAGCCAATCTGGTATCCGGCCTGCTTCAATTTCATCCAGTAGGTCTGCTGGATCTGATCTGGGTTCAGCGGTGTAGCGAAGTCGTAAATTCCAGTCGTGCCCGCGTACTGACTCAGCATGATACTTGCACGACTTGCACAACAGATAGGTGTTGTCGTGAAATGATTATCGAAAATAATTCCATTTCGCGCGAGATTATCAAGATGTGGGGTTTGGATAACTTTATTTCCCATGCATCCCAGCGCATCCCATCTATGATCATCGCCCAGCATGAACAGAATGTTAGGAGGCTTGCGCTCACTCATCGATTTCGAGGCGGGCATCATCTTGGAAGCTGCGGCAATGGATGCTAGTTCTAAAAAGCTTCTTCTTGAGTAATCCATGTATTCACCACCTCATGCTGCTGATACTAAGACGAGTTCTGAGTTCGATATAAGGTATCTACTCCGACTCGCATCCTTGCTTTCTGGATTATGACAGGCATCTATGTTCCCATCTGCTAATTGACGGATTATCGATAACATCTACCAGATTATCCTGCCTGCTACCTGGATCAAACGTGGATCTGCCGCGGAAGATACACGACCAAAAGTCACGTCGTCTGTATTACTGTCAGGAAGTCCAAAGTTCGCGTGGTTAAATGCGTTGAAAAACTCGCCCCGCAATTCAAAGTTAAATCTATTCGTAAGTGGTACTAGCTTGGCAATGCTCATGTCTGAGTTGTCCGTCCCCGGCCCGAAGAGAACACCCCGTGGAGAAGTTCCGAAATAACCAGGAGTCGGCGTGGCGAAGCAGGCGGTATTGAAATCGATGAATCCATTGGATCTGAGATTGCCGCTGAAGTGACTGTCTTTTCCATTGCACAAGCGATTCGCGCGGACCTGCGTAAAGGGTGCTCCGGTATTATTTGGCGACGTCACCGTGAATGCCGATCCTGTGGAAAAAGTTGTGATATCGCCTATTCGCCAACCACCCAGAAACAAATCGGCGGCACGCGGCATATTGTTGCCGAGCATGCGCCCACGTCCGAATGGCAGCTCGTAGATCGCAGAGACTATAAACTGCTGTGGTATGTCGTATGAGACTGGCCCTTTATCGCAACGCCGGCAGGTAGCAATTTGGCTCACCGTGGCCGTTGCAGTTTCCCAGGAATCGCTGAGCGTTTTTGAGTATGTGTAGTTTGCGAGAATCGTCAACCCTTGTGAAAACTGATGTTGATACTTCAGGCTGAGGGCTTCGTAGCTCATATTGCCATTCGTATTTGAATACAATATGAAGCCGTAGTTGGGATACGGCTTGTCTGCATTATTACAGAATAGATTTGCGGGTATAGCCGCGGCCGCACGGGAATCTCCCACACCAGTTGCGCATTGATTTGCGTCGTACCGATTCTGCTGTTCATGCGCGCTGTTCCCTATATAGTCCGCTTCGACCATATCGTTCCGCCCAAAAGTGTGCTGCACGGAAGCGGTCCATTGTGTAACGTAGGGGATTCTACTGTTTGGGTTCACGGCAAATGGCGTGAATCCGGAAGGAAGAGTTTTTGCGAATGTGTCGGTCAGTGGCTGAAGTGGAACAACAGGAAAGACATTATCCGCCGCTACTGGATTCCCGAAGTAGTAGGTGGGCAGTGGTGAAAACTGATTGTTGGTGAACGAGTGAGCAGTTTCAAATGGCGGCGCCAGATAGGTGAATTGCGTTTCGATCAGGCCCTTTTGCGAGTAATACATCCCTACACCTGCGCGAATGCCTGTATTTTTCAAAAAACTTGGTTGCCAAGCGAAGCCCAATCGAGGTGTGAAGCTCGTGTAATCCGGCTTTACGATCTGCGGACTCACTTGACCCAATCCCGCATACTGCAGCAGACCAGTAGAAAAATTGAAGTCATGTGGAATCAGGGCATCTGGCCCTAGTGGCTTTGGAACACTTGCGTAATCCCAAGACATCCCGTAATTGATCGTCAGATTTGGTGTCAAGCGCCAGGAATCCTGAAAGTGAGGGAAGTATTCAGCATAGCTGTAGTGCATGGGCTGGAAGCCGACGACTGCCCCGGAGACAGGCATGCCCAAGAGGAAATCCGCCAACGCGTTGCCCGTCCCAGGCACAGGAGTAGGTCCGTGTGCTCCAGGCGCAAGTTGTGCTGAAAATACAGGGTTAAACGTTAGGGAGCCCACCGAGTTCGCATTTGCATTGTTCTGTATCGAGCGAACGTAATAAATGCCTATGCCAAACGAGATGTTATGATTTCCTCTCGAGTAATTCAGCGCATCATTTAGCTGATAGTTGTTGTCCGTATTTCCTAACAATCCAGACGATCGTCCGAATCCGCTGAAACCAGCAATCCCGATACCCGGAATACCATGGGGATCGACCGTTCCGGGAATTCCCAATTCCTTTTCGAGAGCAGGTCCGGACTCCCCTTGGCCATTATCCTGCGTTAATATCCGATTCCAGCCAAGACGCGCAATGTTGACTATGTTCGATCCGATGACCAGTGTATGTTGCAAGACCGCCAGGTCGGAAACGAGCGGAAAGCTGGCGCCTGTCAAGGGCATCAGGCCGAGATTGATTACAGGAGAATTTTCATGGATCACGGTGGCAAACAGCGACTGCCGCGGGTTGATGGTCGCATCTGTACGAATGGTGAACTGATTGTCGTTAAATGTGTCTCTCGGATAGCCGACGAGGTTGTTTGGCCGTTCGTTATAGTTTATGCCTGGCAGATAGTAAGACAGGAGTTTTTGAGAAATTGGATTGATTAGATTTGGCGGGATAATATTGCCTGCAAATGGCGCCCGAGTGCCTGTCGCGGCATTGTAACTAAACGGGTTGTATATGGCGATGCTTGACGCTTCGGCACTAAAATCGCCATTCATCATTGCTTGTGTCGGTGAGTATGCGCTCGCCACGGTTTGCGTTACCTGGCGGGTACCCTCATAGTTGGTAAAAAACCAGAGCTTGTCACGTCCATTTATCAGTTTGGGGATAATGATCGGACCGCCCAGTGAAACGCCGAATTGATTGCGCTGCAATATTTGCGGTTTTGTAGCAAAGTAGTTTGTTCCATTCATAACAGTGTTACGCAGGAACTCGTAAGCTTCGCCGTGGAAATTGTTTGTTCCCGATTTCGTCAGGACATCGATGATCCCGGCATTAGGGCCCAGATCTGGCATGAAGAAGCCTAATTCAATCTTAAATTGATCGATGGCCGCTACAGACTCATTGATCGAGGAGTTTCCAATACGCGATCCTCGTGTCGCTATTCCGTCGATGAAATAGCTTGTCTCAAATTGATTGGCTCCAGTGACGCTGATGGTCATGTTGCTGTGTCCGGTCTGGGCCGTAACCATATCCGATCCCCCCGTCGGTTCTTGGCTGCCACTCACTAGTGTAGCAAGCTGTAGAAAATCCCGGCCGTTCAAGGGGAGTTCCTCCACACGGACGTTACTCATAACTGTTCCCAAAGAATTTGTCGTAGTATCGAGCAGAGGCGTAGAGCCTGCTGAGTTTACTGTCACGGACTGTGAAACCGTACCAACCTGCAATGTCACGTTTACCGTGGCGAGCTGGTCGATGATTACTCTCACATTTTGAATACTGGCTTCTTGAATCCCTTTTGCTGAACTCTCACCGTGTAAATTCCAGGCTGCACAGCAGTAAACAGCGATGCACCCTGTTGGTTAGTCACTGTGGCACGTGTTGTGCCGCGTTGCGTGTCGAACAGTTGGACAGCTGCACCTGGAACACCAAGTGAAGATGGATCGAACACCATTCCTCCAACGATCGAGGTTCCCAAAGAGGTTTGTGCCGTCAGACTCAAAGGGGCTAAGATCATCGTCGCGACAAACATCAGCAAAGCGACAATTGCAGGGGAACTGCTAAGTTTGCACTTTTGCATACTTACTCCCATTCTCCAATGCCTGGAACGCCAACGGCTTCAAAACATCTTCTGGCTTGGCTTTGAAGCTAGTTATTTCCTGCGACTCGTCGAACCGATTAAATGGGTCGCATATGCCTTGCTGAAAGCAGGCGCCTTGAGAACGGAAACAAGTAAATCAAAGAGATCACAAACTGTCAATAGGAAATGGGTGCGCGACATAGAAGTGGTGTTTTGCAGGTTCTTTTTTGGGGAATCATACACTTTACTCCCTGAGCTAACCTATCTAGAATGAGCACATGAGCAGATCGACGATCAGTGCTTACGCCTTTTTC
>JAKAAZ010000035.1 GCA_021802085.1 Acidobacteriota bacterium
TCTCCTCGCCCCAGTACTACAGTTGTAGATAGCTTGCTCGGGGCTACGATTCTCCGGCGAGTGCGATGGAGAAGCCGAGTATCCGGTTGGAAGCGCGAGTTGTTACGGATCCACGACCGTATCGCAGGGTTGTTCGCGCGCTCGGAAGCACGCGAGAGCAGTCTGGCCTATCGGCAAGGTTTGTTGAGCCACTGTGAGCGGAAGAACGGCTGGCAGTTGGCAGAGTGGATGAGTGAACCACTCCTTATCGCGTGCAGCATCTGTTGAACCGGGCACCAGGACCTGAGCGATGAAGACGTGCACTGTAGTACTTAAGGTTCTCGTCAAAGATTGAACAATTCACGCAGTCGCTTTGTTTGGCCGCGGCTCACGGGAATCTCGGTATGCCGCCGATCGTCCATGCGCAACTGATAGCTGGACTTGAACCATGGCACCACTTCCTGAATGCGATGAATATTCACGACGAACGAGCGATGGGCGCGCCAGAAAAGATTGGGGTCCAGCAATTCGAGCAACTCTTCGAGCGTGCGGCAATTCGAGTGACCTTCAATCGAGTGAGTGGCAACGCTGATGGTGCCTTCTTCAATGGAGGCGAAGCAAATGTCCCGCTGCTCGACTAACAGAAGACGGCCGCCAACCCGAAGAACAACTTTCGCGGCTGTGCTTTTGACGGGTGCCTGCTGCTGCTCCAGGAGCCGAACCAGGGCGTCCAGCCGATCGTCGACAGCATTCGCTGCGGGAACCGTTTCGTTCGACGCGTCCTTCGAGGGAGGCAGTTTCGTCGAGAGACCGGCGGTGCTGGAAGAGCCCGCGACCACCTCCGCAAGTCGACTCCTGACTCTGTCGAGTGTCTGGCGCACCCGTCGCTCGTCGAAGGGCTTCAGCAGGTAATCGACCGCATTCACCTCGAACGCGCGGACCGCATACCGGTCGAATGCAGTGGCGAAGACGATGTTCGGAAGCGGCAATTTCCGGCCCTTTTCGAGCAGCTTTTTCAGCACCGCAAAGCCGTCCAGACCCGGCATCTGCACGTCGAGAAAGACGACGTCCGGCTGATGCGCTCGCACCAGTTCCACCGCCTCCACGCCATTGCTTCCCTGGGCAACGATTTCTACGTCGTCGGATTTGAGGAGGAGGTACTCCAACTCCTGGCGTGCCAGTTGTTCATCGTCGACGATGACAGCGCGGATCGTCATGCTTACGACCACTCTACATCAGAGAAAGATATTTCGAGCAATTCCACTCTGCCCGCAAGTTATGATTTCGTCCTATCGCCACGCAGTAAGGAATGCTCGTGCGCGCGGCAGGCTTGCTAAAAAAAACGGCGGATCGGCAGGGAAGAAAGCGACGCTCAAACGCCGTAGGCGCGGAGGCGCGCCGGAGTATTGTCCTCGGCCAGATTGTGTCCGCAGTTCGTACAGTACAGGTCGGAGATGCGGACGCTCTCATGGCAGACGCCGCAGTTCGGCGCGACCCGATGCGCGCATTGTGGACAGTAGTTGAAATTGCTGTCCACGCGAGTTCCGCAGCACGGGCATTGCGATAGGATCGGTTGCCGCAGCAGAAAGTAAATCACCGGACCAATGCCGCCCTGCAGGATGATGCACAACAGAATCCAGAGCCATTTCCCCATGTTGCGGCGAGGCGCATCCTCGCTGATATATCCAATCATCAGCACGTACCCGGCAACCAGCGCGCCCCAGCTGGTGCCAAAGTATATATGCACCGGCATCGGACTCCGATGCTGCTGATGCATTACGAAGAAGAAAAGATATTGGATGCCGATGAAGGCGACAAAGGCGAGCACGATGGACCAGCGGGGAATGAGTTTTAGCTCTTCGCTGACGGAAAACGACGAACTGGAATCGCTGCGTGCCATTTTGACTGAAGGTACTTTCCTGGCTGGCGAGAAATCGACGGGCCGCCAGCAACCTGGCCGAACAATGAAACCTTAGGACATTCCTTGATGGAAGGAAAGAAAATTCTGAAATGCTACGCCAAATATCCTTACCGAACCATGGAACCCAATCGAGAAGCCACCCGATGATCGATCTGGCGAGCCCCTCCCCGACGTGCGTCGCCGCCGGCGCGGGTGCGCATGAAGACTAGAACCAAAGCCATCAGCGTGACTGGAAACAGACATCCGATCAGATAGGCAAACTGCATTTCGGACTCGCTCTCCAGATGCACGAGACTCCACACCACCGGCGTCAACACCAGCAGTAATAGAGAGAATCCCAGGATCGTCAACCCGACGCTATGGCGTAAGCGCTGGCGCCGTTCGACCATTTCCATCGCCCGCTCGCGCACGCAGCGCTGGACGCGACACACCATGGCGCGGTCGGCAACGCCTCCGACGGTCAGCAGAGCGGCGACAAATTCCTGCTCCTGCAATGGGGAGATTTCCTGCACATCGCTGCGGTCGGCTTCGCGCTGCGACACTGGCAGATGGGCATCGGCTTCGATATGCTTCATGATGGCCGCGCCTCGCAATTTGCTCCGCGATAGGTTTCCAGCACCGGCTTCAGGGCCGCCATTCCGCGATACAGGCGAGACTTGACAGTGGAAAGCGGCGCGCTGCTGACCTGGGCAATTTCCTCCAGGGACATTTCTTCATGGAAGCGCAGCACCAGCACTTCGCGATACAAGGGGTGCAGTGCCAGCAATGCCTGGCCGACGCGAGCGGCCTGCTCTCCCGATTGAAAATGGTCGAAAGGCGAAGGCATATCGGCGGCGATTTCCAGAGGCCGGTCCTTGTCTGGGTCCGTCGCTTCGTCCAAACTGACTGTCGCGCGCTTCCGGGTTTGATCGATCATCAGATTGCGGGCAATCGCGAACATCCATGTCTCAAACCGGGAGCGACCGCTGTATTGCGATCCACGCTCCAGCACGCGCAGCCAGGTTTCCTGAAACAAGTCCTGCGTCAGATCGCGGCTGCCGGTCAAAAAGAGCAGGTACCGAAACAGCCGGTGTTGGTAGAGTTCAATCAATTGCTCCATCTTTTCCGGATCATGACGGCGCAGCGCGGCCACAATTTCGGCGTTCGCGGTGAGCGATTGTTCGGTCTGGGTCAGCGAAGCTGTGCGGGTGGCTTCCATGGCGTCTTTGGTAGAGACGCCAATGGGCGTCAGAAAGACGCGCAATGAGTTGAAATTTTCCTTGAATCGCATTTTGCCCATCTTTCACTATCTTTTCACGATTCCTCGGCTGGATGCGGAAAAAATGGCGTTGCAAGACATCGCCCAGGCGAATACGGGGCGAAAGTAGCGCGCCGTCAACTGTACACTACTTACAACTATGCAACTGTTGTATGGATTGCATCCGGTGGAGGAGGCCATTCGCTCGGGCAACCGCCGCTTGGAATCCGTCCTGATCGCGCGGCAGCGCCAGGATGCGCGCCTCAAGAACATTGCCGACCTCTGCGATGCTGCGGGGATACAAGTGCGGCTCGAGTCCAGGGAGCAGTTGACACGCATGGCTCGCACCGACGCTCATCAGGGCGTCGTCGCCGTGGTGGCCGAACGGGAATATTCCTCGCTCCAGGAGCTTTCGCATCCGCATGGCCCGTATCTGTTTTTACTGGCGCTGGATGGGATCGAAGACCCTCACAACCTCGGCGCCCTGCTTCGAACCGCGGACGGCGCAGGTGTCGATGGAGTGGTCCTGCCGGAGCGGCGGGCAGCCGGAGTGAACGCCACCGTGGTCAAGACCTCGGCGGGCGCCGCGGAGCATGTTCGCATCGCGCGCGTGACCAACCTGGTCCGCGCTTTGGAGGAATTGAAACGCGAAAACATCTGGTGCGTGGGTCTGGATGAACGCGGCACTATGGATTATGACGCATTCGACTACCGCTGCAATTGCGTGCTGGTTCTGGGCGGGGAAGGCGGCGGACTGCATGAGCTTACCCGGCGCACCTGCGATCATCTGCTGCGGATTCCCATGGCGGGTCAAGTTTCATCGCTGAATGTGTCTGTGGCTGGAGCCATCGTGATGTACGAGGCGGCGCGGCAACGGCGTACGGCGTCTGGATTGCCCGTTGCCGATCAGTCCACTTCCGTGTCGGCTCGAACCGGGCGACCGCTCAAGGGACTGGGTTCATGAATTCCAGGCTATATGGGTCCAAAAATTCTAAGCTGTATGTGTTGGTTTTCTTGCTCTCGTTGTTAGTCGCTGGCAGCGCACTGGGGCAACAGGCCGTTTCGCCCACTCAAAACAAACCCTCCTCCAGCGGTGGCCAGATCATATTTTCTCGCGGAGAAGACAGTCCAAACTCCGCAGGGAATGCTGCCGGAAACCCTGCCTCTCAGCAACCTGTGCCTTCGCCGACAGCACCGTCCAGTGCCGCCCTGGTGTCCGACGCCGAGCGCACCGCGCTCACGTATAGTTCGTACAACTTTGAAGTGCATCTGGAACCGGCACAGCATTCGATTTCCGTTCAAGCCCGTGTGACGGCTCAGAACAGCAGCGACAAATCGCTGGACCGGATCGCGCTGCAGCTTTCCTCGTCGCTCCATTGGTATTCCATCCGGGTAGATGGCAGGCCTGTGAAGTTTCAAACCGAGCCCGTCGAGAGCGACATCGACCACACCGGTGTGCTGACGGAGGCCGTTGTCACGCTGGCCAGGCCGCTTGCGCCGGGAGCCGCGATCCAGATGAATGTCATCTACTCCGGCACAATACAGCAATCCGCGGAGCGGTTGCTGCGCCTGGGTGCGCCGGCGAAGATCGCCGAATCCTCCGAATGGGATTCGGTCGGCGCGGACTTCACCGCGCTTCGCGGCTTCGGCAACGTGATCTGGTTCCCAGTTTCAACGGCCCCGGTGCTGCTTGGGCAGGGATCGGAGATGTTCGACTCCGTCGGCAAGTGGAAACTGCGCGAATCCGATGCCCATGTCGCCATGCATGTATTGGTCGAATATCTGGACGTGAAACCGAGCGTTGCCATTCTCAATGGCTACGTGGTGCAGCCGGACGGCACTCCGCCGAGGCAACCCGCCACCTCTGCCGCGCCGCCCGAAAATTTGGCTGGCAATACGGTCCTGCAGGTCGCTTCCTTTACCCTGCCATCGACCCGGCTGGGTTTCTCTCCGCTCAGTTTTTTTGTGATGCATGCGGGCCGCGAGAATGTTTCGGGGCTGGACATCTACTCGCGCGTTGGCAACGAAGCGGCTGCCGCGACATATCAAAAGATCTTCCAGCAGACTCGTCCGCTGGTCGAACAATGGCTGGGTTCGCATCCCAGGCGTCCGGTGGTGCTGGTCGATCTGCCCGACGCCGCCGACCTGCCGTTTGAGGAGCGGAACATACTTTTCCTTCCGCTCACAACCGCCGCAGCCAGCGACAGCGTGGGTCCGGTCATGGCGCACATGCTGGGCCATTCCTATTTTCAATCGTCGCGCGTTTGGCTGAATGAAGGCGTGGCGCAGTTCATGACTCTGCTGTGGATCGAGCAGCGCGCCGGCTTCGCCACGACCATGGCGCAAATGGATTCTCGCCGCGCCGCGCTCGCGATCGCCGAAACTTCCGATCCAGGGGTAGATCCGGGACAGAGCCTGATCAAGGCCTGGAGCGATATCTACTACCGCGACAAGGCCGCCGACGTGCTATGGATGCTGCGCAATATCGTCGGAGATGAGGCCCTGGCCAAAGCGCTTCAAGCCTACGTTCCGGCGAACGACCATGAACCCAGCTATCTCCAGGAATTGCTGCAGAAGGTCTCCAGCAAAAATCTGGAATGGTTTTTCGATGACTGGGTATATCGTGACCGCGGATTGCCCGACCTGCACGTCGTCAGCGCCTATTCCCGCTCGATCCTTAACAGGAACGGCACCGGCAAAAATTATCTTGTCTCGGTGGATGTACAGAACGACAGCTTTTGTTCCGCGGAAGTGCCCGTCACGGTGGAGTCCGCATCGAGTACGCAGACACGCGAACTGCTCGTGCCATCCCACTCCAGCGCCTCGATGCGTGTATTGATCGACGGCAAACCGTCGCAGGCGATTGTGAATGACGGCAGCGTGCCGGAAGTCCTAACCAGCCATCATGAGCAAACCGTTCTTCCCGCTCAGTAGCGGCCCGCCCGGTCCCGCCCTTGTTTCAGCGAGTTAGGCCGCGCGCGCGCCGATGTTGCGGTGCTGCCATTCGTCCGCCAACCGGCGCGCCACGACAGGCAAGCCGAAGACGGCGCTTGTCAGCAGCGTCGTTGCCAGCACGTCATTCCGATAGAAGGGTAGTCCGGCCAGATAGCACGTTGCCAGGCCGCCCGCCGTGTGCGGGTAGATAACGGAGCCAGCCCAGACGGCAAAATTGCTGGCCAGAAAAAACGATGTGGAAGACGAGAGCGCCGCGCCCACAACACGGCCGGCATTGGCCCGCTTGTGCAGGAACGCGTAGCCCATCCAGCAAGCGCCCAGATACCATGCCCACGTCACCAGATAATCCTGTAGGTGGAACGGATAGCTGTACGCGAAGACGGTCAAATAGTAGTCCGTCGCCGCCAGCGCCAGTACCGGCAGAATGAACAGTTTTGGCGAGCGGCGCGCGCCAAACACCAGCAGCGAAGCTCCAACCGCCGTAAAGCCGAACCACGGATGTGGCAGGATGCGGCTGAAAATCGCCATCAAAACGAAAAAATAACTGAACATTCGGTCCTCTTACGATGGAAATGCGGAAAGCCTTGACGGTTTCCGGTTGGAGCTTTCATTGTTTCCGCCTATAGAGATGAGGTCAAGGCAATTTTGGCAACATCAACATAAGTTTTTGCCAGGGCGACAAATTCCAGGCCGGCAAACCCTCGTCGCAAACAGCCGGCGAGCTATTTTTGTATTTCGCCGTCCATTTCCATCTGGTCCACGGTCCCATCCGGCGCAATGGTCACCACCCCGCTCAGCGGGCTGTTCGTGCCTCCGCGCAGGAACAGGACGGAATAAGCGAAGCGCAGATCCTGAAATTGCACCCGAGTATAGTGCGCCCCGTTGGGCAGCGTGCCGAAGGTGTCAATCTCCTCCACATGCGGGAACTTCGACCAGCCGAGAAACACTCGTCCCAGCCTGGAACGTTTTGCCGCAAGAATCGCGGGCGTCTGCGGCTGTTTGTAATAGAGATCGTCGGGCGCCTGGCTGGTGAAGCTGTCGGTTCGCGTGTTCAGCAGCGCGGTCTGGTAGAAATCCTTCGTCTCGACGATGCCGAACCATTCGAAGGGATCCCCCGGATAGGGGTTGACCGTCATCTTCAACACAGGTTCATTCTGGTAGCTCTGCTCGGCGAGCAGATGCAGGGCGCGCTCATGCTCCGCCCAGCGCCAACAACCCAATCCGACGGCAACGCAAAGAGCGAAAATCGCCCAGCCGCGACCGCGAAACGCTGGACGGCGCACGCCGATCTCGCGGTCGGCCAGACCCAGGATCGCAGGCATCAGCACGGCGATGAGCAGCGCGCCAAACAGTACCGGCTCGAAGAGAAAGAAGATGCTGCCCGCATACCAGTTCGGATGGAAGGGAAACAATGGGCGCACGCCATAATTGTTCGTCCAATCCAGCAAAATATGGCTGAAGTCGGCAAGCAATGCCAGGAACCAGATCCAGCCCCAGCGCACCGGCGGCGCATACCCGGCGGTCTGTTTGCCTCGATTCCGGATACGCCAGCGATGCCATAGCCAGACGGTGCCCGTTACACCCAGAGCCATGAACGGCGCACCCAGAAACGTATGCGTGATGCCGCGATGATGTTGAAACTCCGCCAGCCGTCCGCGAAAGAACCAGAACATGTCGACGTCCGGCGCCTCGGCGGCCAGCACCATCGTCAACGTTGCGTAGGCGGTGGTGCGATTCAGCCCCGATCGCCCCAGACATGCGCCCGTAAGAAAGTGTGTGACCGGCTCCATTCAGTTTTTTAAGCATACACGGGAGTAATTTTGGTGAAAAGATTACGCTCGCGGTGCGCTCCAGAATCACCAGATCGTGGGAACGGCCTTGGATTTGCGGATCTGTTCATCGGCGGTAATCAGGGAAAGGCCTTCCACCAGAGCTGTCGCGCCGATGATGCGGTCCATGAGGTCGTTGGGATAGCTCGCTGGCAACTCTTGCGCCTTGGCGGAGATGCGGCCCGTCAACGGTTTCACAATAAAGCGGGCTTCTACCTCCTGAAGAAACGATTCCAGGGAGATGTCGAGCTGGATGCGGCCGCGAGCCGAAATCACGGCCAGCTCAAAAAGACTGATCGAAGCGATGGCGAGACCTTCTCCATGTTGTCGAGCTTCGTCGATTGCGGCACGAGCTTTCCGCGATAGCTTTTTAGCGTCGAGGGCCAGCCAGACCACGATATGGGTATCGACTAGGGTCACTTGATCCGGCTCCACTCTTCCAGAGGGATGGCTGGGGCTACGATGTCGCCCCGGATCGTACCCTTGCCGCCAAGGAAGTTGTAAATGTCGTCGTTCGTCTCATCCGCCGGCACAAGCTTGGCGACTGGCTTGCCGTGCTTTGTAATTACGACAGATTCTTTCCTGGCTCGGACTTCATCCATGACTGCCAGGCAGTTGGTCTTGAAGGTTCCTGCAGCTATTGTTTTCATAATCCCACCATGGTCACATTACCATGGTTACAGGCAAGCTGTGTAGGTAGGCCTCGCCTATAATGCTCTCGATGACTTCTAATCGCTCCACCGAACCCACCAGCGACCAGATCGAGGCTCTGCGCGAGACGCTGCGGCATCACGAGCATCTTTACTACGTGCTGGATGCGCCGGAGGTCTCCGACGCGCAATACGACGCGTGGATGCGCGAGTTGCGCGCGCTGGAAGACGCGCACCCCGAGCTGCGCGCGCCGGATTCGCCCACCCAGCGGGTCGGCGGCAAGCCGAAGGAAGGCTTTGCAAAAGTGCCGCACTCGCGGCCCATGCTTTCGCTCGACAATGCCTACGACGAAACCGAATTGCGCGAATGGGACCGCCGCGTTCACGACCTGGCGGGCGACGAGAAAATTGCCTATATTTGCGAATTGAAGCTCGATGGGTTGTCGCTTGCGCTGACCTATCGGAATGCGCAGTTGGTGCGGGGCGTGACCCGCGGCGATGGCGTCATTGGCGAAGACGTGACCACCAACGTCCGCACCATTCGCTCCGTACCCCTCAGCATTTCTCCGGCGAAGCTGCGCGCTTCGGGCCTGCCGGAAAATTTTGAAATTCGCGGCGAAGTCGTTCTGCCGCTGGCGGCATTCCAAAAGCTGAACGCGGAGCGCGAGGAGCAAGGGCTTGCCCCGGCCGCCAATCCGCGCAATGCAGCCGCGGGAACGCTGCGCACATTGGAGCCGAACATCGTGGCGCAGAGGCGGCTGGACTTCTACGCCTACTTTGCGTTGAACGAGCAAGGCTATATTTTCCCGCTGCAGAGCCAGTCGCTCGATGCTCTATCCACCGCCGGCTTTCGCGTCAATCCCACGCGTAAGCTGGTACACACGCTCGACGAAGTTTGGGATTTCATCGCCCAGGCTGAAACCATGCGCGAGTCGCTGCCCTATGAAATCGACGGCGTGGTGGTGAAGGTTGATAGCACCGCGCTCCAGGGAAAAATGGGGTTCACCGGACGCGCGCCGCGCTGGGCCATCGCCTACAAATTTGCCGCGCGCGCAGGCGTGACGCAGGTGGAGAACATCCTCGTGCAGGTTGGGCGCACCGGCAAGGTAACGCCGGTGGCGGCACTTCAGCCGGTATTCATCGGTGGCACCACAGTTAGCCGCGCAACCCTGCACAACGCCGACGAGATTCAGCGCCTCGGCCTCAAGATTGGAGACTTTGTCACCGTGGAACGCGGCGGCGACGTCATTCCAAAGGTCGTTGCCGTGCTGCCGGAAAAGCGGCCCGGCGATGCGCGCGATTTTTCTTTTCCCACTCTCTGTCCGGAATGCGGCAGCGCGCTTATTCGCGAAGAAGGCGAAGTGGACTGGCGCTGCATCAACGTCAACTGCCCGGCGCGCCTGCGCGAGAGCCTGCTGCATTTTGCCGCGCGCGGCGTGATGAACATTGAAGGGCTCGGCGAAGCCGTGGTGAATCAGCTTACCGAGCGCGGTCTGGTCCGCAACCTGGCCGACATCTATCAGCTCGACGAGGCCGCCCTGCTGTCGCTCGATCGTATAGGAGAAAAGACGGCGCAATCGTTGTTGCAGCAGATTGAACGCTCGAAGCAAGCGCCGCTTGACCGCGTTTTGCTTGGGCTTGGCATCCGGTTTGTCGGCGAACGCACGGCGCAGTTTCTCGCCGACGCCTTTGGAACCATGGATCGCGTCATCGAAGCCAGCGCGGAAGAACTGGAGCGAGTGCAGGAGATTGGGCCGCGCATTGCAACCGCGATGCTGGAATTCTTTGCGCTTCCCGGCAATCGAGAGCTGATAGAAAAACTGCGCGTTGCGGGCCTGAATTTCAATGCCGAGCGGAAAAAGACTTCATCCAAGCTGGGCGGATTAACGTTTGTTCTGACCGGCACGCTGCCCACCCTGACCCGCGAGCAGGCCAAAGAGCGCATCGAGCGCGAAGGCGGCACGGTCGCTGGTTCCGTCAGCAAGAAAACGAACTACGTCGTCGCCGGAGAAGACGCGGGTTCCAAGCTCGACAAGGCAAACAAGCTGAATGTTCCCGTGCTCGATGAGGCGGGGCTCATGGATTTGCTGGCGAAGGGCGAGCCATAAAGTCTAGAGCATTTCCCCTGTTGCTGTAGAGGGAAGGTCGCCATTCTGAGCGCAGCGAAGAATCTGGGCATCGCTTTTAGAGCGGATTTACAGATACTGTGATCAAAATGGAAGGAGTCATTCTGAGCGCAGCGAAGAATCCAGAGGGTGACGGCGGCAATGACCAGGCGCATATCGTCTGGATTCTTCACTCCGCTGCGCGGAACCTGCCCTGAGCGTAGCCGAAGGGTTCAGAATGACTCCCTTTCACAAATAACTACACCTACTGTCAATCCGCTCTATTCAAAAATACCGAGATCCTTCGCTGTGCTCAGGATGACGGGTCGTTTTGTCACCCCTCTACACTATTAGGAGAAATGCTGTAGCTCCGGATTTGCTGGAACGCTGCGGATCGGGGTTTTCCGCGCACCATTGCGGTTCTGCCGCTTCGAACGCCGCGGAAGGGAGTTCAATTCTGCGGTTCCGCCGTCGCAGCTTCCCGTTCCATTCCCATCAATTCGTTTTCACTCAGCCTGTTGACTTTGCGCAATGAAGGAAACAGCAGCGTCCATATCCCAGTGACCGCAATCGCACCGATGCCGCCGATCACCACCGCCGGCACCGCGCCCCACCATTGCGCGGTCACGCCGCTTTCAAAGCTTCCAAACTCATTGCTGGCTCCAATGAACAGGGCATTCACCGCGCTCACCCGCCCCCGCATTGCCTGCGGCGTGGCGAGCTGCAACATGGAGGCCCGCACAATGATGCTGACCATGTCCGACGCCCCCACGACAAACAAGGCTGCCAGCGACAGCGCCATGTTGCGCGACAGCCCAAACACGATCGTCGCCGCGCCAAACAACACCACGGAAATCAACATGCGAACTCCCGCATGGCGATTCATCGGCCTCCAGGTCATCAGAATGGAGATCGAAAGGGCCCCGAGGGCAGGCGCTGCGCGCAAAATTCCCAGGCCGCTGGGGCCGGAGTGCAGAATGTTCTCGGCGAAGATTGGCAGCAGTGCGACCGCTCCGCCCAGCAGCACCGCGAACAGGTCCAGCGTGGTGACACCTAGCAGCAGCTTTTTGTGCCACATGTAACGGAACCCAGCCAGCAGCGTGTCAACAGAGATCGTCCGCTGTTCCTGTCGCCCAGGCCGCACCGAAAGCGAGGCCAGCAGCAGGAGAAAGGCAACCAGCGTGGCAAACGTGAATGCATAGACGATGGCGCCGCCGGCCATGTGCGTTCCCAGTGGCTCTGGTAGCCAGCTCGCCAGCGGCAGAGTGAACAGCAAACCGCCCAGCGCGGGGCCGATAAAGTTGGCCAATTGAAAGATCGATGCGCCCCACGAGACGGCGTTGACAAAATTGTCCTTCGGGACCAGATGCGGCAGCAGGGCGGAGCTCGCTGGCCCGCTGAATGCCCTGCCCGTGCCGATCAGGAACAGCACGGCAAACAATGCAGCGGCATGTTGGGTGCCGGTCCATGACAAGTAGAACAATGTCCCGGTGCAAAGGCACTGCAGCGAATAACAAATCAGAATGACGTGTCGGCGGTCGTAGCGGTCCGCCGTATGTCCGCTGACCAGCAAGAATAAAATGCCGGGCAGAAACAACGCCAGGCCCGCGTAGCCAAGATCGATGGCTCGATGAGTAATGGCGTAGATCTGCCACGCTACGGCAACGGCCTGCGCCTCCGCGCCAATGATGACCAGCAACCGCGCCAGTTGATACCGGCGAAAATCGCGGGAGTCAAATGCGGCAGCAGCTCGGGGAGGGTCTTGCGGATTCGGCATTCCTTCTATCCTGTCATAGTTTCCTGACGTTATGTCTTCCAAACGATTTGGATCTCGCCGCCGCCCAGGATGCATCGAACTGAACTGCTGACATTGGACGTTCCTGCCCTGGCATTAGCTCCGCATATCCGCATGGCGTGATACTCGATTCAGCTTGGTCGTGAAGCAATAACGTATCAAAAAAGACGGAGAGTTTCACATTGCCTGGATGAGAACTTCGCCGGGATATACTGGTTCGGCGAAGAGTAGAAAAATCAAAAGTTTAAGGAGATTCAAGTGGAATTGAGAGAATCACTGGCAATACTCCCAAATTGCTCGCTCCCGATCGGGGTTACGATGCCAGGCAGAAAATTGTATGCGGGTGGCGCGGCTGTGGTAGCCGTGTTGGCAGCTTTCATTCCGCTCTCTGGCTCGGCGCGTGCGCAATCGGCGCAGACCCAGACCCTGCCAATACCCGGCTACGCGGCGGCGAGAGATGTGCCCGGCGCCAAAGCGCTGCCGGATCCGACAATGACCTATAAGGTTGTTTTCGACATCGGCAAGGCAGCCGCAAAACCTGACGACGTCAATCCAGGCCTCATCACTGTCGCCCGGTATGTCAATACGCTTGCCAAATATGGCGTCCCACCGGACCACCGCGACATCGTAGTCGTGTTCCACCAGGGTGGAACCGAGATCATCCTGAATAACGACGCCTTCAAGGCGCGCAACAATGGCTTGGCGAACCCGAATATCGCTCTCATCCAAAGCCTGAAGAAGGCGGGCGTAGACTTTCGCGTTTGCGGCCAGGCGGTGTTGGGAAAGAAGATCGAGCCGAAGACCATCCAACCGGTAATTGAGGTCGATCTCTGGGCCCTAACGACGATCATCGATCTACAGCTTCGCGGCTACGTTCACGCGAGCCTCTAGGCTTTATTACGCGCTCACTTGCTCCAGGCTGACTCGCATGCCGAGATTCAGGATAGATTCCACGTACCCGCCGACTGCTGAAGCCATGCCGGGAATCTGCCGCAGGTCTTTGCCCCACCAGTCGTCGCGCTGCAAAACCGCATCGGTGAGTTTCTGTACGCCGGCGGTCGATCCGTCAAAATGCTGCCACAAATCGGCGAATATCTCCAGCACCGTCCGATCGTCCTGAATGCGGTATTCCTTGCCATCGCGATGTCCGATCAGCGCGCCATCCTGGATGACCGTGCCGCGATAAAAAGTGATCAGCGCAGCCAGCCCGAACGTCAGGCGAACGGGCGCCTCTCCCCGGATCGCAACGTATTGCTCCACCGATGGCAGCACGCGCGCCTTGTACTTCGAAACGGAGTTCAACGAGATGCTCAACAGCGCATGCTGGATAAACGGATTGCTGAAGCGCTCGAACACTGTCGCGGCGAATGCTTCCAACTCATCCTTCGGCAGCGACAGCGTGGGAATCACTTCGTCGTAGATCGCGCGCTTCATAAACCCGCGGATCAGCGGATCCTTCATGCATTCGCCCACGCGATCTTCACCCGCCAGATATGCTGCCAGGGCTGTGGTCGTATGCGCGCCGTTTAAGATGCGCACCTTGCGGTCGCGATAGGGTTTCATGTCATCGGTAAAGATCACGTTGAAGCCCGCTTCCCGCAGAGGCAATTCCTTCGCCAGCGCAGCAGGTCCCTCGATGACCCACAGATGGAAAATTTCGGAGGTATTGAACAGCTTGTCGATGTAGCCGGACTCTTGCCATAGGGCCTGAATCTCGCCGCTCGGAAAGCCTGTCACGATGCGATCCACCAGCGTGTTCGCAAATACATTGGCCTTCTCGATCCATTCCACGATCGTCGGATCGAGCTTCCAGTTCGCCGCTGTTTCGAGGACCGTTTTTTTCAGCGTGTCGCCATTCCGCTCAATCAGTTCGCAGGGCAAAATCACAAATCCCCTGGTCACGTCGCCGTGGAATGCCCTGTATCGCTCAGCCAGCAGCAGCGTCAGCTTCGCAGGAAATGACGCGGGCGGCTGATCGCTCTGTTTATCTTCCGCGCGGTAGACAATGCCGGCTTCCGTCGTGTTGGAGACGATATAGCGCAGATCCGGATTGTGCGCGCACCGCAGGTACTCGGCAAATTGCGCGGTTAGATCGATGCCGCGGCTGATTGACGTGAGGATGCTCTTTTCCTCAACCTGCTTGCCGTTCTCCAGCCCGCGTGCCAGGTGAGTATAGGCGCCGTTCTGCTGGTTCAGCTTCTCTACCATTTCCGGCGTGATCGACGACGCCACCACCACGCTGCCGCGGAACAGACCCTTGCGGTTCATGCCGTCCACCATCCAGTCCACGAAACCCCGCAGAAAAACGCCCGCGCCAAATTGCAGCATTTTTTCCGGAAGAAGATGGCCGGTTGCTCCCGGAGCCAGCTCGGGATGGCCGCTGAGAAATTCCGCATTCAAGTGCGGCAAAGTTGCAGCCGTCGAGCTTTCCATGTCCATTGCCTCCTTGAGTCAGCGATGGTAGACGTGACTCCCGTTCGTTCCTGTCGCATTCTCGCGATGCCCGCTCATGCCGCTTGTTGTGCGCGCGACCCGAAATAGCAACCTCCAGCGTATAGCAGAAACCGCCTGCATGAGACGGTCCGAGTTCATGTATCCGTGGTGCGGATTCTTGGCTCAAGCGGTGTCCCTACTTCCCGTTGACATGGATCCGGCGGCCAGATTGCGATCGCCTCATCTCGCTGGCCCACAGCGTAACCCGCGGCCAGCGCAGTGGGCCGGTCACTCCATGATGACTAAAATCTCATCTGCCCCGCCTTTGCCGACTGCGCACGATCCGATGTATACAGCCCCTTGATTGTTCCCCTGGCGCCCGAAAAAAGTAGAATCGTCATCCTGAGCGAAGCGAAGGAACTTGCGTTTCATGGCGAGAGCATTTTCACCGTAGGTGTAGGCCAAAGCAACGATTGCGACGCGACTTTTCCGTTCACCCGGCCCCCCAGAGACGGGTCTTCGTCGATGGGATGGAAGCAAGGCTGGACTGAACAGCTCTCATAACAACACGGTAAAAGTGGAAATGCTCGAACCACAAGTTCCTTCGGTTGCCGTGGCTCCCTCAGGATGACAAACTGTTTGCTATGCCAACTGTAAAAACGCCCTGCAACTCGTTCCGTCGGATTTCGTTGGCCCGCACATGGCTCAGATTCCTCGATCCACGTGGACAGCAAGCGTCTCACCGCAAGACCTGCGCATCTCATTCATGTTAGACCGGCGGCAACCATTGGCCCCGCGATCCTCTGTTCGGGAGTTGTCGATGACGAACAACAAATCTTTTCATTCCACTCTTCGCGCCAATCACCCCGCTGCATCCTGCACTATTGAAGTCGATGGCGTGACCCGCGCCGCCAACACTGGCGAACCGCTTGTGGATGTCTTGAATCGAGTCGGCAGGATCATTCCTCAGGTCTGCTATCACCCCCAGCTCGGTCCCATCGAAACCTGCGACACCTGCATGGTCCAGGTCAACGGAGCCTTGGCCCGCGCTTGCGGAACCCCCGTAGCCGCCGGAATGGTCGTGGTCACCAAATCGGAGCAGGTGGATATCGCGCAGCGCGAAGCCTTCGATCGTATCCTCGGCAACCACATGCTGTATTGCACGGTGTGCGATAACAACAACGAAAACTGCACGGTGCATAACACCACGGCGCTGCTTGACGTGAAACATCAAAAACGCCCCTACCGGCCCAAGCCCTACGCCGTCGACAACAGCAATCCCTTTTACCGCTACGATCCGGACCAATGTATTTTGTGCGGCCGCTGCGTCGAAGCCTGCCAGAATGTCCAGGTCAATGAGACGCTTTCGATCGACTGGGAATCCCAACATCCGCGCGTTCTGTGGGATGGAGGAGAAACGATTGCAGGCTCCAGTTGCGTCTCCTGCGGCCACTGCGTCACCGTATGCCCGTGCAACGCGCTCATGGAAAAGTCGATGATCGGCCATGCCGGCTACTTTACCGGCCTGCCGCGCCAGGCCCTCGACAATATGATCGATGTGGTCAAGGGAGTGGAGCCTGAAACCGGCTACGGTCCGATTCTCGCCGTCTCCGAGGTGGAAGCCGCGATGCGTGACCAGCGGGTGCGCAGGACCAAGACAGTTTGTACGTACTGCGGTGTGGGCTGTGCCTTCGATGTCTGGACGAAGGACCGGCACATCTTGAAAATCGAGCCGGCCGAAGGGCCCGCGAATGGCATTTCCACCTGCGTCAAGGGAAAGTTTGGCTGGGATTACATCAACGCGCAGGATCGTTTGACCAAGCCGCTTATTCGCGATGGAGAAACTTTTCGAGAAGCAAGCTGGCGCGAGGCGCTCGAACTGATCGCGACAAAATTGTCCGCCATCAAAAGCGAGCACGGCCCGGACGCCATTGGATTGATCGCTTCCTCAAAATGCACGAATGAGGAAAGCTATCTGATGCAAAAACTGGCGCGCGCCGTTATCGGCACCAACAACATTGATAACTGCTCGCGCTATTGCCAGACGCCCGCCACCATGGGCCTCTCTCGCACGGTGGGCTACGGCGGCGATAGCGGCTCCATTGCCGACATTGAGCGCGCCAGCCTCGTCCTGATCATTGGCAGCAACACGGCGGAAAGTCATCCCGTGTTGGCGACCCGGGTAAAGCAATCGCACAAATTGCGCGGCCAGCGATTGATCGTAGCCGATTTGCGCGAGCATGAAATGGCGCGCCGCGCCGATCTTCTCATCCGCCCGCGTCCCGGAACCGACCTGGTATGGATTGCCGCGGTCACCAAATACATCCTCGACAACGGTCTGGCAAAGATGGAATTCATCGACCGCTGGGTAAATGGATTTCAGGAGTATCGCGACAGCCTGGGACAATTCACCATGGAGTTTGCCGAGCACGTGACGGGCATTCCTGTCGCCACACTGCAACAGGTCGCGCAGGAGATCGCGCAGGCAAGCAGCGTTTGCATCCTCTGGGCCATGGGCGTCACGCAGCACTGCGGCGGCTCCGACACGTCCACGGCAATTTCGAATCTGCTGCTGATTACAGGGAACTACATGCGCCCTGGCACCGGAGCGTATCCACTGCGCGGCCACAATAATGTTCAGGGAGCCAGCGATTTTGGCTCCATGCCGAACATCCTCTCCGGCTATCAAAAAGTAGACGACCCGGAAGTGATCGAGCGTTTCGAGCGTGGATGGAATGTGAAGCTGCCGACAAATGCGGGCCTGGATAATCACCAGATGATCGACGCCATCCATCGGGGGAAATTGAAGGCCATGTATTTGAAGGGGGAGGATACGATCACCTCCGACGCCAATGAAAATGATGTCAGCGATGCACTCGGAAAACTGGAGTTTTTCGTCGTGCAGGATGTCATCCTGAGCGAGACGGCCCGCTACGCCGACGTCGTGCTCCCGGCCAGTCCCAGCCTCGAAAAAGAAGGGACCTTCACCAGCACCGAGCGCCGTATCCAGCGGCTCTATCAAGTGCTCGAGCCACTGGGCGAAAGCAAGCCCGACTGGCGCATCATTCAGGACATTGCCAACGCACTGGGCGCAGGCTGGAACTACAGCCACCCTTCCGACGTCATGGACGAAGTGGCATCGCTGACGCCCTTGTTTGCGGGCGTAAACTACCAGCGCCTCGAAGGCTATAAATCCCTGCAATGGCCGGTGGCAGCCGATGGTTCCGACCAGCCTCTTCTCTTTACAGAGAAATTTCCGTTCCCCGATGGCAAGGCAAAACTCTTTCCGCTGGAATGGATCGAACCGTGCGAACAGGTCACGGATGAATTTGATCTGCACTTGAATAACGGACGCCTGCTGGAGCATTTTGAAGCCGGCAACATGACCTTCCGTTCCGTGGGAATCATGGAAGAGACGCCGAACCAGTGGGTGGAAATCTCTCCCGAGCTGGCTGCGGAACGGGGCATTCAGACGGGTCGATGGGTCCGTCTGCGCTCTCACTATGGCCAGGTCAAGGTGCAGGTTCTGGTCACCGACCGTGTCCAGGGCAAACAGGTCTACCTTCCCCTGAACTCAACCGCACAGCCTGTGAATCGACTCACCGGCGCTGGAATCGATCGCGCCACCCACACGCCTGCCTACAAGGAGACGAGTGTGCAAATGATTCCATTGCCCGAGCAGGGAGAAAGCCCGTTGCCCAGAATCAATTTCCGCTTCGGCCATCCCACTCCGCAGAATGGAGTGGAGGTCGAGCGGAAATGGAAGCGCAACGATTATCGTTTGCCCGGCACCGCCGCGGACGACAAACTGGTACAGATTGCCAGCACGCAGGTGTAATACAGGAGAACTGTCATGGCCCAGCCGATTCGTGCGTATACTCCCCAGCGAAATGTTCATGAGGAACTGCGAGCCAAAGTGGAGAACGCTCCCCTCCAGCACGCGGAGGCGCTGCTTGCGGCCTATCAACTGCTGCAGCAGGCGCAGGACCATGGCGTGCTCGACACCCTGCGCGGCGCCATTGGAGCGGGCGATGCCATCGTCGACAAGGCGGCGGAATATGCCAGCTCTCCCGAGGCGATTCGCGCGATGCGCAATTTCCTCGCCGTCTCGCGTGTCTTCGCAAATCTCGATCCCGAAAAAGTGGATGCAGTCGCAAACGCCATCACGCGGAATCATTGTCGAGAAGGAGCGCAGGGCTGCGAGCCGCCTTCGCTCTGGCAAACATTCCAGCGCATGACCGGCCGCAACAGCCGGCGAACGCTGGCCACCATCGCCGCCGTCACGGAGGCTTTCGGACGAGAACCGGAAATCTCTGAAGTGCGTCCACCGTTCGGCAGCGGTCCGCGCTGGCTCCCTCCCAAATCCGCGCTGCCGCTGCTGGCATTGGCGCTGGTCGGGGTCGCCGGCTTCTGGATTG
The DNA here is from genome assembly GCA_021802085.1 of Acidobacteriota bacterium. Classification (GTDB taxonomy): domain Bacteria; phylum Acidobacteriota; class Terriglobia; order Terriglobales; family Acidobacteriaceae; genus JAKAAZ01. The sequence continues at coordinate 19,323 of JAKAAZ010000035.1, forward strand.
GCCGTCGCAGCTAGACCGCCCCAGCCGCCTTCCTTCCGCGGGAAATACAGCGACTAGGCGAGCTGTACGGCGCTCCTGCAGCAGATGGGCTATGCCAGCGTGAGCGCGATGATCGCGGCGGAATTGCAGTCGTGGAGATTCGCGGCTGGAAAGCGAAGCTTCGCGCAGCGCGGAGACATTCTTGCGTTCAACCAGGCGGGAGAACCGGCGCTGGCACTGGTGAGCCTAGACGGAGCCTATGCGCGCGGCGTGGGAGAACGCGGATTGTGCATGCTCCCAGTGGAGCGGGCGGTTACGGCTTGGCGGGTTTAGGGATTTCGGTTGTCAGTGAGGGTCTGGACCGTTGTGACGAGGCCGGTATCGTTGCTGACGTAGAAGAGCAAAGTGCCGTCGTCATACGTGTACTGGGTCTCGTCGCCATAATCGTTGGCCTCTTCTGGCTGTCCGAGGATGCATTCAACATCGCTGAGAGATGATCCCTTGTCGGGTGCGCGAACTTGGTTATCATGCAGGCTCCCGAGAAGGGACGCAATGCCGCCGCTCGCTAGCTGTGCTCTGGATGGGAAAGGCGCAGCGATGAATGAATCCCACACGACTTCGCCGTCGGGGGCCGTAAAGAGCACGCGAACGGCGAAGCCTGGGTGAGAAGGCCCGAATCGATCATCGTGCGCCACGGCGATCTTTCGGACGATAAGTTTCTCCTGTGGAGCTCTCGGCGCAACAGGCCCGGTCAGGTCCCAAAGGTTTTCGTCGCGCGCTTGGTGCAATACAGGGCCGGCGCACGTGTATGCGCTTGTGCCGATGAAGGATTGCACCTCGGACGTTTCCTGCACGGCGAAGACATGTTCGTCCTGGGCGCGTAAGGAGCGGAACGAGAGCAGGCATAGGGCAGCAGCAAGAATAAGGCGCGAACCGGAGGGCGTCATCAGGTGCCTACTTCTTTCCCTGGGTGTCGACGGCGGCGGTGACGGGGACGCCGGATGCGCCAGATAGGGCGGCTTGGCTCGGTATCGCGGTCGGTACCAGCGGGTGCTTTTGCATGAACTCTTTCAGGTGTTTCGCGACGGCTTCAGCCATGGACTGATCATTCATAGCGCCCCCACGCTGCTTGTGAACGGTATAGGCCCAGACGATCTGTTTAGATTTCGCGTTTGTTAACTGCACTGCGACTGAGGACCGATCCTGGATGCCGATGCAGTCTGCAAATAGGCATCTTGCGAATTTGCTTCCGGTGCTCTGGGTCTTGACCTGGACAGGAGAGGATTCCAGCACATATTGGGCATCTATCGCGTCGCTGGAAATGGCGACCTGTACATGTTTCTTTTGCATGGCGGCCATCAGTGAAACTTGAAAACCGTCTGAGGTTGGGACGATATAAATGGCTACTGGCTGGATGGGTTGCGGGATGGTTGTGGAGGCGTCCGCAGCCATCGGAAGCAGCGCTGAGATGAAGAGAAGTGCAAGGCAGTTGCGTTTCATGATTGTTCCCTCAATGTAAGATTCCGCCGACTGGCGGACGGGGCTTCGTAAGCCAAAACAGAATAGCCCAGCAATGGTAGCTGACCCCGCCCATCTTGGGAACAAAAAATAGCAGATATAGTCTGCCGGACGTCTGTTTCGGGATTCTGAAGCCTTGTGCCAGCGAGGCTGCTTGCCTTCGGGAAAGTTAGCGATTCCGTTTTGGGAAGCACGGAAAACTATGTCGGCAATGC
>JAKAAZ010000036.1 GCA_021802085.1 Acidobacteriota bacterium
GATGCGCAACCGCCGAATTTACAACCAGCGCTCTTGATGGATATGGACTTCGCTGTCAGTTGCCAGCTCGTCCGGCGCCGTATGCCTACTATCCGGTTCTTGTCCATCGGCTCGCATCTTTGCTCCACGCTTCCTTCAGACCCCGCCTCGCGGCGACGCCCTTGCGCTTCACTATCACTTCTCCTCCATCAGGACGTGAAGAGGACTTCCACCCCCAAGCTGTCATTCATGCACGGCGTACAAAGAATAGGGCAGACCTGTGGGCCTGCCCTATTTGGTTGAGGTGGACGGTGTCTTACTGCGCCGACCTGAAATATTTCGCCACAGTGCGTACGAAGGGCCGCGCCGAAACAGGCGTGACTTTATTGCCTTCCAGGATGGTCGCAAAGGGTACGTCGGAGCCGTAAAACGTGCGCGTGTCCTCTGTATTCTGGTTAACCACTGTGCCGTTTAAGTCGATACCGGCGAAGAGTCCCTGGCTGCGCGAATAGGTCAGCAGCTCGGACTTCAAGGTCAAGTTCGTTGCCGCGCCCGCATTGCGTCCCACCGGTCCGGCGGAAGCAGCCGCATCGCCGCCAATCTTAAACTTGCTCTTCAGCAGATCCTGCATGCCGCGTTGGTTCACTGCGATGAGCACCAAATCGGTTGCCTGACCGCCAATCTGAAACCCGAAGCTGCCGCCCGCCATTTGGATGAAAGCAGGAGCGCTCCAGCCGTGTGAGGTTTTGCAGGTAACAACTCCCTGACCGTAACTGCCACCGACCACAAATGCGGCCTTTTTGTAACCAGGCACGACGGCCACGCAGGTTGCATCGCCCAGGATGCTGGTGGGAATCGACTTATCAGGAATTGCCTCGATTTCGGTGATCACCCGCGAGGCGGCATTCAAGCGATCTACCAGCTTTGCATTGTCCGTTGCGGCAAACCCTTGCGAACCCACTAGAGTTACGGCACAAATGCCCAAAATAACTTTTTTCATCATAAGTATGTCAAGCCTTTCTCGCTCGCATGTTTTGAAATAGCCCACAGTATAAGCGCTGCTTTCGCGCACTCATTGCCGAGGCTAACGACTCCAGTGTACTAGGATGCAAGAAAAGCGAAACGGAGTTGAATGAAAAAAATGGACACAGACAAAAAAAAGGGCTGCAATCGGCGGTTTCGCGCCCATCGCAGCCCTGGATTCTCCCAAATCCATGATCGTTAGAGTTATTAGAAACCGGAAAAGCGGATCGGGAAAGAGTACCGATGTCCCCCGCCTTCTGTAACGTTACCTAGGTATTGGAGCCAGTCCAAAACGTGACGCATACCTGGCCGAGGCTGGCAGGAGCAGCAGAATGCCGTCTATAGATCTTGCGCCCGCACGGAGAGTGCGATGCGGTTCGTGACGCCCATCTTCCTCATCAGCTTGGTGACATAGGATTTCACGGTGCGCTCTTCAATCTTTAAGTTGCGGGCGATCTCCCGGTTGGATTGCCCGTCGAGCAACAAATTCAACACCTGCCGCTCTCGGCCAGTAAAGCTGACGCGAGCGACAGGGCCATGCCCCTCGGAGTCGCGGCCGGCGAGCAGTCGTTGTATCAACTCTGCCTGAATGCGGCGTGGCGCCCATATCGAGCCGGAGGCGACCATATGGAGAGCTTTTTCAAACTCGCGCGGCGAACTGGATTCGTGGAGAAAACCCTTCGCTCCCATCATCAACACTTTCAGGATGGCCTCTTCCCCCGAGGTATGGGACATTACCAGTACAGGCAGAGCGGGATGAGTGGCGCGAATGGAGGCGATCGTCTTGAGTGGATCGGCGATGCCCTGAGTCCCCACGAGAACCATGTTGATCGTAGAATCCGACTCTCGGTCGGAGGAAGGCAACGATGAGGCATCCCCCAACACAATGTCCACGCCCGAATTTTTTTCAAAAATAGCCTGTAAACCGGCGGCGCGCAGAGCATCCAGTCCAATGACATATACGCAAATGCGCGTGGTTGGAAGTCTGACCACTGCCCGCCGGTTCCCATCTTTCGGGGAAACAGGCATGACCGCGTGCAGTGAGGATAAATTCGACTGGGCCACAATTCGTCGTCTTTCGTTGCGTTCGGTAAAGAGGGGTCGTGCATCGGCCAATTTACAGCTTGGGCAATACGATTCCCTGCTGGTTCTGGTATTTTCCCTTGCGGTCCGCATAGCTGATTTCGCAGATTTCATCGGACTCGAAAAACAATATCTGGCACAAGCCTTCCATGGCATAGATGCGCGCCGGCAGCGGCGTTGTATTGGAAATCTCGAGGGTAACGAACCCTTCCCACTCCGGCTCAAACGGCGTCACATTGACAATGATGCCGCAGCGAGCATACGTCGACTTGCCAACGCAGATAGTGAGCACATTGCGCGGAATCTTGAAATATTCTACCGAGCGCGCCAGCGCAAACGAGTTTGGTGGGATCACCACAGAGTCTGCCTGGGTGGTGACAAACGAGCGTTCATCGAAGTTTTTCGGATCGATGACCGTGCTGTTCACATTCGTAAAGATCTTGAATTCGTCGGAAACCCGCAGGTCATACCCGTAGGAAGAAAGGCCGTAGGAAATGACCCCCTCGCGAACTTGCTTCTCGCTAAATGGCGTAATCATTTGGTTCTGGAGTGCGTTTTCTCGAATCCAGCGATCACTCTTAATCGACATCCGTCTCCTCGTGCCGTGGCTGCATTTTCGGATTCCCGTGCGACCGACTGTTGCAAATAGGTTGCTTTAAGCCGAGTGTACGAGAGTGGCGCTCCATTGACAATCTCGAAAACTCGACCCTAGCATGGGTATACGCGAGGAAGCACGCATCCAACAGCCCGAGGGGAGAAACTCATTTGATCAAACAAGACGTGGTGCATAAAGTTGCGGAGCGGACAGGATTGCCACGCGTGAAAGCCGAGGCTGCCGTAGATACCGTCTTTGCAAGCATGAAAAATGCGCTCGCTACCGGGGACCGCATCGAACTGCGCGGCTTTGGCGTGTTCAGCGTCAAGCCCAGGAAAACCGGCATTGGACGCAACCCGCGAACGGGCGCCGAAGTTCCAATCGCGCCGGGACGCGCCGTCCGCTTCAAGCCTGGGAAGGAATTGCATCTGCTCGACTAGATCTGGCGGCTGCGCCTGACGATTGCGCGATCGGTGTTTTTCGATCGCGCAATCGTTTCCACTCCCTGGCGATTTTTGTGACGCGCATTTTGCCGATCCGTGCAAAGCGAACATTGTGGTGCGGCAATGGATACACCTGGCAAAGAGCGTATTCTTGTGTCGGCTAGAATGGCGCCCTTCCGCTACAATCATGGGCGTGCCTGAGTCGCAACGGAAACCGCAACGGAATCGAAAATCTCAGCCGGACGTGAGCCGCGATCGATACCGGTCGCGCGACGATAGCGTTCGCAGCCGTATGCCGGACCGGCGCATCCGGGGCAAAGCATGAAACTGCTCCTTCGCCTGCTGGCGTATGCCCGACCCTACTCGTTGCAGGCGTTCGTGTCGGTCCTGCTCATGGCCACGGTTGGCCTCCTGGACGCCTTCCGGGTGTTGCTGATCAAGCCCATCTTCGACCAGGTCCTGAAACCCTCCGACGTTACCCCGCACTTGCCGCTCTTCAACATTACCCATGGACACTTTCATTTGCAGTTGAATCTGGAGCAACTGGTTCCAGGACATTTTCACAACGCTTGGACCATGGTTGCCTTCGCCATGGTCGCGTCCACGGCCCTGAAAAGCCTTTGCGATTATCTGGGCACGTATCTGTCAAACTTCGCCGGATACGGAATGATTACCGATTTGCGCAATGATCTGTATGAAAGCATCCTGCGACGTTCGGTCTCTTTTTTCCAGAAGCACTCGACCGGCACGATCCTCTCCACATTGATCAACGATGTGGAACGGGTGCAGTTTGCCATGTCCACGGTGATGTCGGATTTTCTGCAACAATTCTTTACCTTCCTGTCCCTCATCGCAGTCGTCATCCTGTATGGGGGAAAACTGGCCTGGGTGTTGGTGCTGTTCGTTCCGGTCGTCATGTCTTCGGCGCGGCGCATCGGGCGCAGTGTCCGGACGACGACGCGCAGTGGACAGGACAAGCTGGCGGAAATCCAGAATATTCTGCATGAAACCGTCACCGGCAATCGCATCGTCAAGGCCTTCAATATGGAGGTGTGGGAGCTGGTCCGGTTTCGCACCGCGGCGCGTCGACTGTTCCGCGCCAATCTTCGTTCGGTCAGCGCGCAGGCCATCAGCTCGCCGTTGATGGACTTGATCGGCGCCATCGCGATCGCCATGCTGCTGTTGCTGGGCCGCACTCGCATTCAGCAGCACGCCATGACGGAGGGCGCATTCATCGCCTTTATCTTCGCCTCCTTCAAGCTCTACGATCCGGTGCGGAAATTCGCGCTTTTCTACAATAATTTCCAGCAGGCATTCGGCGCGTCTTCCTCCATTTTCGACTTTATGGACGCACAGGATGACGTGCGCGAAAAGCCGCACGCCGTGCAGTTGACAACTTTCCAACAGGCGGTTTGTTTCAAACACGTCAGCTTCGCCTATTCCGATGATGAAGGCACCAAACAAGTGCTGCACGACATTACACTGGCCGCGAATCAGGGCGAGGTGATTGCGCTGGTAGGGCCCAGCGGCGCCGGCAAGACCACCATCGTCAACCTGATTCCTCGGTTTTTTGACGTATCCAGCGGACAGATCACCATCGACGGCCACGACCTGCGCGACGTCACGCTGCACTCCCTGCGCACGCAAATTGCCAAAGTGACGCAGGAAACGATTCTGTTCAATGACACGGTGCGCAACAACATCGCCTATGGTCAGCCCGACGTACCCAAGCAGCGGATCATCGATGCCGCCAAAGCGGCGCTGGCGCACGACTTTATCGAGCAGATGCCGGAGGGCTACGACACCATCATCGGAGAGAAGGGATTTCGCATGTCGGGCGGGGAACGCCAACGCCTGGCCATCGCCCGCGCGCTGCTGAAAGATGCTCCCATTCTGATTCTGGATGAGGCCACCTCGGCCCTGGATGCGGAGAGTGAGTCGCTGGTTCAGGCGGCATTGGCGAACCTGATGCATCGCCGCACGGTATTTGTCATTGCGCATCGTCTCTCTACGGTGAGAAGAGCGAACAGAATCGCGGTGATCGAGGACGGCTCCATCACCGCTATCGGAACCTACGAGGAACTACTCATGACATCTCCAACGTTTCAGAAACTTCACCAGCTGCAATTTTTTGATATCTCCGAGGCCGCGGTGGCAGCGCGGAACCATCCATGAGTGACCTGCCCATCCGTTCCATGACCGGGTTTGCGCGCATTACCGCAACCGCGCCCGGCAACATCGACTTTGTGTTGACCGTGAAGAGCGTCAACCACCGCTACCTGGATTTGCAGTTTTTTCTACCCGGTGGCATGGACGCACTCGAAATGCAATGGCGAAAAACCATCAAGGAACACGTGGGCCGTGGGCATGTCGAGGTGCGTCTGTCTGTGCATCGAGAGAACTCGGCGCCATCGCCTCAATACAATCCTGCCATCATCCAGGCCTACGTGGACGCATTTCGAGCGGCCTCCCACGCGCATAAGTTGCGGGGAGCGCAGCCGGACTTGAACGCCGCCCTGCGTCTTCCTGGCGTGTGGTCGATGGAAAGCGCCCGTCCCGAGGAAGAAGAGCAGGCCGGCATCGAACTCGCCGCCGCGGCCGCCATGGCGCCAGCCATGGAAAGCTTGAACGCGATGCGCGCGCAGGAGGGCCAAGCCCTGGCTGCGGAACTGGAGCGCACCCTGGGGCGACTGCGGGAGCACGTGGATGAGCTGGCCAGCTTGCGCGCCTGCATGCAACAGGCGCAGACGGAGCGGCTCGACCAGAAAATGCGCGAAATGCTCGGCGACACGTTCGCTCTGGATCGGGACCGCATCCTGCAGGAGGCCGCTCTGCTTGCCGAGCGCAGCGACGTTGAAGAAGAGCTGGCCCGGCTTCGCGCGCATATCGACCAATTTCTTCGTCTGTTGCAGCAGGGAGGCGAACTGGGAAAGAAGCTCGATTTTCTGCTGCAGGAAATGACCCGCGAAGCCAACACGACGCTTTCCAAGACCGGAAACATCGCCACCCGCAGCCTAGGCATTACGGAATTGGGCCTGGCGATGAAGTCGGAAATCGAAAAGACACGCGAGCAGGTCCAGAATCTCGAGTAGTCTTGAGAGAATCGATCCTTTTGTATCTCAGGAGATTCCTGCACGTGGCGGGACTTTTATTTATTCTTTCCGCGCCCTCCGGTTCGGGAAAATCCACGCTGGTGAGCCAGCTGCGTTCCATGGTTCCGAACCTGGATTTTTCTGTCTCATGGACCACGCGCGCACCGCGCGGATCGGAACAGGAAGGGCGCGAATATCACTTCATCAATCGCGAAGAGTTTGAGCGGATGATCGCGGCCAATGATTTTCTGGAACATGCCGACGTTTTTGGGAACTACTATGGCACAGCCAGGACCAGCCTGGTACGGGCGGCGGCGCGAGGCAACGATCTGCTGCTCGACATCGACGTGCAGGGTGCGGCGCAGGTGCGGCGAAACATGCCGCAAGCGGTCAGCATCTTTATTCTTCCTCCCAATCCAGATGTGCTGGAACGGCGGCTCCGCAACCGCAGCCGCGCGGAAGGCGGCGTCGATGAATCTGTGGTCCAGAAACGGCTTGCCACCGCTCGCCAGGAGATCGAAAAGTATCACGAATATCGCTATGTTCTGGTCAACGATGTTTTGGAAAGGGCGGCGGAGGAATTGAGCGCGATCGTACTGGCCGAACGCAGCTACGCTGAAGCGAGGGAAGGCGGCGGCCAACCGGAGAACCCGGAATTGCACCGCGCCAGAACCCTGGCTCGGCAGTGCCTGCTGGAAAACTCTGCCGAGCGGCTGCAACCAGTTCTGGCGTCTTTCGGTTTCTCCCTGTAAGCTGGAGTTACTCTGCACCAGCCTCAGATTGCATCCGAAACAGCAGCCGGCTCAGCCGCATTGCAGGAGGTCGCACCATGGAAGAACTTGCTGTTACAGAAAGTAAATACAGAGCGGTCCACCTAGCCGCCCGTCGCGCGCGACAGTTACAATCCGGATCGAGCCCGATGGTTCCCAACCGCTCCACCAAGGCCGTCCGCATCGCGCAGGATGAATTGCAGGCGGGCCTGATCAGCTATATCGTCCCGGAAGGTCCCTCTCGGAAAGAGATGGGGTTGCCCGCGGGCTATACCCCGATTTTGCACACATAAACGCCACCGGCGCACCGGCGGAAGCTGGCCGCTGAAATTGGCATGCGCCGCTCGGCGAACAGGCAACGAACCCGCAGCCGGAGGTAGAATCAGACCTATGAAGGTCACGGTCGGCGTTACCGGAGGGATTGCCGCCTATAAAGCGGCGGAGTTGGTGCGAGCGCTGCAGCAGCAGGCGCTCGACGTGCATGTCGTGATGACTGCGGCGGCACAGCAGTTCATCACGCCCTTGACCTTTGCCGGCATCACCGGCCACCGTGTCATCACCGGCCTGTGGGACAGCGACGGCCAGGTTCCCAATGCACATTCCGCCATCGAACACATTTCCGAAGCGCAATCGACCGAGGCCCTGATCATCGCGCCCGCAACCGCCGACATTCTGGCGCGGCTGGCGCACGGCATGGCCGACGATTTTCTGACCACCATGGCGCTGGCCGCAGCCGCGCCACTGATTCTTGCTCCCGCCATGAACGTGCAAATGTGGGAGCATCCGGCCACTCAGGCCAATCTTGAAGTCCTGCGCCAGCGCGGGGCAACCATCGTTGCACCCGAGAGCGGCCACCTGGCCTGCGGCATGCTTGGCGAAGGCCGCCTGGCAAAGATCGAGGACCTGGTACGCACTGTTCTGGATGTTCTGCACCGTCGTCATGACATGGCAAGCGAAACTGTCCTGGTAACGGCAGGCGGAACTCGTGAAGCGATCGACCCGGTGCGGTATATCGGCAATCGATCCAGCGGCAAAATGGGCTACGCGCTTGCCGAGGCGGCATTGTTCCGCGGCGCTCGCGTGATTTTAATCAGCGCGCCGACACGCCTGGACCCTCCATCCGGCTGCAAGTTTATTTCCATTACCAGCGCAGCGGAAATGCGGCAGGCCGTGCTGAAGCATCTTCCAGAAGCAACCCTGGTGATGAAGGCGGCGGCAGTCGCGGACTACAGGCCGCGTCTGCGCGCGGAGCAGAAGATCAAGCGTACTGGTCCAATTACCATCGAGTTGGAACCCACCGAAGACATTCTGGCTGAGATCAGCAACCTCCGCAAACCCGGTACATTGGTCATTGGATTTGCCGCGGAAACGGAACGTCCGCTGGAACACGCCCGCGATAAACTGGCCCGCAAAGGTGTCGACGCGATCGTGCTCAACGACGTGGCCCGCCCACACATTGGCTTCGATTCCGATCGCAACGCTGTCACTTTTCTCACGTCCACGTCATCGCAGGAACTGCCGGAGATGCCAAAGCGGATGCTGGCCGATCGCATTCTGGACGAAGCTCTGCGATTGCATCGGCCGAGTCAAGTCATGGCCGAAATGAACGCAGTTTCCATCCTTGCCAACCGCTAGGGCTTCCAGCACCGATGTTCCATCCATGAAAACGCCTCTCTCCGCGGAACAACGACAGCAACTCGCTACCGTGCTCGCCTATTGCCGGGAGATGGGCGGGGTTGATTTTTATCGCGGCGAGCTGGACCTATCGACGCCCGATCCTGGTGGGACTCTATCGCTGCCGGAAATGAATTCTGCGCCCAATCCTTTGCCCGTTGAGGCCCTGCCCATCATGCCGCCCAAATCCAGTCTTCTCGTGTCGCCCGTAGCCATCGATTTTTCTTCGCCTGCCATCGTACCCGAGGCCCGGGCCGCGGCGCTCGTGGCCATTCGCCAGGAAATTGGAGACTGCACCCGCTGCCAGCTTGCCTTCGAAGGCCGTCACAAGATTGTCTTCGGCGACGGCGATCCGAATGCCGAATTGCTCTTCGTCGGCGAAGGCCCCGGAGCGGACGAGGATGCGCAGGGCGTCCCTTTTGTCGGCCGCGCCGGACAACTGCTGAATAACATGATTACGGCCATGGGCCTGGACCGCCAGCGCGTCTATATTGCGAACATCGTGAAATGTCGGCCGCCTAAGAACCGTGTGCCCGAGCCGGTCGAGGCAAATACGTGCACGCAATTTCTATTTCAGCAAATCGGCATCGTGCGCCCCAGGCTCATCGTCGCGCTGGGAGCGACGGCAGCTACCTATCTGCTGGGCACCAAGGCCTCGCTTTCGATACTGCGCGGAAAGGTGCATGATTGCATGGGGACGAAGTTGATCGTCACCTACCATCCGGCTTATCTGCTGCGCGATCCGCGGCAGAAAGCGGAGACATGGAAGGACCTGCAATTGGCCATGAAGTTTCTCAACCTGGCGCCGCCCCAACGCGGTGAGAGCTGAATTCTGAAGCCGCTGCATTCAACATCGGTGCTGCGGCTGCATCCTGAAAAGAGTTTCGAGGAGAAAAAATGTCGCAACATACGCAATTGCAGGCCGCCGACGGCCACAAGTTCGATGCCTACATCGCACAACCTACAGGCGAGCCCAAGGCTGGAATCGTCGTTTTGCAGGAAATCTTTGGCGTGAATGCGCACATCCGCTCGGTCGCCGACGGATTCGCACGGGCTGGATATCTGACGATTGCGCCGGCGTTGTTTGACCGCGCTCAGCGTGATGTAGAACTGGCGTATGACCCCGAAGGCGGCAAACAGGGCATGCAGATCATGCAGCGCATTCCGGTCGATCAAACGCTGGCCGACATTGCCGCGGCCATCCAGTATCTGCGCGAGCACGGCGCGCGCAAAGTAGGTGTCGTCGGCTACTGCTGGGGCGGCATGTTGGCCTGGGTCAGCAACACGCGTCTCCATCCCAATGCGACTGTTTCGTATTATCCCGGCGGAATTCAAAATTACATCCACGAAAAATCCACCTGCCCGGCCATCTTTCACTTCGGCCTCGAGGACAATCACATTCCGCAAAGCGTGGTGGAACAGGTGCGGCACGAGTATCCAGGATTTTCCGTCTTCACCTACCCGGAGGCCGGACACGCCTTCAACCGCGACATAGGCGCCAGCTACAACCCGGCCGCCGCCAAGCTGGCGCTGCAACGGACCCTGGCTCATTTCGACGAGTACCTGGTGTCCGCGCGCTAGAACATATTTTGCGGACGGAGTGAACAATTCGAGCGATGCCATGACGCGCCGTCTCCATCGTGATACAGATTCCTTATGCCGCTTTTCTGTGACGTCGCGCTGCCCGTGCCGGTCGATCGCGCCTTCACGTACTCCATTGAAGGCGCCTCACCCGTTGTAGGCGGGCGCGTCCTGGTTCCCTTCCGGCGCGAGCAGTTCCAGGGCGTTGTCGTTGCGCTGCACGATCATGCCCCGCTCGCCGACGATGCTTCCACAGCAAAGGTCCGTCCCGTCCTGCGCGTGCTCGATCAGGAGCCAGTGCTCTCTGAACATCTCCTGCAGTTAGGTCGGTGGATCGCCGAATATTATCTCGCTCCGCTGGGCGAAGTATTGCGCACCATGCTTCCCCTTGGCGCGGAGATGCGACGCGAGACAGCATATTCCATTACTTGCCGCGGCACTGCGGCCCTTGAAACGCCGCAGCAGCAATCGCTCAATGCAAATGCTGCTGAACAAGCCGAACACGCAGTGCTTGCATTTCTCGCCGAGCACGGTCAGTCCCGCGCCGCCATACTGCGAAGCAAGACTTCCGCCAGCGCCGCCACGCTGCATCAACTGGTCGCCAAGCGCATGATTGAACGCGAATCCACGGCCACAGCGCGTGAACTGCGCACGACAGTCCGTGTTGCCGTTCTGGTACCCGATGCGCGATTGCCCCGGCTAAACGAAAATCAGCAACGTTTGCTGGCGGAACTGGCCAGCGCGGGCGGACGCTTGCCCGCGTCGGAAATCCGGCGACTTTCCTTGCCCGAATCCACTCTGGACACGCTGGTTCGGCGCCAATTGGTGCGCATCGAAGAAGTGCCTGCCGATGGTCTCGCGGAGGGCTTTCTCGACGGCTTCGCGCTTTCGCGCGATCTCGCTTCGTCGTCGGTTCCGGTGGAGGCGATGCTAAACGACGCGCAGCGGGAAACCATGTTGCAGATTGCCGCCAGCGTGCATGCCAGAAAATTTCAACCGTTTCTGCTGCATGGCGTCACCGGCTCCGGCAAAACCGCCGTGTATATCGCGGCCATGCGGAGGGCGCTGGATGCGGGATTGCCGAGCCTGCTGCTGGTGCCGGAAATTGGACTCACTCCAGCCATGCTGGCGCAGTTGCGATTCAGCTTCGGCGATCAGGTGGCGCTGCTGCACTCCGCGCTGACCGGTTCCGAACGCACCGCGCAATGGCACAGGATCCGTCGCGGCGAAGCGCATGTGGTCGTCGGTACCCGCTCTGCTGTGTTTGCTCCTATCGCCAACCTGGCGCTGATCGTCATCGACGAGGAACACGATACTTCCTACAAGCAGGCGGAGCTGCCCCGCTACCATGCACGCGATGTCGCCGTGATGCGCGCCAAGCTGGCGGGCGCGACCATCGTCCTCGGTTCGGCCACGCCGTCACTGGAGTCGTGGGCGAACGCTCAGCGCGAAAAATATTCTCTGCTCTCGTTGAAGCAGCGTGTGGGCAACCGGCCGTTACCGGAGGTTTCTCTAATCGACATGCGCCAGGAGTTTGCCGAGACCGGTCAGGAAGCTCTCCTCTCACGGGCGATGACTGCGGAAATCGAAGCGACGCTGGGGCGCGGGGAGCAGGCCATGCTGCTGCTGAACCGGCGCGGTTATTCCTTTGTAGTGATGTGCCGGGCCTGCGGGGAAAAGCTGGAATGCGAGAACTGCGCCATTGCGCTGACGCATCACAAGTCTGGCGCGGAAGACGATCTTCGCTCGCCCGTCCATCAACGCATGGAGTGCCATTACTGCGGCTTTCGCCGCACCGTTCCCAAACTTTGCCCGAAGTGCGAGAGCGAGCATCTCTACTTTTTTGGCGTGGGATCGCAGCAGGGCGAGGAGCGCCTGCAGGAGCTGTTTCCGCACGCGCGAATTGCCCGTATGGATCGCGACACCATGCGCCATCATCGCGACTACGAACGCATTCTTGCGCGGCTGCATAGCGGCGAAATCAATCTGTTGGTAGGCACGCAGATGATCGCCAAGGGGCATGACATCCACGGCGTCACCTTAGTCGGCGTGCTGGGCGTGGACCACGCCCTCAGCCTGCCCGACTTCCGCTCCGCCGAGCGCGTCTTTCAACTGCTCACGCAAGTGGCCGGTCGCGCCGGGCGTGGCGAACTGCCGGGGCGGGTGCTGGTGCAGACACACCACATGGACCACTATGCTATTCGTTGTGCCGCTGAGCATAATTATCTGGGCTTCGTCGAACAGGAATTGCGCTATCGCCGACTGCTGCACTATCCGCCCGCCGCCATGCTCACCAACATCCTGATTGAACATACCGACCCGGCCAAGGCCTCGCAGTGGGCCAGTCAACTCGGCCAGTGGTTTCAGCACCAGACATTTCCCGGCGTCCGCGTGCTGGGTCCGGCGGCCGCGCCCATCGCGCGCATCAAGCGCATCCATCGCTTCCATCTGATTTTGAAAGCATCGTCTCGCAAACAACTCGCCGCCGCCGTGCGGCAGATGCTCGCCTTCGCCGATGCGGCGGAAATTCCCCGCCGCCAAATCACCGTGGATGTCGATGCCGTGCAGTTGATGTAGGTGGGACGCTTTTCCCTACCTTGGCATGTCGCGGTGGAGGCATTTCACCTGGTAGCCATCGGCCTGCAACAGCGCCTGCATTTTTTCCGCGATCATCACCGAACGGTGCTGGCCGCCGGTGCAGCCAAAGGCCACACTCAAATAACTCTTGCCTTCCTGCACATAGTGCGGCAACAAAAATAAAAGCAGATCGTGGACCTTCTGAATGAATTCCTTCGTCTCGGAAAACCGGTTGATGTAGCGCACAACTTTCTGGTCCTGGCCTGTCAGCGGGCGAAACTCCGGAATGAAATGCGGATTGGGCAGAAAGCGCACGTCGAAGACCAGGTCAGCTTCCTGCGGCACGCCATTTTTGTAGCCAAAACTGATCGAAGAAATCAGCAGATTCTTCTCGCCACTCTCCGGCTGAAACAGACCATTGATGTGGGCGCGCAACTCGTGCACATTGAAATTTGTCGTATCGATGCACACGTCCGCAATGTTGCGCAGCGGCTCCAGCAACTTTCGCTCGGACTGGACGGAGCGCCGAATGGTATCGATGCGGCCCAGCGGATGAGGGCGCCTGGTTTCTGAAAACCGCCGCAGCAGCGCTTCGTCGGAGGCCTCCAGAAACAGCAGGCGGGTCGAAGTCGATTGACGGATCTTGCGCAAGATCGCCGGAAAGCGGTCGAGGTGGGAGCCTTCCCGGACGTCGATCACCAGAGCGGCGCGGTTCGTCTCAGGAGATTGGCGGATCAGGTCGGCAAATGCCGGAATCAAGTCGATTGGAAGGTTATCGACCGAATAATATCCCAGGTCTTCAAAAGCCTTGAGCGCGGACAATTTTCCCGAACCTGACATTCCTGTCAGGATGACGAGTTCGTTGTCGCCCAGGGGTCGTTTGGCTTCGGGGCTGCGAACACGCCTGGATGCTGCGGTCACGCCGAGTTCCGCGATCACCGCTTGCGACTGTGCCTTCGTACCGGGCTTGGCGGGATTTTTCTTGGTTGGTTTCTTGCCAGCAATGCGCGTCATCGGTCTTCTTCAGCTCCGCGGCAGTTTTTTAGACAGATGCCTACGTGAACCAAGATTGTACGTTCAAACAGCGCCACGGAGCCGCAGAATCTTGATGCGATGCTCGCGATTAAGAAACTTCCGTCAGCCGCACCAGGCCGTCGCCCGCGCAATGCAGCACTTTCACATCCCCCGCAAGGTCGCGAAAGATAAATACCTGCCGGTCGAGGGACTCTGCCTCCTTGACCGCTTCCTCAATGGTCATGGGGCGCAGGGCCATCGCTTCCGGGGCAGCCACAATATGTACTCCCGTCGATTTTCTCTTCTCGGGGACTGCTGGCTTTCCGTTCCCGCGGACCGCGGATGGCGCTTTCTGCTCCGAAGGAACGGCGGGTAACACAGCGCTGATGGGCTTGGCCTGGCGCTTCTTCTCTACCCTCGTTTTCCTGCGCCGAATCGCCTGCTTTTCCGCTTTCTCAAGTGCCGTTCGCAAGGCAATGGTCAGGTCTGGCGCCTCGGCCAGCCCCACCACGGTGTGTTGCCGCGCAGACACGGTAATTTCCGCAGTCGAAAGATGCCGCTGAGAACTGAAAATGATGCGCGCGCTGGCGCCCCTGCCCACGATCTTCTCGATGCGTGCCAAACCTTCGTCCGCCATGGCTCGCAGATTCTTCGTGATGGCTACGTTTCTGCCGGTGAGTTCGCACTCCATTCGCTTCCTCCCTGACGTAAATTTTCCGGATGATTCCCTACTCCATCAGATGCGAACGCGGCGCTGGTGGGTGCTGGGAATTCCCATGTCTTCGCGGTACTTGGCCACAGTACGGCGGTTGACCGCAATTCCATGCGATTGCAGCAGGTGGGCGATGGCATCGTCGGTCAAGGGCTTGCTGGAATCTTCTTCCTCAATCATCTTCTTCACCTTGCGCTTCAACAGCAGCAGCGGCGTGTCCGATCCTTCGGGACCATTCACACCCTCCGAGAAAAAGAAGCGCAGCTCGAAGACCCCCTGCGGCGTATGCACGTACTTGTTGGCGACAGCACGGCTTACCGTCGACGCATGTACGCCAATTTCCTCGGCGACGTCCTTGATCATCATCGGCTTCAGCGCGTCGACGCCTTGCTCCAGAAACTCGTGCTGACGGCGAACAATCACTTCGCAGGTGCGCAAAATTGTATTCTTCCTCTGCTCAATGTTGCGCATTAGTTGAATGGCCGAGCGGTAACGCTCTTTGACATAGTCCCGCACCTCGCGCTCGGTGCCTTCCTGGCTCAACATGCGGCGATACCCCTGATTCAAGCGCAGTGTCGGCATCTCCTCATCGTTGATGAGAATCACATATTCATCATCGCGCTTTTGGAAGGCGACATCGGGCTCAATCAGGCGTGGCTGCTCGCGGTTATAACGCTGGCCCGGCTTGGGGTCCAGCGCGCGAATCGACTCAATCGCCAACTGTACCCTGGACTGCGGGCTACCCGTAAACCGGGAGAGCTCGCGGATGTCCCGCTTTAACAAGTGCGGCAAAAATTCGTCGATGATTCGCCGCGCCAGCACCATGATCGCACCAGCTTCCGACTGAACCTGTTCCGCCGCCGTATCGGCAGGGTGCAGATCGGCCTCAGCATCGCCCGCGGCTGCAGCCAGCCGAATCCCCTCGGCCAATTCTCCGGCCTGCTGCGAACGCACATCCAACTGGGTCAGCAAGCACTCTCGTAAATCGCGCGCGGCGATGCCAACGGGATCGAACCTTCGCACAATATCGAGGGCCTCGGCCAGATCGCCCTTCAGCGCGGGTGAATATTCGGTGGATGGCGCGGGCCCGTCGGTCGTACCTTTGAGATCGCTGGTCGCTCCATCGGGCACGCGAGCGTCCGCAGGTTGGCTTAGGCCGTTCAACCCATTCAGGCCCTTCGATCCACTCGCAATCGTCTGCGGGATTGATGCCGCATGGCCATTCTTTTCGGCAACCCCATCGACACGCGCTGCGGGCCACGGACGCGGGCGTTGCTGGGCCAGCACGGCGAGCATTTCTTCATCGCTGGCGGTCAGATATCCATCTTCATCCAGGTTGCCAATCACCAGCTCGGCAGCCTCGCGAACGCCTGGGGTAAGATGCAGCGAGCCTAACTGCCACATCAAATGATCGGTCAGAGTTGTGGGCTTGGAAAGAAAGTTTTCGAACGAAGGTTTCTCGTTGATCTCGGTGCTCTGCGGCGTGCGGTAGCCGGGATCCAGATAGTCCTGGAAATAGGAGCCAAAGTCGATCTCGTCGAACGGATCGCGCTCCTCAGTTTTTTCCGTTACCGTCGGGGCCGCTTCTTCCGGAGTGCGAACATCCTCCACAAGCGGGACGGTCTCCTCCATGTCCTCCAACAATGGATTCTCCAGCAGCTCGGCGTCGATCATCTCCTTCAGTTCCTGTTTGTTCAAGGCCAGCAGGCTGACCATCTGAACCAGGCCCGGCGTCAGAATCTGCTTCTGCGAGACCTTCAAATTAAGCCGGGGTTGAAGAAGAGCCATGGCAGAGTTCCAGTGGAGAATGAAGTTAGGTTCAGTGTACACGGGCAGATTGGCAGAAAACCTTTTTTGTTCGACGAACGACCAATATCAACTTTATTTTGTGATAGTTAGAATATTTGCATTCAAATTGCACGCAGTGTTCTTATCGGGGCGGTCGTTCATCTTTCGGCGACCCAGCCGCGCCAACTGGATTTCCGGATACATGCCTGTCAGAACCGTTTCTAGGAGCCTGTCGGGCATAGATTTCATACCCTTTAAAATCAACAACCTACAAAATCTACCATGTTTTGTATGTTGTTGATTCTATGTTGGTTACAAAATCTCAAACCCTTATGCCCGACAGACTCCTAGCCCAGGGTGAAGCCTTCCCCGAGATACACCCGCCGCACTTCCGGATCCTGACCCAATTCTTCCGGCGTGCCCGTCCGGAAAATCTTGCCCTCGTTGATGATGTACGCCCGGTCGGTAACGGTAAGCGTCTCACGCACGTTGTGGTCTGTGATCAACACGCCGTATCCACTGGCTTTCAGGTCGAAGATAATGTCCTGTAAATCATGAACTGCAATCGGGTCGATTCCTGAGAACGGTTCATCCAGCAAAATGAAATTCGGCTCGATGCAAAGGCAGCGGGCGATTTCCACGCGTCTCCGCTCGCCGCCAGACAACGCGTAGCCGCGGGTTTTCCTCACGTGCCCAAGGCTCAGTTGTTCAATCAGCCGCTCCATGCGGGTCCGTCGCTGCTCCCACCCGCCGGGCTGCACTTCCAACACGGCCAGGATGTTTTCCTCCACCGTGAGCTTGCGAAAAATAGAGGGTTCCTGCGGCAGGTAGCTGATTCCGAAATTGCGGGCCCGCAGATACATAGGCAGGCGCGTGATGTCCCGGTCCCCGACCAGCACCCGCCCGGAGTCCGGCTGCACCAGGCCGACGATCATATAAAAGGTCGTCGTCTTCCCCGCGCCATTCGGTCCCAGCAGACCGACCACTTCACCCTTGTGGATCTCCAGGCAGACACCTCGCACTACCTGTCTTCCGCGATAATTCTTGGCCAGCTGGTCCGTCGTCAGTCGCTGCATTATTTCTTTTGAACCCGCGTCTTCGTCGTGGTTGAATCGTTGGCTGTTCCGCTTACTATTATCGCCTGTGTCTGCGCTGCGAACGTCAGAGCCTGTCCGGTCACGCTTCCCTGGCTCGCATCCTCCACCTTGGGAGGATTGCCACCGTCTCCCGTCAGCACAAAATGTCCGTCACTCGCCGTATACACGAGCCGAGACCCGGTTCCGCGCCTTCCGGGCTGCACCACAACGACATTTCCGGTAGCTACAATCCGTTCGACGGAGGATTGCGAGACATTGTTGCGCTGGGAAAAAGCTTTTTGTTCCTTTTCTGTGGGAGTAGCCACCCCCTTCGACGAGGAGCGCACAGCGGCAGGAGTCAGGAAGACTTCCGCATGGTCGGCGAAGACCTCGCCATCCGAGTTGATGACCTCGACATGGTTGTCAAAGCTGGCTTTGCGTTCCGCATCGGAGTACAGCAAACGCTGGCTGAGTACCCGAGTTGTGGAAGGTCCAAGACTGTCCGGACTGTGATTGCCGGGCCGGTTGGCTTTCGATGCCTTCTCGGTCCCCTGTTGCGACGGCTCGGCGGATTGTGCCAGGAACGTGCTGTGCACGCACTGGGCGCAGGTTCCACTGCCGTATGCGGAGAGGGTCTGCATCTTCTGAGATACCTCAATCACAGGAGCTTCGATGATGTTGTCTCCCTGCCACAACCGGGCCTGTCCGGTGAAGATGGCTCTCTGTGTATCGTGTAGCAGAACGGCTTCCCGAGCGATGATATGGGTCGGCTGGTCCCCACTCAGCAGAGGTCCCGGCGAAGTCTGCGTCTGGCTGTCCGAACGGAGTGTCGTCTCGACCGCACCGGAAGCCAGCATTTTTCCAGCGGCGCGCTGCACCTCGAATCGGTTGGCGGTCATCTCCAGGGTGGTGTCGCGAAATTCCGGCGCTCCCGTCAGCGTCAACGTGTCCGTCGCGCCATCGTATTCGGCGCGGGCCGCAGTCGCGGTAGAAATCTGCGAACCGGGAGCGACACCTGCGCCACCGGTCCCGTTGGTGGACGTCTGTTGCAACACCACATGGCCCGTCTGCACCGCGGTCCGTATCGATTGCGCCGTCAGCCCCTCGCCTGCGCCGGTTTCCACGCCATTCGCTGGATTTGCAATCGAAGTTGCGGACGCTCGACGCTGCACCGGAGGCTTGGCGGCCTTCGGCATGGGTGACTGCGGAGTCCCCGTGACAAAGTCGACGCTGAGCGCATTTCCGGTGCTCGTGTCGATATCTCCATTGGCTTCGACCATGCGCATCCGCGTATCCGCTATGCCGTCGAGATGTTGCAATTCGTTCCCGGCAAGGAACTTCGCCTTCAAAGTTTGCGCCGCAAGACTGGTCGCTTGCGACGGATGACCACGCGTCATGCTTTGAGAAGCAAAGACCGCGTTGCCGGTCGCATCCGCTGTCTCCAACTGCGCCTGACCGCTCGGGGATGGGCGCAAATGCAGGACCAAGTGGTTTGCGGCCAGCGTGCGATGGAGATGATCCTTGTCTCGGTCAATCTGTTGCTGGAATTTCACTTCGCCATCAATCGTGACGCGATTCGCGTGGCCAGCCGAGTCAAAGTCCACGACGGCCTGCCTGCCGCCGCCGGCGGTTTGCTGCGTTGGTTGATTTTGCGTGAACTGCACGCCGCCGAGAAAATGGGCTTGCCGCGGCTGGTTCTTTTCATTCAGCTGGACCGTCATCACGGCGGAACGCACGTCAGTTCCGTCAGCAGATGCGAGCTCAACGGCATTCTGCGCATCCAGTCGTTCCGCCGAGCCGTCCCCTCGCAGATACACAGTCGCCGTTCCCGCGCTTCCTTGCTCGTTCCCTCGCGGTGTGCGGGAAGAATAGCGTGGCAGCAGCAAGTGGACCTGACTTTCATCGCGGTCATAGGTGGCCTGGGATGCACGCACCACTGCGGGACGGTCCTGCATCTGGGTCGTCAACACAACCTGGGATCGCAACAGCAGGTGTCCCTGTTTTGAATCGTATTCCGCTCCCATCGCCTGACCGCTGGAGTTGGAAAATTGAAAATCCACTTCACCACTGCATGTCGCCGCACCAGTCTTTTGATTAAAAACGAGGCCATGCGTGGTGACATACACGATCTGCGGCCCCTGCTTGTTCGCTGCCCCCTGACGAACATCGGACTGGGGAACATGCAGCACAATGTTCGCTTCCCCCTGGGCGGTGACGATCTGGCTGTCCCGGTCGTATTCAAAATCCTTTCCAGCGATGGTATCGGCGTTGTTGTCCTGCCGGTGATACATGTCGATTTCGACGTCGTGCAACAGCACCCGCCCACCGGTCTTGAAAGCGACGGATCGGGCCGCGTGCAGGGTAAAGACCTTGCGGCCCTGCTCGGTCTTCGACAGTACGAAGCCCTGGGTCGTTTGCTGAATCTGGATGCCCAACCGCGCTGGTAGATCCTGGGCCACCTCGCGAAGCCGCCAGCGTCCGTAAAAAATCGATCCCGCGATGGACACCAGCAGCACCGCAGCCGCCACGATGATTGCCAGGCGCAGCCTCTCGATTGTCCAACGCATACCATCATCTTCTCATTTCGCGCCATTCACCGAGAGCGTAACAACTACAATTAAGAGGATGGCCGATCCTCTCTATTACAGCCTGTGGTTCCCCAGGTTTCGCTTGACGGCACTGCCGGAAAAGCTGATCCAGGTTATGCATCAGCTTCCCCACGCCCTGGTCACCGCCGCTTCCGTGTATCCGTTGGACTGGCAGCAGTCGCCCACATTCCAGCGCGTTTACCTTGCCGAGCACGACGAGCCGGCGACGCCGGAGATGGCCGTGGCCGAAGCAACGGAAATCCTGCATGAAGACAGCGCGTATGAGTTCGAGCTGCCGTGGAAGCTTTGGTACCCGGAGAGCGATGGCTTGCTCGACCCAATCTGGAAAGAGGAAGTTCGCACGGTGCGCGTTGTTGGCCTGGGACCGGAATTCGACGAGGGCAGTTACGCGCAGAATGGCCACATTCGCGTGGATCTGGGACTGGATACGCCGTTTCTCTGCGAGGACATTCCTCTGCGCGAGGACGACCAGCTTTTCGTGAAAAAGAATGTGGAGCAACTGGTCGCGTTCACCACGGAAGTGGAAAAGAATTGCGGTGTGGAGACACGCCTGCTGTGGACCGAAAGCGAAGAGAATCTGGCGCAAAAGCTGATTGCTAGGTTGCAAAAACTCAATTGACCCTCGTGTCGCAGAAAATGTCCGCAGTCGAGGTATTGGCGTCCTGCGAATGCCATTCAAATGACAAGATGGTATTCGCGATCCAAGGGAGTCATTCTGAGCGAAGCGAAGAATCCAGACGATTTTGGCTCAATTGATTCAGCCAGTATTCTCTGGATACTTCATTCTGGTCGCTACGCGACCTTCATTCAGAATGACTCGACAGATTTTTAGCCGCCATTTCTCACAGGGGACGATTTTTGCGGGGAGTGGCGGGGCTGAACCGGCCAGGAGAGCAGTATCGCAGCAGGAAGTTGTGCGGGAAGGGTTGCAGGGGTTGAGCGGCGGGACTTTTTC
>JAKAAZ010000273.1 GCA_021802085.1 Acidobacteriota bacterium
TCGACCGGATCGATTCTCTGCTGGGGAAGTCGATAGGAACCCGGATCACGTACAAACAGTTGGCAAGTTCCAGCAGGGAGTAAAGTATATAATTTCCATTTTTTCGCGCCTGGAGTCAACCCCCGGTTTCCCACCCTCGCATCGAACAGTGGATAATGCCGTAATGGCAATGAATACGCTGTCGGAGACAGTCTGTCCCTGGCGGTATCATTGCGGCGAGGGGCGCACACATGCCGACCGGGAAACTTCAGGCAAAGGAAATTCGACTGGTGTCTCGCCCGCAAGGGGAGCCAACCCCGGAAAATTTCTCGCTCGCTACTGTCGAATTGCCGGAGTTGCAGCCCGGAGAAGTTCTGGTCCGGAATACATTTTTTTCCATCGATCCGTATATGCGCGGGCGCATGAATGAAGGCAAGTCGTATATCCTGCCCTTCGCCGTCGGCAAGGCTTTGGATGGGGCCGCCGTGGGCCAGGTGGTGCAGTCGCGCGACCCAGCATTTCGCGCCAGCACCTGGGTCCTGAGTTTCTGCGGATGGCGCGACTACTACGTCGCCATGGGGCAGCAGCTGCGCGTGATCGATACAACCCAGGCGCCCGCCTCGGCCTATCTCGGCGTCCTGGGCGCTACCGGCCTGACCGCCTGGGTCGGTTTGAACGACGTTGCCGGGATCAAAGAAAATGAGACTATTTTTATCTCCGCCGCGGCTGGCGCGGTGGGCAGCGTTGCCTGCCAGTTGGCCAAATTGCGCGGCTGCCGGGTCATTGCCAGCGCCGGTTCGCCTGCCAAGGTCGCGTTCCTGAAAAATCAGTTGAAAGTGGACTACGCGTTCGACTATCGCGAATCGGACCCGCTGCGGCAATTGGAAATCGCCGCGCCCGACGGCCTGCACGTGTACTTCGACAACACCGCCGGCCCGCAGCTCGAAGCGGCGCTGGAATCCATGCGCCATCATGGCCGCATCGTGATGTGCGGCGCGATCTCGGGCTATAACAAGCCCGCGCCGGGACCGAGGAACCTTCACCTGATCATCGTTCGCCGCCTGCGTGTGGAAGGCCTCATGGTCGCAGACCATCTGCACAGGATGCCGGCGTTCCTTGCGGAGATGATTCCCGCTGTGCGCGCCGGAAAGGTCCTGCATCAGGAGACCGTCCTCCACGGCATCGAAAAGGCCCCCGACGCCTTTATCTCCCTGTTGCGCTCTGGAGACGCGCACATCGGCAAGCTCGTGATTCGCGTCTAGCCTGCCGCCGAAAGCGATTGAAGGCGGCCCGTCATCCCGAGCGAAGCGAAGGATCTCCGGATTGCCGCGGAAAGCCAATGCTTGGACCCTTCCATCGCCGTCTATACTTCCTCCTATGGATATCTTGTGGACTCCCTGGCGCTACCGGTATGTCAGCACGGTGGACTCGGCCACGCGGCAAGGCGTGCCGTCGCAGCTGGCGGCATGGCCCGGGGACACGGGCTGCGTCTTCTGCAACCTGTTACAGGCCTCCACTCACGCCGTTGAAAGTGGCCTTCCCTCCGTGGACGCGGATCGCGCCGCCAACATTCTCTATCGTGGGGAGCAATGCTTTATCTGCCTGAATGCATTTCCGTACAATTCCGGCCACGTCATGATCCTGCCCTACGCCCACACCGCCGAGTTGGGCAAGCTGGAAACCACCGAAGCGCAGGAGATGATGGCGTTGGCGCAAAGGCTGGAGCAGATCCTCAGGACCATCTACCGCCCGGATGGCATCAATCTCGGCATGAACCTGGGGAAAGCCGCCGGCGCCGGAGTCACTGGCCATCTGCATCTGCACATGTTGCCGCGCTGGTCAGGCGACACAAATTTTATGACGGTGATCGGCGAAACGCGCGTGCTGCCCGAGCCGCTGGAGATCACCTGGGATCGCCTGCATCGGGCGCTTCAAGAAGATCCACGATAGAGCGGATTTACAGATACTGCAATCGAAATGGAAGGAGTCATTCTGAGCGCAGTGAAGAATCCAGAGGGCGATTGCAGCGTTTACGATGCGGGTATCGTCGCGATTTTTCGTCACGAATGACCATACCAACTGCAAATCACTACTGAATTGTCATCGCCACGATCATGGATCTCCGATCCTCATTCTTATGCGCTCTTGTATTCACCTAAAGAACGACTCAGTCGTCGTTTCGAACCTAGGCGATATCGGTGGTAGACGATCCAGCTTGAGGTACCGTTCTTGGTTTCGCTAAGAGATAGGTATCCATTATCCAACCATTCTTCTGTCTCTTTTCCTTGCGAACTTCTTCAATCCTGCTCGCAATCTCGCTGAGCTTTCCAGATAGAAGGACTTCTTCGTCCATTCCCAGATAAGCGCCCCAGAAAATATCAAGCTCTTCATCGAGCACGCTGTTGAAAGAGCATTGCCCATCCAACATCACAATTATTCTATCCGCAGTGCCACTCAGTCCGGTAGCGAGTTGGCGGCCTGTTGTAATGACGATGGATTCACCTATCCCATTTAGAGAAATCTTGTGGCGGGCGGCCAAGGCCTGAATACTGGTGATACCTGGGATGATTTCGAACTCAAAACAAAGCATTCCACGAGCTATTATCTGGTCGATGATTCTGAGGGTGCTGTCGTACAGTGATGGGTCTCCCCACACGAGGAAAGCACCGCACTGGTTCTCTTCAAGTTCCTTTGCGATCATCTCTTCATAGATCAAAGATCGTTGCCGATGCCAGAGTTCAACTCGAGCTGTGTAGTCCGATATGGTTGGGTCGCGGACAGGGTCGGCTGTCTCCACCATCCGATATGACCTGTTCTCGATATATTTTTCACATATCTCTTTTCTAAGGGTTACGAGGTCCTGCTTGGCTTCGCCCTTGTCCATGAAAAAGAATACGTCAACCTTGTTTAACGCTTTAATCGCCTGGACCGTGATGTATTCTGGGTTGCCGGCACCAATGCCGATCAGATAAAGCTTTCTCATAGACGCCATTTCTCCCTGGGAAGAAATACTCCAGTCAAAGTTCATTCACAGAAATTCTGCAAGTTTTAGAAGCACATCTTCCGGTCGGGCTACAGTCGGTATCTTGTGTTTCAGTGGGCGATCAATCATGACAACCGGAATCTTGAGTGCTCTCGCAGCTTCGAGCTTGGAATAGGTTGCAGTGCCCCCGCTGTTCTTGGAAACTATCAGGCTGATGGACTCATTGCGAAACAGTTGAAGTTCATCGTCCAGATGAAAAGGACCGCGCTGCAGGATCAACTTTGATTTCGCCGGCATTTTGTCGGCTGGCTCATCGATGGCACGCACCAGAAACCATGCGTCTTCGCAGCGGGAGAATGCGCCGAGCTCCTGGCGTCCAATGGAGAGGAAGACCCGATTGTTTTTATGGTTCACCATGGTCGCAGCGGCTTGCACATCGGGTACCGTGTACCAGCAATCATGCTCGTTTGGCTCCCACGGTGGGCGTTCCAACGCGATGAGCGGAAGTCTTAAGGTATTGCAGGCCAACTCGGCGTTGCCACTTATCTTCGAGGCGTAGGGATGAGTCGCATCGATGACCACTCCAATATTGTCATTGGTCAAATAAGAGATCAATCCGGCAGCTCCGCCGAAGCCTCCAACTCTAACAATCCCGGCGGGCAGCCTGGGCTGGCGCACTCGGCCGGCGAGCGATGAGATCACGGTCACATCGGATCTGGCTGCCAAGCGCCTGGCAATCTCCGATGCCTCGGTTGTTCCTCCCAGAATGAGAACTCGTGGCGCTTGACTTCGAGTTGGGGTTGTAACGGATTGCATCTCGATGACCTTGTCTGCGTCCATAGCGCTATTGCTCGGAAGTATCCGTACGGTTCCTTGCCGTGGAGTAGAGGTAGCTTTCGCCGAAAGGCGACGGGTCGAGAGACCGCCCAACCAGAATGAGGGCGTTGCGATCTATACCCGACGCTTTGACAATTCCATGGATGGTCGATAGCGTGCCGCGCAGGATGCGCTGGTCGGGCCAACTGGCCCTGAAGACGACGATGACGGGACAGTCTTCGCCGTATAGGGGT
>JAKAAZ010000037.1 GCA_021802085.1 Acidobacteriota bacterium
TCCTTGGTGTCCACGTTCTTTTTTCGCACATCTTCGGTAATCTCGATTTTCTTCTCGCGATCGAAGAGCTGAATTTCCGTCGCGATCTGACGGGTATTCGTATCCGTGCTTTCCATGCGCGCCACCAAACCATAGGGCGTGCGCGTTACGGAAACAAGATGACCATTGTTTGCAGGATGGATTTGCAGGTCGGGTTGCGGCGATAGCACGCGATAGTCAAGCAGTCTATTAGGAGCCTTGTCGCCGCCTGTCACATAAAGATATTGGCCAAAGCGATAGGGACTTTTCTGGTCCACTAGTTCACGCTGCAACTGCTTGTCGTAAATGCCGCGCACCGCGCCGGTAACGGGGTCGAGCTCTATCCGATAGTACGGACTTTCGAGCGTCGTGGTTTGAGCAATTGCAGCGGGAACTATGGACTTCTTAGCATGACGCAACTGGAAGACCTTGTACCCAACAGCAGGTATGTCCTGCGCTACAAACCGCACATGCTGGAAATGGTTGCCACCTCTCAGCACTTCCACAGGAACAACCCGATCCGTGGATGGATCGACGATCTCCCGATCGTTGGCAAGGTCGAGCGAAACCAGTCCGGTTCGGGCCCAATTCAAGGTATTGAAGACGATCAGGCTGCCACGGCCGGCGGAGATCGAATTGGCGATGCTGGCCATGCTGTTACCCATCACAAAGCGGCCGAGTTCCTGCGCCTTCATCGCGTACAGGTTCTTTACCTCCAACTGCCGGACGGCTTCCCTGCTGGTGGGATCGGATATGCTGTTGTGCGACGTCCAGGTGTGCTCATCCATCAGCACCATGTCGGTCCACATCCGGTCCAGGTCCTTCTTGTCCGCTGCAAGATGCGGATTGACCAGGGATGTCAGCGTGGCCAGCTTTTCAGCCGATGGTCCACGGCTTTCATTCTGGCGCTCCATGGCCGCGTAATAGGCGTCCGAAGCAATGCCGTCTTCCCAATAAGGGCCGCCATCTCCGCTCACGGTCGGAATGTCCTGGCCAAACTGCTGTGCGATGTTTTTGAGTGCATCGTGGAAACCCGAGTACTGCAACTTTGGATAGGCGTACTCGCTGTTCCACTGTTGCGCCAGTTCCGCCTGCTGCGGAAATAAGTCGGTGTTTTCTGGCTGCGTGCCAAACAGGATGGTCGCATTGGCGCGGTAACTGGGATGCTCGTACATCTGCAGGAACAAAGGAAGGGTGTCATGAACCGCGGAGAGTAAGGGGGGTAGTCCGAACATATGCATCGTCTGCGCATAGCCTCGCGAGTACCAAAACAGTACCTTCTGACCGTCCGGACCTTCCCACCAGAACGGAGAGTCCTCGTCCAGGCGCCCCTGCGGTAGTACAGGCGCCCGAACATTATGGTAATTGCTGCCCGCGAGGAAATACTTGATTCCTGCCGCAGCCAGGATCGAGGCATAGGACCAGGAGTATGAGGGAACGTCTGTGATGTTGGCGTAATTGAAGGGCGTGCCATGCGCGCGGCTGAAGTTGGCGCTGGCGTAGAGGGAGCGGATTAGCGTTTCGGCCGTCGAAAAGCCGGTGAGCAGATTGGCATATTGCGCAGGAACAAATAGCTGCTGCTTCTGCATGGCCGCGATTGCGCGCCGTTGTTCCGCGGGCGTGCGCGTCTTCATATACTGCGCCAGGTCCCATTCCCCGTCCATGCTGAAGCGAAAGTCGGGATGCTGCGCGGTCAGGTCCATCGCTTCATCCATCACTCGGCTTTGGATGGCCGCAACCTTGGCCTGATAGTCCGAATAGCCCACATCGAGGTGGATGTGCGGAACCAGGAACAAGGTCCACTTTTTCTGCGGATCGATGAATTGTTGCGCGTGCTGCGTGTGCCCGGCGACATTCCACCGAAGCTGCGCTTCGGTATGCGCCGGAAATTCCGGAATAGAGAAGGCAAGCTTTTCCTCGCCGAAATCCTGGCTGCCTTGCAGCGCCTGACGATAGTGTTTGCCCGCGATGGCGAGATCCACTCTGCTTCCCGGCTTCACCCGTTCGCCGTGGCGGAGAAAGACATCGACCGTCTCTTCAAGTTGGCCTTGCTGCTGTTGGAAAAAGACGGTCGGGATAATCTGCGCGGAAGATTCCCGAGAAGAGAAGGCTTCTGCGTCCCGGTCAAGCTCGATCGCGTCGTAGGTCAGACCGGCATCGGGCACAGCTGTGTCCGCTTCCTCGATTGCCTGCAACGTGATTGTGTTTGCTCTCGAGTGCAGATACTTGCCAGGAAATGTAAATGTGACGTCATCATACGAATAGGCGGGATCGAAGGCGTCAGCCAGGGTTCTATTCCTGGGGTCGAGCTTGGGCTGTAGATAGAACATTCCATGCTTGCCATTGATGCTGACCCGCAATGCCGGCACACTTGCGGTCTCGATCAGCACAGCAATATGCAACTGGTATGCTGCCGCGGGAGCATGGGCCAGAGAAAAGGTGATTGTCCGCGGGGCCGCAGCATCGTTCGCAGGATGTGCGCCCGCAGCCGAAACGAGCTTGGCCGGCTGCGCGGCGTACCAGTCTTTCGCGGGACTGCTCTCTCCGGCGATGAAGTTGACCGGCTGGTGCGGCGTTCCTCCGGCAAACTCGGCGGAGGAGCGGTCGAAAGTTCCAATGGTAAAAACCGCGCTGGAATCTTTGGCTTGGGCTTGGGTCAGGGTCGCGCAAACAACCGGCAGGGCAAGAAGGATGGATCCGCACAGGACTGCTGTTTTCAATTTCATGGTCGCCTCGTAATACTTTCGCTGAACTCTTTCGCGCTCGGCAGGGAACAGGATGGCTCACCGCAGAGCGTGAATGCCGTGCCGGGCCAGAGCACCGCTCCGTGCTGTGGAAAGGCGCGATGCTGGCGGCGAATCAGATACCGGAGGCGCGAATCGCTGCGTGGATCCATTCCAGCAGCAGATGCGGCGCGCACCCGAGGATCACGATTCCGGCTGCGAGCAGAATGATACCAGCCTGGCTCAGGAACGGCGTCCTGATTGTAGCCGCTTGGGCGGATGCATTGGCAACTTCGGCAGCAGGATTGGCGACGTAGATTCGTTTGAGGACTTGCAGGTAGTAGTAGAGCGACACCGCGCTCATCGCGATGGCGAGAACGATCAGCCAAAGCAGACCGGGTCCAGAATCGAGCACGGAGACGAAGAGGTAGAACTTTCCGAAGAATCCGGCCAGCGGTGGAATTCCCGCAAGAGAAAGAAGAAAGATAAACATGCAGGCGGAGAGGACGGGGGACAGGCGGCTGAGTCCGTCAAAGTCGGAAAGACGGTCGCCTCCCGTTCGCTGCTCGACGATGGCGACGACGCCGAAGGCGCCCAGGGTGGCGAGCGCGTAGGTCACGACATAGTAGAGAAGCGCGGCCAGGCTCTGCTGCGTGTGGGCAACAAGCGCGAGCAGCATGTAGCCGGCGTGGGCGATCGCGGAGTAGGCCAGCAGGCGTCGCACGTGACTCTGGACGATGGCGACGAGATTTCCCAGCACCATGGAGAGCGCGGCAACGATGGCCAGCACCGCTACCCAGCCGGGTACGAAGTGCAGCCAGCGCGCGCTGCCTTCCGCGCCGGCAAAGCCGACCACCATGACCTGAAAGAAGATGAAAAAGCTGGCAACCTTGGAGCCGGACGCGATGAACGCGGCGCTGGGCGCGGGCGCGCCCTGATAGACATCGGGCGCCCAGAAATGGAACGGGAAGGCTGCAACTTTAAAGCCGAACCCAATCACCGTGGTGACGATGGCGATGGCCAGGAGCGGGTTGAGGTGTGGGTTGCTCGCATAGGCCGCGTGGATTGCGTCGGCGATGCGGGGCAGGCTGGTCGAATTCGAGAAGCCATAGAGCAGGCTGAATCCAAACAGCAGGAATGCGGCGGACATTCCGCCAAAGAGAAAATACTTCAGCGCGGCTTCTGAGGATTGTGCGCTGGATTTGTCAAAGGCGGTGAGGATGTAGAGCGACAGACTCAACAATTCCAAAGAGATGAAAATGACCAGAAGGTCCTGCGAGCCAACCAGGAACATCATGCCTGCCGTTGCAATCAGGATCAGCAGGACGAACTCGCCAATGTGCTCCGTAAAGGTGGAACCGGCGGAGATGAGAAGGGTGGAGATGGCCACGGCGAGCAGCGCAATCTGCACAAGATGCGTGAGTGGATTCGCCAGAAGCATTCCGTTGAGCAGGCTCGCTTGTTCCGGCGAGTGCAGGAGGCGAAGGATCGCACCCGCGCAGCCGAGCGAACCGAGAATGGCTGCGATGGTGAAGCGGAGACGGGTGCTGCTGGCGCGCAAGAACAGAAGATCGACGGCTAACGCGATCAGCGCCGTCACGACCACGATGACTTCCGGCAGCGCGAACTGGAACAATTGCGCGTAGTTGGTCGCGTTCATCGCCAGCCTCCCTGGTGGAGGCCGGCAAACAGCGGGGAATTCAGCGCGGGGACAATCACGTTGAGGAGTAGCTGGGGATAGATGCCGACGACGACGCTGGCGGCGATCAAAAGGACCGCGCCAAGGCGTTCGGGGATTGAGATGGGGGGCATGGGAGGATGCGGTGGAATGGCTT
Source organism: Acidobacteriota bacterium (assembly GCA_021802085.1). GTDB lineage: Bacteria > Acidobacteriota > Terriglobia > Terriglobales > Acidobacteriaceae > JAKAAZ01. The sequence goes on from JAKAAZ010000037.1 coordinate 4,577, forward strand.
CATGGCCAACTTCCGCAAAGAATGCTTTTTGCATCGCGCGCCAGATATATGCGACCCCGGCCACGAGGCCGAAGCCGACGAAAATTGTGACGATGGGAAATGCGCGCCAGACGCCGATGACGATCATCAACTCCGCGACGAAGCCGCTGAATCCCGGCAGCCCCATGCTGGCCATGCCGGCCACAACAAAGGTGACGGCGGCAAAGGGAATGGCTTTGTTCAGGTTCATTGGGCCGAGGGTTGCGAGGTCGCGGGTGTGGGTGCGGTCATACACCATGCGTCCGACCACGGCGAAGAGCAGGCCGGCGAGAATTCCATGCGAGAACATCTGCACTACCGCGCCGGAAAGGCCGATCTGGTTCAACGTCATAAGGCCGAGCAGGATGAAGCCCATGTGGCTGACGCTGGAATAGCCGATGACGAATTTGAAGTCTTTCTGCACCAGCGCAACCAGCGCACCATACACGATGCCGATGACCGCGAGCAAGGCGAAAACATCGCGCCAGGAACCCAGGCCGAGTATGTGGAAGCCCCACGGAGCGAGGCCGAGAGGGAACAGCGTCATGGCGACGCGGAGGCAGCCGTAGGCGCCGAGCTTCATTACCACGCCGGCGAGCAGCATGGAGGCCGCAGTGGGGGCGGCGACGTGGCCAGTGGGGGCCCAGGTGTGGAAGGGCCACAGGCCGGCAAGAATCGCGAAGCCGACAAATACCAGCGGGAAGGCCCAGATCTGAAAATGAGCGGGGAATGGAAAGCCGGCGAGGTCGCCGAGCGCCATGCTTTTCGCTCCAGCCACGACGTACGCGGCGATGAGCCCAATCAACACCATGGCGCTGCCGATGAAGGAGTAGAGCACGAGCTTCATGGCGCCGTACTCGCGGCGCGTCGAACCCCAGATGGCGATCAGAAAATATTTGGGGATGATGACGATTTCGTAAAACACGAAGAGAAGAAACAGATCGTAGCTGAGGAAGACGCCGTATACAGCGCCGATTAGCAGCAGATAGAAGGCAAAAAATTCCTTGGCGCGATGTTCGATGTTCCAGGAAAAAAGAATGCCGGTGACGGCGATGATGCCCGTCAGCAAGAGCAGGACAATGCTGATGCCGTCCGCGGCAAGGTGATAGCGGATGCCGAGCGACGGGACCCAGGATGCGTCGGTGACGGTCAGCATTTCTCCGCTGCGGTGTTCGAGGAAATAGGTCAGCGTGATCGCAAACGCGACTACGGCCGCGAGCAGCGCGAGAACGCGCGCGGCTGCGGCGTTACCTTTCGGCAGCAGCAGGAGCAGGAGCGCTCCGAGAAACGAGATGTAGATCGTCCATGCCAACATAATCAAAATGCCAAGTTCATCGTGCCACTAAAACTTTAGTTGTTGCACCAGCTGGATCACCGTGTTGTTGACGAATCCAAGCACAAGCTGGGGATACAGGCCTATCACGAACATCAATGCAATTGCGGGCGCGAGCGACAGCCGCTCGACCGTTGTGAGATCGGGCAGCGTGGCCCATGTTTCGTTGAGGGGGCCGGAGAACACGCGCTGCAGAATTCCAAGAATGAAAATTGCCGTGACCAGAAGGCCGAGTACGGAGAGGGACGTGGCCCAGGTGACCAGAGGAAACGATCCTTTGAAGATCAAAAACTCTCCGACGAAGCCGTTCAGTCCTGGCAGGCCTAAGGACGAGAACAGGGCGATGCCCATCAGACCCGTAAAGACTGGAATCACTTTGCGCAGGCCGCCAAAGTCGTTCAGCCCGCGCAGGCCGCCGGTCCTTTTTTCCAGCATGGCGACGAACCAGAACAATGTTGCGGCGGTCAGCGCATGATTGAATATCTGCAAGAAGACGCCATTCATGGCCGCATATTTTTCCGCAGTCAGGGCCGCGTCTCCGCCGGTGAATTTCACCACCGCGAAGATGCCCAGCAGGCAGTAGCCGAGGTGGTTGATGGAGGAGTAGGCGAAGATGCGCTTCAGGTCCTTCTGCGCCAGCGCGGCGTAGGCGGAAAGGACGACAGTCGCCACGGCGAGCCATAACAGCGGCGTCAGCACCGCTTGCATTTGCGCGCCGAAGATGGGCAGCAGAATGCGAAGGAAGCCGTAGAGTCCCATCTTCGACATCGCGCCGGTCAAGAGAATCGTCGTGCCGGTGGGCGCTTCGGTGTAGGCGGAAGGCAGCCATGTGTGGAAGGGAACCAGCGGCACTTTGACGGCGAAGCCGAGGAACGCTCCTGCAAAGATAATGAGCGCGACGTGGTGGGGTGAGAAGCGGTGCCAACCGAGTTTCGCGATCACGGCGGGCATTAGGTGGCCGCTCTGCGCGAGTTGAGCCAGGTCGATGAAGTCGAATTTTCCTGTCGCCAGGAAGATGGCGAGGAATGCGAGCAGCAAGGCAATGCTGCCGACCATGGTGTAGACCAGGAATTGCGTGGCTGCGGCGGTGCTGCGCGGGCCGCCCCACAGCTTGATGAGAAAGAATGCGGGGATGAGGCTGAGTTCCCAAAAAATAAACCAATGGAAAAAGTTGAGGGCCGTGAAGGTGCCGAACAGACAGGTCTGGAGCAGCAGCATCAGAGAAAAATACAGCCCCACGCGTTCCTGAATCTGCCACGATGCCAGCATCCCAATGGGAACAACGATGCAGGTCAACAACAGCATCAGGAGTCCGAGGCCGTCGATGCCGACGTGATATTCGACGCCGAGCGCGGCAATCCACGGAATCTGCTGTTGAAATTGAAGTACTCCCGAAGCGGAGTCGAAGCGGCACCACAGAAGGAGGGTCAGAGCGAGCGCAAGGAAACTGAAGCCCAGCGCCAGCCAGCGGGCGAGAGCCTTGTTTCGGCTGCCCACTCCAAGCACCACAAGTGCGCCGGCAACGGGCAGGGCGGTCAGCACGGTGAGCCACGGAAAAGCGTTCATCGGGTGGCACCCCACAGCAGGAAGACCGCCAGCGCGATGAGCGCAACGCCAATCGTCCGCAGATAACTTTGCACTCGGCCGCCCTGTAGCAGCGCCAGCAGCTGGCCGCCGCGCGACACGGTTTCGCAGCCCTCGTCAAAGCCGGCATTCACGATGTTGGCGTCGAAGAAATTGTCGATCCACGCGAAGGCGAGCACGAGGTGGGACACGGTTTGCACCGCGCCGTTCCAGACCCAGCGGTCGAGCCAGTCGCACACGCGGGACCACCCGGTATTCAGCCGAACGATGGTTGCGCCGTAGAGCGCGTCCACATAAAAATTGTGTCCGAGGACGGAGAAAATATGGGGCTGAAGCTGCCCGAAGGCATCCGGGGCATCGGCGCTTTCAATCGGCCTGCGCCCGTAGAACCACCAGCCGAGACCCAGGCCGAGAAACACAAGCAGGGAAGAGGCGAGCATGACGGACGCCACGCCAGGGCCCGAGAAGGCGGCAAAATTCAGGGTTGCCCGTTGGTCGTCGAGGAACGATTGGAACCATGGCCATGCCGGGGTGCCGACCAATCCCAGGAACACGGCGAAGGCCGCCAGAATGACCAGCGGGACGGTCATGACCGCGGGGCTTTCATGGGGAGTGGCGGAGGCGTGGGACGCATGGGCGGCCTCGGAACTGTTTTCGGACAGGCGCGACTTGCCGGCAAACACGTAATAGACCTGCCGCGTCATGTAAAAAGCCGTCAGCAATGCGCCGAATGCGCCCAGATAAAAAGGCATCTTCGACACGCTCCATGTATTCGCGGCGTCGAGGATCGCGTCCTTGCTCCAGAAGCCGGAGAAAAACAGCGGAAATCCGCACAGCGCCAGCATTCCGGCGGTGTAGGCCAGAAAGGTAATGGGCATGGATTTTCGCAAACCGCCCATCTTGCGGATGTCCTGCTCGCCGCCGCAGCCGTGGATCACGGAGCCTGCGCCAAGGAAGAGGAGAGACTTGAAAAAGGCGTGGGTGATGAGATGGAACATGCCCACGGCCACGCCGCCGACGCCGAGGCCCATCATCATGTAGCCAAGCTGCGAAATGGTGGAATAGGCGAGGATGCGCTTGATGTCGTAGTGCGCGATGGCAATGAGCGCGCCGAAGACGGCGGTGATGGCGCCGACCCAGGCGACAACGATCAGCGCGGTGGTGGGGACTAGCGGGCCAGCCAATCCGGCATGGACGCTCATCAGGGGATAGACGCGCGCGATGAGGAAGACACCCGCCGCGACCATGGTGGCCGCGTGAATCAAGGCGCTGACGGGAGTGGGGCCTTCCATGGCATCGGGCAGCCAGACATGCAGCGGGACCTGACCGGATTTTCCGGCGGCGCCGCAAAAGATGAGCAGCGCGATGCCGGTGGATGCGGCCATGCCCACGGTTGTGATGTGAGCAACCAGAGCGGCAAGCGCGGAATGTTCGAGGCATCCAGCGCCGTGATCGTAGAACAGCAGCGTGCCCGTCTGCGCGTAGAGCCAGACCATACCGAGAAAGAATCCCAGGTCGCCAATGCGGGTGACGATGAAGGCCTTTTTCGCCGCTGCCGCCGCTTCCGGCTTGTGGTACCAGAAGCCGATCAGCAGGTAGGAGGTGAGGCCGACAATCTCCCAGCACATGAAGAACAGGAGCAGGCTATTGGCGATGACGACGCCCAGCATGGCTCCGGCAAACAGGGAGAGGAAGCAGAAGAAGCGCGTGAAATTTTCATCGTGCTCCATGTAGCCGACGCTGAAGATAAAGATCAGCAGGCCGACAAAGGACACCATCACCAGCATGATCGCGGTGAGCGGATCGAGCATCCAGCCCAGCTTCAACCACTCACCGCCAAACTGAAACCAGCGGAAATCGATGACCTGGCGCGTTTCCAGTCCCTGACTGCTGAGCGAGAGCACATGGGCAAAGGCGCAGAGGGAGAGCAGGAAGGAGAGGGCCAGGGAGCCGATGGCGAGCGAAGCGGCGAGGAGGCGGTTGCGCTGTTTCGCCAACGCGCTGATCCCCGCCGCCAGGATCGGCAGTACAGGCACCAGCCATAGGTTTTGGACAATCCAAGTCATGCAGGCCCAATCCAAGGTTGAAAAGCGGTTTCAAAACTGCGAGCGTTGCTCGCAATGCAAGCCGGGAGGTTTTCAAATCAAATGCAACATCAAATTTTTTTGTTTCTCTCTCAACCTTTCATCGAATTCATCTGATCCAGTTCCGTGGTCTGCGAATGCCGGTAGGCGGCCAGAATGATACCCAGGCCAACCGCCGCCTCGGCGGCGGCAATGCTGATGGAAAAAATGGCGAACATGATTCCGGTGAGCGCCGCTGGGTTCGGCCCGTAGCGCCAAAAAGCAATGAAGTTCAGGTTGGCGGCGTTCAGCATCAACTCAATTCCAATCAGGACGAGAATGGCGCTGCGGCGCGTCAACGCGCCTGCCAGGCCAACGGAAAAGATAAGGGCGGACAACAGAAGATACCCTGTCAGCGGATTCATGGCGTCCTCCGCTTTTCGTGCATGGCAAGGACCACGGCGCCGATCATGGCCGCAGTCAATAGCAGGCCCATGATCTCCAATGGCAGAACATAGCCGTGCATCAGCGCGTCGCCGATGGGATGGACGGCGGCCTCGACTGGCGGCGGCAGGACTTGCGATGCGAAGCCGCTGCGACAAATTGCCCAGGCCAGGACGACGAATACCGCGGCGGCAACCACGCTGCCCGTCATCCAGAAGGAGGAGAAGATCGGCTGCATCGCTGGCCCCGCGCTCTGCGTCATCATGATGACGAACACGGCGAGGATGGCAACCGCACCGACGTAGACGAGGACTTGCGTAAATCCGACGAACTGCGCGCCGAGCAGCAGGTAGAGCGCGGCCAGCCCGGCAAAGCCCAGCGTAAGGGCCAGGACGCAATGGATGAGGTTGCGCATCGCCATTGCCGCCACAGTTCCGGCAAGGGTCAGTGCGGCAAGGATGAGGAAGGTGACTGTCATGTTACGTTCGGCGAGTTCTCCAATGCATTTTCAACCATTTCAGTGACCGAGATTCAGGCTGTCACATCCAGACACGGCGCGATGTGACCTTCATCACGACCTCACTCTGCAAAACGATAGTGGCGCACTGCAAACTTCTTTCCCTGCTTCAGACTGCGACTTAACAGGATAGCTGGAGCAACCAGCAACGCGATGCAGACGAGCCATCGCACAATTCCAGCAGGCATGAAATGCCAGACACCCGCGACGAACAGGTTGAGCAGCGTCATGGGCAGCATGAATTGCCACGCAAAGCTCATCAACTGGTCCATGCGCAGACGCGGAAGCGTGCCGCGAATCCAGATGAAGATCAGAATCAGCAGTACCAGTTTTGCGAAGAACCAGAGATAGGACGGAATCCACGTCAGGAACGAGAACGGCGCTGCCCAGCCGCCCAGAAACAGCGTGATCGCCATGGCGCTGGTGGCGAACATACCCAGGTACTCTCCCAGGAAAAAGAGCGCAAATTTGAAGCCGGAATATTCAATGTAATAGCCCGCGATGATTTCCGATTCGCCTTCCGGCAGATCGAAGGGCGAGCGATTGGATTCGGCGGTGGCGGCAATCATGAAGAGGGCGAATCCGGCAAATCCCCAGGGCGTGAAGACGAACCAGTGCGGCCAGATGCCGGTATAGCTGGCCTGCATGTCGACAATGGAGACGGTGGAAAGCGAGCCAGCCGCCATGATGACCACGATGGAGGCAAGAACCAGCGGCACCTCATAGCTGATCATTTGCGCGATGGCGCGCATGGCGCCTAGAAGGGAATATTTATTGCGGCTCGACCAGCCGGCCATGAAGACGGCCAGCTCGACCAGTGAGCCGACCGCGAAAAAATACAGTACGCCGGCGTTCAGATTGACCAGCACCATGTTGCGACCGACAGGCAACACAGCATAGGCCAGGAATGCCGCCATGACCAGCAATACGGGCGCCAGAAAATGCACCAATTGGTCGGCGGTGCGAGGGACAAGATCTTCTTTTGTCAGGGATTTGACGCCGTCGGCGAGCGGCTGAAAGAAACCGCAAGGGCCGACTCGGTTGGGACCGTAGCGATTCTGCATCCGCCCCAGACCTTTGCGCTCCAGAACGGTGGTAATGGCGAACAAGAGCGCAAACACGAGGACGATGGCGATGACAGAAAGAATGGCGGAAGAGATCGACTGGAATTCGGCAGGCAGATCGCTAACAAGACGATGCTGCGACGTCACAAAAATCTGGTCGATCTGGTCGATAGCTTGGAACATCGAAAGGGTCATTTCTCTGTCGCCACCTCAACGGATGTGGACGCGGCAGCCGCTGCAATCGCGGCAGCCTTCGCGTCCGCGGCCGCCTTGGCCTTGGCCGCGACCTTGGCCCGTTCCTCGGCCAGCGCCGCATCCACGGCAGCCGCCTCGATGGGATGGATTTGCCGGTAGTACTCGTTCGGCTTGGCCAGTTCTTTCTTGTCCCACAGCAGGCCGGCGAAGCGGTTGTTGGTGCTGTGTTCGAATGCGACATCCATCTTGATGGCGTCGAAGGGACAGACCTCGACGCAAATCTGGCAGCTCATGCAAACGGAGACGTCGATATTGAAAACCTTGGGGTAAAACTGCGGCTTTCCTACTGCGTCGGGCTTCTTGTCCGTACTTTTTTCAATGAAGATGCACTTCGGCGGACATTCTTTTTCGCAAATGAAGCAAGAGACGCAGCGCATCCCCTGTTGCCAATCTTCGCCGTCGTAGACAAGGAAGGGAAAATTGCGCGCCGCCTCAATCTGCGGCAACCGCTGCTCCGGAAACTGAACGGTGGTAAGTCGATCTTTGCTGACGTAACTGCCGAAAAAATTCCGGGCTGTTTCCGCCAGACCCTTCAGGATGCCTTCACCAAACACAGAGTCAACCTCGATTCGAAATGATGATTGCCGGATGATCCCACTCAAGCCAAAGGACGGCTTGAATGGGCCACCAACCAGACACTCATCGGTCCACTTCTCCCATCACGATGTCAATGCTCCCCAAAATCACGACGACGTCGGCGACGTTGTGGCCGATACACAGTTCCTCCAGCACAGTCAGGTTGACCAAGCTGGGCGGACGCACGCGATACCGATACGGGTTCGACGATCCATCGCTGATGAGGTAAAAGCCGAGGTCCCCCTTGGGCGCTTCGATGTGCGCATAGGCCTCACCAGGTTTTGGACGAAATCCGCGAATCTTCGTTTTCGGATCGACGATTGGACCGGCTGGAATGTCTCGCAAGGCCAGCTCCAGAATTTTGAGGGACTCGCGCATTTCCAGCAGACGGACCATGTAGCGGTCGTACGTGTCGCCGTGCTCGCCCAGCGGAATTTTGAATGCAAACCGATCGTAGATGCCGTATTTGTCCGCCTTGCGGACGTCGTAATTGACGCCGGAGGCCCGCAGCACCGGCCCGCTGACGCCGGCATTGACGGCGAATTCCTTCGACAACACGCCCACGCCCTGGGTGCGGGCCATCAGGATCTCATTGCTGGCAAGCAGCTGTTCAAATTCATCCAGAAATCGCGGGAAGGACGCGACCGCAGCCCGCGCCTGTTCGATCCATCCCGCGGGCAAATCCACGCGGCAGCCGCCGAAGCGCATATAGTTGCACATCATGCGCGCGCCGGTGAGCGATTCGAACAGGTCGAGAATCTTTTCCCGCTCACGAAATGCGTACATCAACGGCGTCCCGCTGGCGCCCATGTCCTGCGTCAAAAATCCGATGAGGCACGCGTGGTTCTGGAAGCGGGTCAGCTCCGCGGTGATGATGCGGATGTATTCGGCGCGTTCCGGGACCTGGATTCCAGCCAGCTTTTCGACTGCGAGCGCGTAGGCCCAGTTGTTGGTGAGAGAGCAGAAATAGTCGAGACGGTCGGTGTACGGCATGGAGCCGAGGTAGCTTTCGTTCTCGGCAATTTTCTCGTGATTGCGATGCAGGTAGCCGAACACCGGCTTCAGTTTCACGATGCGCTCGCCGTCCAGCACGACATCCATGCGAAAAACGCCATGTGTGGAAGGGTGCTGCGGACCCATCGAGACTTCCAGCCATTGGCCTTCGTCGTTCGCGCCTGGCGACTTGGGAATGATGCGGATGGCCTCGGTCGCAGTGCTCATTGCACTCCCATAATGGTGCGGTGTTGTCTTGCGCGTTCGAGGACCTCGTCGTGCGGTGTGGGTTCGTATTCGAAATCATCCGGCTCGACGTAATCCCTGCGCATGGGGTGGTCTTGAAAGCCGTCCCACATCAGGATGCGGCGCAGATCTGGATGCCCGTCGAAGATGACGCCGTAGAGATCGAAGATTTCGCGCTCCTGAAATTCGGCGCTGCGCCAGACGGGGGTCAGGGAGGGCAGGTGAACCCGGTCGGCGCGATCTTCCGTGCTCATCCGGAGGATGACGGGCCCGTGTTTTTTCTCCATGGAGTAGAGGTGGTAGACGACTTCAAGATGGCCGAGGGTCTGGGTCTTCCTGACTTCCTCGACCTCTTGCTCTACGCCGTCGACAAGCTTTTTGATTTTCACTTTTTCTGAAATTTCCTTGCCAGGCCAATCGACGCCGGTGACGTTGGAGCAGTAGTCGAGGCGGAGGGGTTCGGCGTCGCGCAAAAATGTGGCGATGGCGACTGCATGTGCGGGATCGATCCGCAGGGAATGCTGGCCCGACGGGCTGGGGTTCGAGACAATTTCCAGCACGCAGCCGGGAACGTTCGCTTCAATCTCGGACTCAATCGTTTCCAGCGTCATCCGTCCCTGCCAAAGAGATGTTCACTAAAGGAGCTTGCCATACCTCGGGATTTTGCGATGGATCGAGGTCATGCGCGCCAAATTCCGGCACGATAAATTCGCTGGGCGCATCGGCCTGCAAATGGCGGGGCCTATCGGGTCCCGTGAGCGGCTGTCGATCGATCATTTTCTGCAAGGTCATCAGCGCGTCGATCAAGGCTTCCGGCCGCGGCGGGCAGCCGGGAATGTACACATCGACGGGAATGTAGCGATCGATCCCTTTCAGCACGTTGTAGCCCTGCTTGAACGGGCCGCCGGAGATGGCGCAGGCGCCCATGGAGATAACGTATTTCGGCTCGGCCATCTGGTTGTAGAGCCGCACCACCTGGGGGGCCATTTTTTTGGTGACGGTGCCGGCGACGATCATCAGGTCGGCCTGTCGCGGGGAGGGACGGAAAACCTCCGCGCCGAAGCGCGCCATGTCGTAGCGGGCCATACTGGCGGCAATCATTTCAATGGCGCAGCAGGCGAGGCCGAAATTCAACGGCCAGAGGGAGTTTTTGCGGCCCCAGTTGTAGAGTTCCTGCAGGGTGGTGGCGACAATCCCTTGCTTGCGCAACTCCGATTTCAGATTTTCATCCATGCAAAACAACCTTCAGTGCTCTCTCTAGTGAGACTGCTCGACAGCCTGAAACGTTCTTCAACTCCATATCAACACGTTTTTCTGCCAGGCCCAGACCAGGCCTTCCACCAGTAGAAGTAGAAACACCAGCATGGCAATGCCCGCTCCCAGGGTCAGTCCGGTAAATGCTACGGCAAAGGGCAGAAGAAACACCGCCTCGACATCAAACACAAGGAAAATGATCGCGTACAGGTAATAGCCGGGATGGAATTGCACCCAGGCATCACCCTTCGATTCCAGACCGCACTCGTAGATCGCGTTTTTGCTTGGACCGGGTTTGCGCGGGGAAAATTTCCACGCCCAGACCCACGCCAGCGCCAGCGGTCCGACGGCAAAGGCGACGGCTGCCAGCAGCAGCACGATAACAGGAAGATAGGGGCTGTTTGTCATACTATCCGAACTCTCTACCGTAACAGATTCAGGCATTCGCGCGAATCGATAAGAAAAATTTTACGCCGTATTTTTGCGTGGCAGTGTGATCTGGCTCACATCAGGAGGGCCATTCGCTGTTGCAGAATTGTGGAGTACGAAGGGAAGGCAATGAGAGAACAGAAGACAGTGATTGTCGATGGAAATGAAGCCGCGGCAGCGGTTGCGTACCGGCTTGCGGAAGTGATCGCCATCTACCCCATTACGCCTTCCTCCACGATGGGCGAGTTGGCCGATCAGTGGAAGGAAGAAGGGCGCAAGAATATCTGGGGCTCGATCCCCGTGGTTGCAGAATTGCAGAGCGAAGGCGGAGCCGCCGGGGCGATGCACGGCGCGCTGCAGGCGGGGGCTTTCAGCACCACTTTCACCGCCTCGCAAGGGCTGCTGCTGATGATCCCCAATATGTACAAGATCGCAGGCGAACTGACCTCGAACGTCATTCATGTCACGGCCCGCACTCTGGCCACGCACGCGCTTTCGATCTTTGGCGATCACTCGGACGTGATGGCCTGCCGCTCCACCGGCTATGCGATGCTTTCCTCGAATTCCGTGCAGGAGGCCGGCGACATGGCTTTGGTCGCCCATCTGGCCACGCTGGAAGCGCGCATTCCATTCCTCCATTTCTTTGACGGTTTTCGCACGTCGCACGAGATCAACAAAGCGACTGCCATCTCCGATGAGACGATCCTGGCGCTGCTGGAAGAGAAATATATTTCCGCGCATCGGGAGCGCGCGCTCAGTTCCGACCGGCCGATTCTCCGCGGGACGGCGCAGAATCCCGACGTATTTTTCCAGGCCCGCGAGGCCTGCAATCCTTTTTATCTGGCCTGCCCCACCATCGTGCAGGATGTGATGGACCGGTTTGCCGAGCAGACTGGGCGCAGCTATCACTTGTTCGATTATATCGGCGCTCCGGACGCCGATCGCGTCATAATTCTGATGGGATCGGGCGCGGGCGCGGTGGAAGAGACCATCGACCACCTGAACCAGCAAGGCGAAAAACTTGGCCTGCTGAAAGTGCATCTGTACCGGCCATTTGCCGCCGAGGCGTTTCTGGCCGCGCTGCCGAAAACGGTGCGGTCGATCGCCGTGCTGGATCGAGCCAAGGAGCCCGGCGCGTTGGGCGAACCGCTGTATCAGGATGTCGTGACTGCCTTCAGCGAAGCGTTCTCGAGCGGCATCGCGCCGTTTGCCCAGCAGCCCCGCATTATCGGCGGACGGTATGGTCTTTCTTCCAAAGAATTCACCCCGGCCATGGTGAAGGGCGTCTTTGACGAATTGAAAAAGCCGCGCCTGAAGAACCATTTCACGGTTGGGATCGAGGACGACGTGACCCACACCAGCCTTGCGTACGATCCCGATTTCTCGACCGAAGATCCGCGCACCGTGCGCGCCCTGTTCTACGGACTCGGTTCCGACGGAACGGTGGGAGCGAATAAGAATTCGATCAAAATTATTGGCCAGGAGACGCCGAATTACGCGCAGGGATATTTTGTCTACGACTCGAAGAAGTCCGGCTCGGTGACGACCTCGCACCTGCGCTTTGGCCCGGACCCGATTCGCTCCACGTATCTGATCAGCAAGGCGAATTTTGTGGCCTGCCATCAATTCTCGTTTCTGGAGCGGGTGAATGTTCTGGAAGCGGCCGCTCCAGGCGCGGTTTTCCTGCTGAATGCTCCCTACGGTCCGGATGAAATCTGGCAGCATCTGCCGCGGACGGCGCAGGAGACGATCCTCAAAAAGAAACTCAAGTTCTACGTGATTGACGGCTATACCGTGGCGCGGGAGGCCCACATGGGCAACCGCATCAACACCATTATGCAGACCTGCTTTTTCGCCATCAGCGGCGTGCTTCCCAGCGATGAGGCGATCCATCAGATCAAGAAGGCGATCCAGAAGACCTACGGCAAACGCGGCGATGCGGTGGTACAGCAGAACTACGCGGCGGTCGATGCCGCCATCGCCCATCTGCATCCGGTTACGCTTCCGGAGAAGGTGACGGCGTCGTTCGACATTCTCCCCATCATTCCGGCAGCCGCGCCGAGCTTTGTGCGTGACATTCTGGGCGCGATCGCATCCGGTCACGGCGATGGATTGCCGGTCAGCGCGCTGCCGCCCGGCGGCACCTTCCCCACCGGCACGGCGCAGTGGGAGAAGCGCAATATCGCGCAGATGATTCCCGTCTGGGACCAGGAGCTTTGCATCCAGTGCGGCAAATGCGTGCTGGTTTGCCCCCATGCGGTGATCCGCGCCAAAGTGTATGACCAGCACATGCTGAGCCAGGCGCCTTCGACGTTCAAGAGCGCCAACCCGAAATGGCGCGGCATGGAACAGGAACTGTACACGTTGCAGGTGGCGCCGGAAGACTGCACAGGCTGCACGCTTTGCGTCGAGGTTTGCCCGGTCAAGAGCAAGAGCGAAGCCAAGCACAAGGCCATCAACATGGAGATGCAGGCGCCGCTGCGCGAAAGCGAAGTGATGAACTGGAACTTCTTCGAGTCGCTGCCTTCGGTGGACCGCAGCCGTCTCGCCCATACCCAGGTCAAAGACATTCAACTGCTCGATCCGCTCTTTGAGTTCTCCGGCGCGTGCGCCGGTTGCGGCGAAACGCCGTATATCAAGCTGCTGACGCAACTGTTTGGCGATCGGCTCTACATCGCGAATGCAACCGGGTGCTCTTCCATCTATGGCGGCAACCTGCCGACGACGCCCTACACGGTGAACAAGAGCGGGCGCGGTCCAACGTGGTCCAACTCCTTGTTTGAAGACAATGCCGAGTTTGGCCTGGGAATGCGGCTGGCGCTGGATCAGCAGAAGGCCCATGCGGAGCTGCTGCTGCAACGGCTGGCTCCCATCGTTGGCGAGGTGCTGGTGACGGCTGTTTTGACGGCGAAGCAATCGACGGAACCGGAGATCGAGGCGCAGCGGGAGCGGGTCCGGCTGGTCCGGGAAAGGCTGGCCGTGGCTGATTTACGAAACACGCACAGCCTGTCCGAGGAAGAACTGCTGGAAAGCGAATCGCTGCGCGACTTCATCGATTCCTCCGACGTGCGCAGCCTGCTGGCCATTGCCGACTCGCTGGTGCGCAAGAGCGTGTGGATGATCGGCGGTGACGGCTGGGCGTACGATATCGGCTTTGGCGGGCTCGACCATGTACTCGGCTCCGGGCAAAACGTCAAGGTGTTGGTGCTGGACACCGAGACGTACTCGAATACGGGCGGGCAGATGTCGAAGGCCACGCCGCGCGGCGCGGTGGCCAAGTTTGCCGCCGGAGGCAAGACCAACGCCAAGAAAGATCTTGCGATGGAAGCCGTCGCCTACGGCTCGGTCTACGTGGCCCGGGTGGCGATGGGCGGCAGCGACGCGCAAACTGTCAAGGCGTTCCAGGAAGCGGAAGCTTACAACGGCCCGGCGCTCATTCTGGCCTACAGCCACTGCATTGCCCACGGCTACGATCTTGCCTACGGGATGGAGCAGCAGAAAAATGCGGTGCTCTCCGGCTACTGGCCGTTGATGCGGTACAACCCGGCACTGCGCGAGGACGGGAAGAACCCCTTCCAGCTCGACTCCAGAGCGCCGTCGATACCACTGAAGGAATACAGCTATCATGAGGCGCGGTACACCATGCTGGCGCACAGCCATCCGGACGTGGCGAAGAAACTCCTGCTGGAAGCGCAGGAAGATGTTGAGCGGGAATGGCGTGTCTACTCCGGACGGGCCGCTATGGCCGGACGCGGCACCAGTCCGAATATCGCTCCGCCGGAACAAGAAGGCGAAGTGGTGGCGCTGGGAAAAGGCAAGGACGGGAAATGATGGATCTAAGCACCGAGTATCTCGGCCTGAAACTGAAGAATCCGCTGGTGGTTTCGTCCTCGCCGCTGACGGAATCCGTGGAGAACATTCTGCGCCTGGAAGATGCCGGGGCTGCCGCTGTGGTGTTGCCGTCGATCTTCGAGGAGCAGTTGACGCTGGAAAGCAATGCCCTCGATCGCGATATCTCTCGCGGGACGGAATCCTTCGCCGAGTCGCTCAGCTACTTCCCGGCGTATGAGGATTATCGCCAGGGACAGGATTCCTATCTCGGCCTGCTTCGCGGCGCCAAGAGCCGGTGCAGTTTTCCCATTATCGCGAGTCTGAATGGGGCTACGGCCGGGGGGTGGGTGCGCTTTGCCAAGGAGATCGAACAGGCCGGCGCGGACGCTCTCGAACTGAATACCTATTCGCTGGTGACGGATCCTTTTGTGTCCAGCCTCGCCGTCGAACAGGGAATTGTGGAGCTGGTGCGCCAGGTAAAACAACACACGCAACTGCCGATCGCGGTAAAACTTTCTTCGCAATACACCAGCATTCCGCACCTGGCACGTCAAATCGATGAGGCCGGGGCCGACGCGCTGGTGTTGTTCAATCGTTTTTATCAGCCCGACTTCGATATCGAAAATCTGGATGTCATTCCTCGGCTTACGCTGAGCCGGCCGGAGGAATTGTTGCTTCGACTGCATTGGATTGCGATTCTCTACGGCAACGTGCGGGCGGCGCTGGCGGTGACCGGCGGAGTCCACAGCGCGGAAGACGTTTTGAAGGCCGTTATGGCTGGCGCGCAGGTTGCGATGACCGTTTCCGAACTGCTGGCGCGGGGTGTCGTGCAACTGACCAGCATCCAGGTCGACATGGTGGACTGGATGGAAGAACACGAGTATCGATCGATCGACCAGATGCGCGGCAGCCTGAGCCGCCGCTCGGTCCCCGATCCCTCCCCACTGGAACGCGGCAACTACATCAAGACGCTGAGCAGTTACACTTTGCGTCCGGCGGGTTTTTAGCGTGGGGGGCTGCCATAGGGGCGGAAGATTGGCGGGTACAGGAGAAGAACGCTCCGTCGAACAGCCGGGTCGATTGCACGCAGGCCGGATGCTTATGGGATTGTGTATGTTCCAGATACGGCAGGTTCATAAAGCCATGTCCAATATGCCCCCGGTGAGGCTGGACTACAATACAACGAGGTGGAGCGGTAGAGAGATTTCCCGGAAACGACCAGGTCTCGCAACCGCGGCACGAACCCCGATCGAATGATTTGACATGAGACTCCGGCGGCCTGAAAATTTCGTGGACTTACCGATGAAAATATCCCCCAACATGGAAGGAATTTATTTTTACCATGACCACCAGTGATCTTTTGGTGCAGAGCCAGCCAACGTCGGGCCCTGCCAGTGGCATCCTGCAGATTGTCAACGATTTCTCCATCCAGATTGCCACCGTCAACGGTTCCGGTTCGCAATCCGCCAACAACGTCCTGCTCCGCAGCATTTTTCGGATGGGTGTTCCCGTGGGAGGGAAGAATCTTTTTCCCTCCAATATCGCGGGACTTCCCACCTGGTACACCATCCGGGTCAGCAAGCACGGATGGGTGGCGCGGAAGACGGACATTGACGTTCTGATTGCGATGAACGCGGAAACCGCCGAGCAGGACGTGCTCTCGCTC
>JAKAAZ010000274.1 GCA_021802085.1 Acidobacteriota bacterium
GTCTGGATTCTTCACTCCGCTGCGCGGAGCCTGCCCTGAGCGTAGCCGAAGGGTTCAGAATGACTCCCTTTCACAAATAACTACACCTACTGTCAATCCGCTCTAGCGCGCGGAAGAAGCGCGGCCATGGTGGTCGATAGAAGAAGCCGGGAGTGCCCACGCAAACAAGACCGAGCCGCTCCCCGTCAAAACATACTGACGTCCGTCGAGTTCGTACGTAGTCGGCGAGCTCTCGATGCGCGCGCCCGTGCCCGCGTGCCACAGAGTCTTACCGGTCGCTGTATCGAGCGCAAGAACGTTTCCGTTTCCATCACCGGTAAAGGTGATGCCGGAGTCTGTGGTGAGCACGCCCGCGCCGTCGCCGTTCTCACCGGCTTCATGGGTCCAGCGAATCTTTCCCGTCTTGTAGTCGATCGCCTCCAGGACACCTTTCCCCCACAGGCTATAGTCCGCGCCGGCCCAGCCGTAATTGCCATCGGCGGGTTTTGCGAAGTAAAGGCTGTAACTGGGATGGGCATCGACAATAAACAATCCCGTCTTCGGGTCGAAGCTGGGCGATCGGAAATTGGTCACACCCCCTTCGTCGGGCGCGACCAAACGGCCGTCGGGCGCAGGTTCCTTGTCTGGATTGGGAATCGGGTTGCCCTGCTTGTTGACTCCCAGCGACCAATTCACCGGCCCAAACGGAACCGTGAGAAGCGCCTTGCCGTTGGTGCGATCGAGAACGGCGAAGTACCCATTGCGCGATGCCTGCATGACCATCTTTCGGGGATGTCCATTGAAATCTCCGTCGACCAGAACAGGAATCTCCACTGCATCCCAGTCATGGGTATCGTGCGGCGATATCTGAAAACCCCACGCCAGCTTGCCTGTATCCGGATTGACCGCCACGATGCTGCATGTGTACAGGTCATTGCCGGGACGCGTGGAACCATTCAGAACCGGCGTCGGATTTCCCGTTCCCCAGTAGATCAGATTCAATTCCGGATCATAAGTCCCGGTCATCCACGTCATGCCTCCCGTGGTGGCGTGCGGTGTTCCCACAGGCGGCGTGCTGTTCCATTGCCATTGCGTCTTGCCTGTATCTGGATCGACCGAGCGAAGATAGCCCGTGAGATTGTCGAAATCTCCCGAGACGCCAACAATCACGTGGTCACCGACAACCAATGGCGCCATGGTTGTCCAGTAGCCCTGATTCACATCGGCGACTTCCACCCTCCAGCGCACCGTGCCGTCCTTTGCATTGAGCGAGAGCAGGTGGCCATCGGGCGTCATGAAGTACAGCCACTCCTTGTACATGCCGACACCGCGATTGCCGATATGATCGCCCTTGGTGGGAGGGTTGACGTAATGCCATATCATATGGCCCGAGCGCGCATCCACGGCCCATATATTTTCCGGCACCGTAAAATACAAGATACCGTCCACCAGCAGCGGCGATGATTTCAGCGAAGCTGTCTGTCGAGTCTGGAAGGCCCACGCTAAGCTGAGATCCCCGACATTCTGGCGGTTGATTTGCGTCAGGTTGCTATGCCGTCTTCCAGAATAGTCGCCGTGATAACTGGGCCACGCGTTCGCGGGCGGATGCAGCAACATCGACTGGTCGACTCCCTGCGCCTGCAGCGCGGAGGGAAACTGGATCGACGCGATCAGCAGACTGGCGGAAACAAAGAAAGCGTTCTTCAGAAACTTCATAGTGATCCGGGACCTTTTCGTACGTGGCGTCAATGGGAATCCAGGCGCTCTACTTCAGCGTTTGCAGATATGCCATCAGGTTATGGATATCCGCGTCGGTGTATTTGCTAAACAGAGCCACATGCGCATCTACGGGTGACGAGATGGAATACCGAATGCTGCCCACTGGCCAGGAATGATACATTCCATCCGCATCGATTAACCCGATGGTGAACTCATCCCGATAGGCGAGAGTTCCGGTTATTTTCTTGCCGGACGCTACTGTAACAGTGACTGTACTCTTTGTGCCTTTGGGGTAGAGCATGCGCTCTTCCAGTTGCAGTCCCTGATAGCGCGATGCTACGCCGGCGAGATCTCCAGCAGGTGAGTGGCACGAAGCGCAGCCGCCGGCACCCTGGAAATACTGCTGGCCGGCTGCCGCGTTGCCGGTTTGAAGATCGGCGACCACGACACCGCGGCGTTTTCCATTCTGCGATTGCGCCTGAATTCTCTCCCAATGAATGAATGCGGCCACGCTGGCGACTTCCGACGGAGAGAAATTGAACGATGGCATTCCTTTATCGGGGCGTCCATCGCGCAGGACCTCGGAGATCTTGCTGCCGGCAACATCCTCGGACACCAAGGTAGATCGCGTAAGATCGGGGCCAGTCTCTCCTCCACCGGCGTCGCGGCCATGACAAAATGCGCAGTTCTGCTGGAATATCGAAGCGCCCGCTTCCGCTTGAGGAGAGGCATAAGCCTGCACTATGTTCGGCTTCGAAGGCGAAGGACCGGAAGGAGTTGCGGCGTCTTCACCGGGTAGGCGGTCGCGTCTCGCTCCGGTCGCCGCGGTTGACGTACCCGACTGCCGATTCTGGGCCGAGCTTTGTATAGAGGCCGCGTAGATAGGCAGGCGCCTGGTCTGATAGCAAACGGTTCCAAGGATTGCTGCGAATGCGATGGCTTGCAATTTTTTCATCGTTCTGAATTCCCGCTCCTAGTCAGCCAGAACAGCCGTGTGGTTGAACCGATGTGGATGAGAGATGAAAGAACTGAGCAACTGCTTCCTGAGTACCATCGGAAGTTCTTCGTCGGGTCAGTGGTCTGTACCGGATATAGCTGGTTTGGGATGCGAGGCAACGCTGCCCTCAGTCATGCCCAACACCCACTTGATTGCTTCAAAATACATCGTACGAATATCCGGATCCTGCCATGCTTCCTCGGTATGGCCCAGCGTGGAATAGAAGACGCGGCCCTTGCCATACATCTTCGACCAGGCCACTGGAAAATCATGATCGGCGCGATGAATGCGTGGATTGTTCGCATAGTCGAGCTTGCTCGCATCTAGGCTAAGCAGAACGTTCACTTTGCTTCGCGACCAGTCTTTCGGTTGGTAGATTTCGTCGTATTTTACGAAGGCCTTGGGAAAATGGCGAACCGCGGGGAAATCTGGAGCCTCGTTGATGATCGGCGCTTCGAACGTTCCCCACGGATGCTGGTCGAACCAGCCGCCGATCATCTCTCCGTACTCCGGCCAGGTGTAGTTGGTATCGAGCGCGGCGTGAATACCGACAAATCCTTTACCATCGTCATGAATCGCGGAAATCATGTCCTGTTTCTGGCTCGCATCCATGTCGAGTTCGCCGGTCGTACTGGCGAAGACGATCGCATCGAAGTAATCCAGATTTTTTGCATTTCTTCCGAGGGTTTTCTTCGTCAACAGTTCCGTATCCGTGCGCAAGGTCGCGTCCCACAGTCCGCTTTGGCGGCCCATCGTGTAGATGGCAACCATGGCAGCCGACACAGAGTCATGTTCAAAGCCCTTGGTCTCGCCAATCACCAAAATACGTTTTACATGAACCTGCTTGACGTGCGGCGGCGGGGGCATCTCAAAATTTTCTGTCGCCTGTTGCTGGGCCCGAAGGGTGCGGGTGAAGGCAGCGAAGCAGAAAACGGCAAGAGAGAGACAGAGGAAGTTACGAATCAATCGCACAAGGCATCTCCTGGTCAGCACATTCTTCCATACAGCACGTCTACACCTGGTCAACCTGACGGATTCCACAAAGATGCATCCCGGCGTGTGGGACGCTTTCCTAAAGTTTCGCGAGTGGCAACAGGACAGCAGAAACCGCGGTCGACGCATCGTACACCGCAGTGGAGCGCTCACCCAAAGTCTATCCAGCATCGCTCTCTTTTGGCAACTTACACTCTCTTCCAATACAAGATGAGCCTGAAGGCCGGTATTGATTCCAACACAAGATGAGCCTGAAGGGTCGGTCATGCTGGGTAGTGAACATCCGCATGCGCGACGCAGAGAAGTTGAGTTTG